>NZ_JALQDC010000014.1:0-82532 GCF_023631445.1 Caballeronia sp. GAWG1-5s-s | reverse complement strand
CTGGCCGACGCGCTGGACACGTACATCCCGACGCCGGAGCGCGCAGTTGACGGCGCCTTCCTGATGCCGGTGGAAGATGTGTTCTCGATCTCGGGTCGCGGCACGGTGGTGACGGGTCGCGTCGAGCGCGGCGTCATCAAGGTCGGCGAGGAAATCGAAATCGTCGGTATCAAGCCGACGGTGAAGACGACCTGCACGGGCGTGGAAATGTTCCGCAAGCTGCTCGACCAAGGTCAAGCGGGCGACAACGTCGGTATCCTGCTGCGCGGCACGAAGCGTGAAGACGTCGAGCGCGGCCAAGTGCTGGCCAAGCCGGGTTCGATCACGCCGCACACGCACTTCACCGCTGAAGTGTACGTGCTGAGCAAGGACGAAGGCGGCCGTCACACGCCGTTCTTCAACAACTACCGTCCGCAGTTCTACTTCCGTACGACGGACGTGACGGGCTCGATCGAGCTGCCGAAGGACAAGGAAATGGTGATGCCGGGCGACAACGTGTCGATCACGGTCAAGCTGATCGCCCCGATCGCCATGGAAGAAGGTCTGCGCTTCGCAATCCGCGAAGGCGGCCGTACCGTCGGCGCAGGTGTCGTTGCGAAGATTATCGAGTAAAATCTCGGTCTTCTTTGAAGTCGCTGTACTGAAGTAACGTGACCGGAACCGGGTGTTCGCCCTCAAGCGAATGCCCGGTTCCTCGCTCTTTTGCCCAATCGGCGGCGCAATACCGCCTCGCTCTTTTTAAGGAATCGTCATGCAGAACCAGAAAATCCGCATTCGTCTGAAGGCTTTCGACTATCGCCTGATCGACCAGTCGGCAGCCGAGATCGTCGATACGGCGAAGCGGACTGGCGCGATCGTCCGTGGCCCGGTGCCGCTGCCGACGCGTATTCAGCGTTTTGACATCCTGCGTTCGCCGCACGTCAACAAGACGTCGCGCGACCAGCTCGAAATCCGCACGCACCAGCGCCTGATGGACATCGTCGACCCGACGGACAAGACCGTCGACGCACTGATGAAGCTCGACCTGCCGGCTGGTGTCGACGTCGAAATCAAGCTGCAGTAAGCCTACAAAGCTCCGCCGGCGTCTCGGACGGAGCTAAGTCTTTGATTGCTTGCAGAAAACGAAAAGCCTTGTTATACTCCAAGGCTTTTCGCGCATTTGCGCAAAAAAGTGCGCCTTGTTTCTCGTAGCAGGGCGGACATTTTGAAATCAGCCCCGACCAATCGCAGTCGGGAATGGAGAAAACGATGAGCCTTGGACTCGTAGGTCGCAAGGTTGGCATGACCCGTATCTTCACGCCTGAGGGGGACTCGATCCCCGTCACCGTGCTGGACGTGTCGGACAACCGTGTGACGCAGATCAAGACCGTTGAAACGGATGGTTATACCGCCGTTCAGGTTGCATTCGGTACTCGCCGCGCTTCGCGCGTGACGAAGCCGTTGGCGGGTCACCTCGCCAAAGCCGGCGTTCAAGCTGGTGAAATCCTCCGCGAATTCCATATCGATACCGCCAAGGCAGGTGAACTGTCGAACGGCGCCGTCATCGGTACGGACATTTTCGAAGTCGGCCAGAAGGTCGACGTGCAAGGCACGTCGATCGGTAAGGGCTACGCCGGTACCATCAAGCGCTACAACTTCGCTTCGGGCCGCGCATCGCACGGTAACTCGCGTTCACACAACGTTCCGGGTTCGATCGGTATGGCGCAGGATCCGGGTCGCGTGTTCCCCGGCAAGCGCATGACGGGTCACCTCGGTGACGTGACCGTCACGGTCCAGAATCTCGAAATCGCCCGCATCGACGCTGAGCGCAATCTGCTGCTCGTCCGCGGTGCTGTTCCGGGTGCGAAGGGCGGCAAGGTCTTCGTGACCCCGGCCGTCAAGACCCGTGCTGCGAAAGGAGCGAAATAATGGAACTTAAGCTCCTGAATGCCAATGGTCAGGAAGGCGCTGGCGTGACCGCATCGGACGTCGTGTTCGGTCGCGATTACAACGAAGCCCTGATTCACCAAGTCGTCGTCGCTTATCAGGCGAACGCACGTAGCGGCAACCGCGCTCAGAAGGATCGTGAGCAGGTCAAGCACACCACGAAGAAGCCGTGGCGCCAGAAGGGTACGGGCCGCGCTCGTGCCGGTATGTCGTCGAGCCCGTTGTGGCGTGGCGGTGGTCGCATTTTCCCGAACTCGCCGGAAGAAAACTTCTCGCACAAGGTCAACAAGAAGATGCATCGCGCAGGCCTCTGCTCGATCTTCTCGCAGTTGGCTCGCGAAGGCCGCATCTCGGTGGTCGAGGATCTCGCGCTCGAAGCGCCGAAGACCAAGCTGTTGGCTGATAAATTCAAGGCGATGGGTCTCGATTCCGTGTTGGTCATCACCGATACGGTCGACGAAAACCTGTACCTCGCGTCGCGCAACCTGGCCCACGTGGCGGTTGTCGAGCCGCGTTACGCCGACCCGCTCTCGCTGATCTACTTCAAGAAAGTGCTGATCACGAAGGCTGCGGTCGCTCAGATCGAGGAGTTGCTGTCATGAGCGAAGTTCGCAAAAACGATCATCGTTTGATGCAAGTTCTGCTCGCGCCGGTGATCTCCGAAAAGGCGACGCTGGTTGCCGACAAGAACGAACAAGTCGTGTTCGAAGTCGCGCCGGACGCCACGAAGCAGGAAGTGAAGGCTGCTGTCGAGCTGCTGTTCAAGGTCGAAGTCAATTCCGTCAACGTGCTCGTCACGAAGGGCAAAGCCAAGCGCTTTGGCCGCTTCAACGGCAAGCGCAAGGACGTGAAGAAGGCGTACGTCTGCCTGAAGCCCGGCCAGGAAATCAACTTTGAAGCGGAGGCCAAGTAATCATGGCAATCGTGAAAGTTAAGCCGACCTCGCCGGGTCGCCGCGCGATGGTCAAGATCGTCAACAAGGATCTGCATAAGGGCAAGCCGCATGCTGCGCTGCTCGACTCGCAATCCAAGTCGGCGGGCCGTAACAACAACGGTCGCATCACCACGCGTCACCAAGGTGGCGGTCACAAGCAGCACTACCGTATCGTCGATTTCCGTCGCAACAAGGACGGCATTCCGGCAAAGGTCGAGCGTCTCGAGTACGACCCGAACCGTAGCGCGAACATCGCGCTGGTTCTGTACGCAGACGGCGAGCGTCGCTACATCATCGCGCCGAAGGGCGTGGCGGTCGGCGCGCAGCTGATGTCCGGTTCGGAAGCGCCGATTCGCGCAGGCAACACCCTGCCGATCCGCAACATTCCGGTCGGTACGACGATCCACTGCATCGAAATGCTGCCGGGCAAGGGCGCGCAGATCGCGCGTTCGGCTGGTACGTCGGCCATGCTGCTGGCACGTGAAGGCATCTACGCGCAGGTTCGTCTGCGTTCGGGTGAAATCCGCCGCGTGCACGTCGAGTGCCGTGCAACCATCGGTGAAGTCGGCAACGAAGAGCACAGCCTCCGTCAAATCGGTAAGGCCGGTGCAAACCGCTGGCGCGGTATCCGTCCGACGGTGCGTGGTGTTGCGATGAACCCGATCGATCACCCGCACGGTGGTGGTGAAGGCCGCACGGCTGCAGGTCGCGACCCGGTGAGCCCGTGGGGCACGCCGACGAAGGGCTATCGCACCCGCAGCAATAAGCGCACGACGACGATGATCGTCCAGCGCCGTCACAAGCGTTAAGGAGTAGGCAATGACACGTTCTGCTAAAAAAGGTCCGTTCTGCGACGCTCATTTGCTGAAGAAAGTTGAGGCGGCTGCGTCCACGCGTGACAAGAAGCCGATCAAGACCTGGTCGCGTCGTTCGACGATTCTGCCGGACTTCATCGGTCTGACGATCGCCGTCCACAACGGCCGTCAGCACGTTCCGGTGTACGTCACGGAAAACATGGTCGGCCATAAGCTTGGCGAGTTCGCACTGACCCGTACGTTCAAGGGTCACGCGGCCGACAAGAAGGCCAAGAAATAAGGGGCTATCAAGATGGAAGTGAAAGCAATTCATCGCGGTGCCCGCATCTCGGCGCAGAAAACGCGCCTTGTGGCTGACCAGATTCGTGGTTTGCCGGTCGACAAGGCGCTGAACGTCCTGACGTTCTCGCCGAAGAAGGCGGCGGGTATCGTCAAGAAGGTCGTGCTGTCTGCGATCGCGAATGCGGAACACAACGAAGGCGCCGATATCGACGAGCTCAAGATCACGAGCATCTACGTCGACAAGGCCGCTTCGCTGAAGCGTTTCACCGCACGCGCAAAGGGTCGCGGTAACCGCATCGAGAAGCAATCCTGTCACATCACTGTGACGGTCGGGAATTAAGGAGCCATACGATGGGACAGAAAATTCATCCGACTGGCTTCCGTTTGGCCGTCAGCCGCAATTGGGCTTCGCGCTGGTACGCGAACAACAACAATTTCGCGGCGATGTTGCAGGAAGACATCGGTGTTCGTGAATACCTGAAGAAGAAGCTGAAGAACGCGTCCGTCGGTCGCGTGGTGATCGAGCGTCCTGCAAAGAACGCACGCATCACGATTTTCAGCTCGCGTCCGGGTGTCGTGATCGGCAAGAAGGGCGAAGACATCGAGTCGCTCAAGTCCGAGCTGCAAAAGCGCATGGGCGTTCCGGTTCACGTCAACATCGAAGAAATCCGCAAGCCGGAAACCGACGCTCAACTGATCGCCGATTCCATCACGCAGCAGCTCGAGCGCCGGATCATGTTCCGCCGCGCGATGAAGCGCGCGATGCAAAACGCGATGCGTCTTGGCGCCCAGGGCATCAAGATCATGAGCGCGGGCCGTCTGAACGGTATTGAAATCGCTCGTACCGAGTGGTATCGCGAAGGTCGCGTGCCGCTCCATACGTTGCGGGCCGATATCGACTACGCGACGTCCGAAGCGAAGACCACGTACGGCATCATCGGCGTGAAGGTGTGGGTCTACAAGGGCGACACCCTCGGCCGTAACGAAGCGCCGGTAGTGGAAGAAGTCGCGGAAGAGAAGCGTCCGCGTCGCAACGCACGTCCGGGTGGCGATCGCCGTCCGCGTCGTGACGGTGAAGGTGCGCCGGGTGGTGCACGCCGCGGCGGCCCCCGTCGTGGCGGCGCCGGCGGTGACGCGAAGAGTGGAGAATAACGATGCTGCAACCGAAACGCAGAAAGTATCGCAAAGAGCAGAAGGGTCGTAACACCGGCAAGGCGACGCGCGGCAACGCGGTGTCGTTCGGTGAATATGGCCTGAAGGCTATCGGTCGCGGCCGTTTGACCGCGCGTCAAATCGAAGCGGCGCGTCGTGCCATGACGCGTCACATCAAGCGTGGCGGCCGGATCTGGATCCGCATTTTCCCGGACAAGCCGATTTCGCAAAAGCCGGCAGAAGTGCGTATGGGTAACGGTAAGGGTAACCCGGAGTACTACGTCGCTGAAATTCAACCGGGCAAGATGCTGTACGAAATGGACGGTGTCTCCGAAGAACTGGCGCGCGAAGCGTTCCGTCTGGCTGCAGCCAAGCTGCCGCTGAAGACGAACTTCGTCATCCGCCAGCTCGGCGCCTAAGGAGTAAACGATGAAGGCATCTGAACTTCACCAGAAGGACCAGGCGGCGCTCAACAAAGAGCTGTCGGACCTGCTTAAGGCGCAATTCGGCCTGCGCATGCAACTCGCGACCCAGCAGCTCACGAACACGAGCCAGCTGAAGAAGGTTCGTCGCGACATCGCACGTGTGCGGACTGTCCTGACTGAAAAGGCGAACCAGAAATGAACGATAGCGTAAAAACCTCGCTCAAGCGGACGCTGGTCGGCAAGGTCGTCAGCAACAAGATGGACAAGACGGTTACCGTGCTGGTCGAGCACCGTGTGAAGCACCCGATCTACGGCAAGTACGTCGTGCGCTCGAAGAAGTACCACGCGCACGATGACGCGAACACGTACAACGAGGGCGACCTCGTCGAAATCCAGGAAACCCGTCCGATTTCGAAGACGAAGGCCTGGGTTGTGTCGAAGCTGCTCGAAGCGGCTCGCGTGATCTAAAGCTGAAGTATCGCGATGCAGTAAGTAGTGTCGCAGTAAGTTTCGCTTGCAAGACCGAGATTATTTGTTATAATCTCGGTCTTCCCTCTTTGTGGGAGCCCCGTCGCGGGCGAAATTGGTGGGGGAAGCCGGTTCGGGCGCCAGCCTGTATCGACAGATTCACCGGATTGCGATGGCGGGTTTCGTCTGCCTTCGCTGCCTGTTCTAACCCAAGCAGCCGATTGGCTGACGGGACCAAGACTGACCGGATGTGCCATGGTGGTGCGACCGGATTAAGTTGGGAAAGATAAACCATGATCCAGACCGAAACTCGGCTTGAAGTGGCCGACAACACGGGTGCGCGTGAAGTCATGTGCATCAAGGTGCTCGGCGGCTCGAAGCGTCGTTACGCTAGCATTGGCGACATCATCAAGGTGACCGTCAAGGAAGCGACGCCGCGCGGACGCGTGAAAAAGGGCGAAATCTACAACGCCGTGGTCGTTCGCACGGCCAAGGGCGTGCGTCGCCAGGATGGCTCGCTGATCAAGTTCGACGGCAATGCCGCTGTCCTCTTGAATACCAAGCTCGAGCCGATCGGCACGCGTATTTTCGGGCCGGTGACGCGTGAACTGCGTAGCGAACGATTCATGAAGATCGTTTCGCTCGCGCCGGAAGTGCTGTAAGGAGTCGCGATGAACAAGATTCGCAAGGGTGACGAAGTCATCGTCATCACCGGCAAGGACAAGGGCAAGCGCGGCACCGTGCTGGCCGTTGCGGAAGATCGTGTGACCGTCGAGGGTATCAACCTCGTCAAGAAGCACGTGAAGCCGAACCCGATGAAGGGTACGACGGGCGGTGTGGAAGCCAAGTCGATGCCGCTGCACATTTCGAACGTCGCACTCGTCGACGCGAACGGCAAGGCATCGCGTGTTGGCATCAAGGTCGAAGACGGCAAGAAGGTTCGCTTCTTGAAGTCGACCGGCGCCACGCTCAACGCCTGATGCGGAGTTAAATAATGGCTCGTCTGCAAGAGATTTATAAAGAAACGGTTGTGCCGCAACTCGTCGAAAAGTTCGGCTACAAGTCCATCATGGAAGTGCCGCGCATCACCAAGATCACCCTGAACATGGGCCTTGGCGAAGCCGTCGCTGACAAGAAGATCATCGAAAACGCCGTCGGCGACCTGACGAAGATCGCCGGCCAGAAGCCGGTTATCACGAAGGCGCGTAAGGCAATCGCAGGCTTCAAGATTCGTCAGGGCTACCCGATCGGCGCGATGGTGACGCTGCGCGGTCAAGCGATGTACGAATTCCTGGACCGCTTCGTGACGGTTGCGCTGCCCCGCGTGCGCGACTTCCGCGGCGTGTCGGGCCGTGCATTCGACGGTCGTGGCAACTACAACATCGGTGTGAAAGAGCAGATTATTTTCCCCGAAATCGACTACGACAAGATCGACGCGCTGCGTGGGCTGAACATCAGCATCACGACCACCGCGAAGACTGACGACGAAGCAAAGGCGCTGCTCGCCGGCTTCAAGTTCCCGTTCAGAAACTGAGGTTACCGTGGCTAAACTGGCACTGATCGAACGTGAAAAGAAGCGCGCACGCCTGGCCGCGAAGTACGCTCCGAAGCGTGCTGAACTGAAGGCTGTGATCGAAGACTCGAGCAAGTCGGACGAAGAGCGTTACTTCGCTCGCCTCGCGC
Organism: Caballeronia sp. GAWG1-5s-s; assembly: GCF_023631445.1. Lineage (NCBI taxonomy): Bacteria > Pseudomonadati > Pseudomonadota > Betaproteobacteria > Burkholderiales > Burkholderiaceae > Caballeronia > Caballeronia sp. GAWG1-5s-s. The sequence goes on along the minus strand of NZ_JALQDC010000014.1, from coordinate 74,847 downwards.
TGCAACAACTGCCGCGTAACTCGAACCCGACTCGCAAGCGTAACCGCTGCGCAATCACGGGTCGCCCGCGTGGCACGTTCCGCAAGTTCGGACTTGCGCGTAACAAGATCCGCGAAATCGCATTCCGCGGCGAAATCCCTGGCCTCACCAAGGCGAGCTGGTAATAGGAGAAACATAAATGAGCATGAGTGATCCTATCGCCGATATGCTGACTCGCATCCGCAATGCGCAGATGGTCGAGAAGGTTTCGGTGACTATGCCCTCGTCGAAAGTCAAGGTTGCGATTGCGCAGGTTTTGAAGGACGAAGGTTATATCGACGACTTCGCAGTGAAGGCTGAAGGTGCGAAGACGGAATTGAATATCGCGTTGAAGTACTACGCTGGCCGTCCGGTGATCGAGCGCCTCGAGCGCGTGTCGAAGCCCGGTCTGCGCGTGTACCGCGGTCGCAACGACATCCCGCAGGTCATGAACGGCCTGGGCGTTGCAATCGTGTCGACGCCGAAGGGTGTGATGACCGACCGCAAGGCGCGCCAGAACGGCGTCGGCGGCGAAGTCATCTGCTACGTCGCTTAACGCCGAAGGGAGAAGAAACATGTCTCGTGTAGGTAAAAGCCCGATCGCGCTGCCGCAAGGCGCGGAAGTGGCCGTCAAGGGCGACGTCATCACCGTCAAGGGGCCGCTCGGCACGATCTCGCAAGCGGGCAACCCGCTGGTGACCGTGGCGAACGACAACGGTACGCTGAACTTCGCGCCGGCCAACGAAAGCCGTGAAGCGAATGCGATGTCCGGCACGATGCGCGCCCTGGTGGCGAACATGGTGCACGGCGTCACCAAGGGTTTCGAGCGCAAGCTGACGCTGGTTGGCGTCGGTTATCGTGCGCAAGCGCAAGGCGACAAGCTGAACCTGTCGCTGGGTTTCTCGCACCCCGTGGTGCACCAGATGCCGGAAGGCATCAAGGCTGAAACCCCGTCGCAGACCGAAATCGTGATCAAGGGGATCGACAAGCAGAAAGTCGGACAAGTCGCGGCGGAAGTGCGCGGCTATCGTCCGCCGGAGCCCTACAAGGGCAAGGGCGTGCGCTATTCCGACGAGGTCGTGATCCTCAAAGAAACGAAGAAGAAGTAAGGGTGCGCAATCATGGATAAGACTCAATCTCGCCTGCGCCGCGCTCGTCAGACGCGTATCAAGATCGCCGAGCTGCAGGTCGCGCGTCTCGCCGTGCATCGCACGAATACGCACATCTACGCGCAAGTGTTCTCGGCGTGCGGCACCAAGGTGCTCGCAAGCGCCTCGACGCTCGAAGCCGAAGTGCGCGCAGAGCTGGCCGACAAGTCGGGCAAGGGCGGCAACATCAACGCTGCAACCCTGATCGGCAAGCGTATTGCCGAAAAGGCCAAGGCTGCCGGCATCGAATCCGTCGCCTTTGACCGCTCGGGTTTCCGCTACCACGGCCGCGTGAAGGCGCTGGCTGATGCGGCGCGCGAAGCCGGGCTCAAGTTCTAAGGGAAGAATTCGTCATGGCAAAGATGCAAGCGAAAGTTCAGGCTGACGAACGCGACGACGGCCTGCGCGAAAAGATGATTTCGGTCAACCGCGTGACCAAGGTCGTGAAGGGTGGCCGTATTCTCGGTTTCGCCGCACTGACCGTGGTTGGCGACGGCGATGGCCGCGTCGGCATGGGCAAGGGCAAGGCGAAGGAAGTTCCGGTTGCCGTTCAGAAGGCAATGGAACAAGCCCGCCGCAACATGTTCAAGGTGCCCCTGAAGAATGGCACGTTGCAACACGAAGTTCACGGCAAGCACGGCGCTTCGGCGGTCCTCCTCGCTCCGGCGAAGGACGGTACCGGCGTGATCGCAGGCGGTCCGATGCGCGCAGTGTTCGACGTGATGGGCGTGCAAAACGTTGTGGCCAAGAGCCACGGTTCGACGAACCCGTACAACCTCGTCCGTGCGACGCTGGATGGCCTGCGCAAGCAGTCGACTCCGGCCGACATCGCGGCGAAGCGTGGTAAGTCCGTCGAAGACATTCTGGGCTAAGGTGGGCACCATGTCTAAAAAAACTGTCAAGGTTCAGCTCGTCAAGAGCCTGATCGGGACCCGCGAATCGCACCGCGCAACGGTGCGTGGCCTCGGCCTGCGTCGCCTGAACTCGGTCTCCGAGCTGCAGGACACGCCGGCAGTGCGCGGGATGATCAACAAGGTCTCGTACCTCGTTAAGGTCATCGCCTAAGCGGCCGACCACGGATCCAAGGAGTTGAACATGGAATTGAATAACCTGAAGCCGGCGGAAGGCGCGAAGCACGCAAAGCGTCGCGTCGGTCGCGGGATCGGTTCGGGCCTCGGCAAGACCGCGGGCCGCGGCCACAAGGGTCAGAAATCGCGTTCGGGCGGCTTTCACAAGGTCGGCTTCGAAGGCGGTCAGATGCCTCTGCAGCGTCGTCTGCCGAAGCGCGGCTTTACCTCGCTGACGAAGGAATTCGTCGGTGAAGTGCGCCTCTCGGATCTCGAGAAGCTGCCGGTCGACGAAATCGATCTCTTGGCGCTGAAGCAAGCGGGTCTGGTCGGCGAGCTCATCAAGAGCGCGAAGATCATCAAGACCGGCGAGATCAGTCGCAAGGTCACGGTGAAGGGCCTGACGGCAACGAAGGGCGCCCGTGAGGCAATCGAAGCCGCTGGCGGCTCGTTCGCCGAGTAACGCGCTTTCGCCGTTACTAGCACTAGCATCGGAGAAGGTTCTTGGCTAACAGCCCGAGTCTCGCAAAACCCGGTCGAAGCGCGGCGAAATTCGGCGATCTGCGTCGGCGTGCAGTGTTCCTGCTGCTGGCGCTGATCGTCTACCGCATTGGTGCGCACATTCCGGTTCCCGGCATCGATCCGGATCAACTGGCCAAGCTGTTCCAGAGCCAGTCGGGCGGCATCCTTGGCATGTTCAACATGTTCTCGGGTGGCGCGCTGTCGCGATTCACGATCTTTGCGCTGGGCATCATGCCCTACATTTCGGCGTCGATCATCATGCAGTTGCTGTCGATCGTGTCGCCGCAGATGGAGGCGTTGAAGAAGGAAGGGCAGGCGGGGCAGCGGAAGATCACGCAGTACACGCGTATCTTCACCGTGGTGCTCGCGACCTTCCAGGCGTTCGGTATCGCGGTGGCGCTGGAGAACCAGCCCGCTTTGGTGCTGGACCCCGGCATGGTGTTCCGGCTGACGACGGTCGTCACGCTGGTGACGGGCACAATGTTCCTGATGTGGCTGGGTGAGCAGATCACGGAGCGCGGTCTCGGCAACGGTATCTCGATCATCATCTTCGGTGGTATCGCGGCGGGTTTCCCGAACGCGATCGGCGGTCTGTTCGAGTTGGTCCGCACCGGTTCGATGAGCATCATCTCGGCGATCATCATCGTCGTGCTGATTGCGGCGGTCACGTATCTGGTCGTGTTCATCGAACGCGGTCAGCGCAAGATCCTCGTGAACTACGCGAAGCGCCAGGTCGGTAACAAGATTTACGGCGGACAGTCGTCCCATCTGCCGCTGAAGCTCAACATGTCGGGTGTGATTCCGCCGATCTTCGCGTCGTCGATCATCCTCTTCCCGGCAACCATCCTGAACTGGTTCAGTTCGGGCACGCGCACCAACTGGTTCGCGAACACGCTGCACGGCGTGGCCGAGGCCCTCAAGCCCGGTCAACCGGTGTACGTGCTGCTGTATGCGTTGGCGATCGTTTTCTTCTGCTTCTTCTACACCGCACTGGTGTTCAACAGCCGGGAAACCGCCGACAACTTGAAGAAGAGCGGTGCATTCGTTCCGGGTATCCGTCCGGGCGATCAGACTGCACGGTATATCGACCGCATCCTCACGCGTTTGACGCTGGCCGGTGCGATCTACATTGTGTTCGTGTGCCTGTTGCCTGAGTTCTTGGTGTTGCGCTGGAACGTGCCGTTTTATTTTGGTGGAACGTCGCTGCTGATCATTGTCGTCGTCACGATGGACTTCATGGCTCAGGTGCAGTCGTACGTTATGTCGCAACAATATGAATCGCTGCTCAAGAAGGCAAACTTCAAGGGCGGCAATGTCCCGATGCGTTAATTAAGGACTATGGCCAAAGACGATGTAATCCAGATGCAGGGCGAGGTGATCGAAAACCTGCCCAACGCTACTTTCCGGGTGAAATTGGAAAATGGCCATGTCGTCCTGGGACACATTTCTGGAAAGATGCGGATGCACTACATCCGCATCCTGCCAGGCGACAAGGTTACGGTTGAATTGACGCCTTACGATCTGTCTCGTGCACGGATCGTGTTCCGGGCGAAGTGATTTGAAAAAAGGGTAATATCATGAAAGTGATGGCATCGGTTAAGCGCATTTGCCGCAATTGCAAGATCATCAAGCGCAAGGGCGTTGTGCGCGTGATTTGCAGCTCTGATCCGCGCCACAAACAGCGTCAAGGCTGAACGCCGCGCTTTTGCTTGCGCTTTTTGTTTGAGGAAAAACAATGGCTCGTATCGCAGGGGTTAACATCCCGAATCACCAGCATACCGAGATCGGCCTGACGGCAATCTTCGGCATCGGTCGCACGCGCGCTCGCGGCATTTGCACCGCAGCTGGTGTGGAATTTTCGAAGAAGGTCAAGGACCTCACTGACGCAGACCTCGAAAAGCTGCGTGACGAAGTGGGCAAGTTCATCGTCGAAGGCGACCTGCGCCGTGAAGTGACGATGAACATCAAGCGCCTGATGGACTTGGGTTGCTACCGCGGCATGCGTCACCGCAAGGGCCTGCCCCTGCGTGGCCAGCGCACCCGCACGAATGCCCGTACGCGCAAGGGTCCGCGTCGTGCAGCGCAATCGCTGAAGAAGTAAGCGGAACTGACAGTTACAGGAAAACGTAATGGCTAAGGCTTCGAACAACTCCGCGGCGCAACGCGTTCGCAAGAAGGTTAAGAAGAACGTCGCCGAGGGCGTGGTTCACGTTCACGCGTCGTTCAACAACACCATCATCACGATCACCGATCGTCAAGGTAACGCTCTCGCGTGGGCGACGTCGGGCGGTCAGGGTTTCAAGGGCTCGCGTAAGTCGACGCCGTTTGCAGCTCAGGTCGCAGCCGAATCGGCTGGCCGCGTGGCGATGGAATACGGCGTGAAGAACCTCGAAGTGCGGATCAAGGGCCCCGGTCCTGGCCGTGAATCGGCGGTGCGCGCGCTGCATGGTCTTGGCATCAAGATCACCGCGATCTCCGACGTGACGCCGGTCCCGCACAACGGTTGCCGTCCGCCGAAGCGCCGTCGCATCTAACGCGATGACGCAAACGCATGCTCCTGCTGATGCGAAAGTATCGGCGGGATTCGTGCGTCATGAATTGACTAAGCCCACCGTTCGGCCCAAAGGGTTCGGACTAGCGCGGACGGAAGTTCGCGTGATCAATTTTTAAGGATTCAACGTGGCACGCTATACCGGTCCCAAAGCCAAGCTGTCCCGCCGTGAAGGCACCGATCTGTTCCTGAAGAGCGCGCGTCGCTCGCTCGCCGACAAGTGCAAGCTCGACAGCAAGCCCGGCCAGCACGGCCGCACCTCGGGCGCGCGTACGTCCGACTACGGCACCCAGTTGCGCGAAAAGCAGAAAGTGAAGCGTATCTACGGCGTTCTCGAGCGTCAGTTCCGCCGCTACTTCGCTGAAGCCGACCGCCGCAAGGGCCCGACGGGCGAAAACCTGCTGCAACTGCTCGAGTCGCGTCTCGACAACGTCGTGTATCGCATGGGCTTCGGCTCGACCCGCGCTGAAGCGCGTCAGCTCGTGAGCCACAAGTCGATCATGGTGAACGGCCAGGTCGCCAACATCCCGTCGCTGCAAGTGAAGGCTGGCGATGTCGTCTCCGTGCGCGAACAGTCGCGCAAGCAGGCGCGTATCGTCGAAGCACTGTCGCTGGCAGAGCAAGGCGGCATGCCGAGCTGGGTGTCGGTCGATGCGAAGAAGTTCGAAGGTACGTTCAAGTCGATGCCGGAGCGCAGCGATATCGCTGGCGACATCAACGAAAGCCTGATCGTCGAATTGTATTCGCGTTAATCGCGCGGCCTTCGCGCAGTAACCGGATCTGCAGCCGGGGAGCCTGATTGCTCGTGGCAAAGGGGCATCCCCGGCTGTGTATTTTCAGGTTGTTACCGGTCAGCCTTATCGGTGTAACGAGCCGAGGGTATTGAAAAGGAAAACCTATGCAAACCAGTTTGTTGAAGCCCAAGATCATTGCAGTTGAATCGCTTGGCGAAAGCCACGCGAAAGTGGTTATGGAGCCGTTCGAACGCGGCTATGGCCACACCTTGGGTAACGCGCTTCGGCGCGTGCTGCTGTCGTCGATGGTGGGCTACGCGCCGACCGAAGTGACGATCGCAGGCGTCGTGCACGAATACTCGACGCTCGATGGTGTGCAAGAGGATGTGGTCAACCTGCTGTTGAACCTGAAGGGCGTCGTCTTCAAGCTGCACAACCGCGACGAAGTCACGGTCACGCTGCGCAAGGAAGGCGAAGGCGTGGTCACTGCCGGCGATATCGAACTCGCGCACGACTGCGAGGTCATCAATCCGGAACACGTGATCGCTCATCTGTCGAAGGGCGGCAAGCTCGACGTTCAGATCAAGATCGAGAAGGGCCGCGGCTACGTGCCGGGCAACGTGCGTCGCTACGGCGAAGATTCGGCGAAGATCATCGGCCGCATCGTGCTGGACGCGTCGTTCTCGCCGGTGCGTCGCGTGAGCTACGCCGTGGAAAGCGCGCGTGTCGAACAGCGTACCGACCTCGACAAGCTCGTGATGAACATCGAAACCAACGGTGTCATCTCGCCGGAAGAAGCGATCCGTCAATCGGCGCGCATTCTGGTGGACCAGTTGTCGGTGTTCGCAGCCCTGGAAGGCACGGAAGCGGCAGCGGAAGCGCCGTCGCGCGCGCCGCAGATCGATCCGATCCTGCTGCGTCCGGTGGACGACCTCGAACTCACGGTTCGCTCCGCGAACTGCCTGAAGGCCGAGAACATCTACTACATCGGCGATCTGATCCAGCGCACGGAAAACGAGCTGCTGAAGACGCCGAACCTGGGCCGCAAGTCGCTGAACGAAATCAAGGAAGTCCTGGCTTCGCGTGGCCTGACGCTCGGCATGAAGCTCGAAAACTGGCCGCCGGCCGGGTTGGACAAGTAAGTCTGCAAGTCATCGCGGACGTCGCGGTGTAACTGGCAAAGACGCGGATTTTGCTTTAAAATCCGCGTCTTGCTTTTTTCTTCGACCGGCCCGTGCGCCTTTTCCGTGAAAGCGGAGCGCAATAGAAGAGCTGGATCAAAACTCGTTAAAGGAACTGAAGATGCGTCACAAGCATGGTCTGCGGAAACTGAACCGCACGAGCAGCCACCGTCTGGCAATGCTCCGTAACATGTCGAACTCGCTGATCGAGCACGAAGTCATCAAGACGACGCTGCCGAAGGCCAAGGAACTGCGCAAGGTTGTCGAGCCGCTGATCACGCTCGGCAAGAAGCCGTCGCTGGCAAATCGCCGTCTCGCGTTCAACCGCCTGCGCGATCGTGATTCCGTCGCGAAGCTGTTCGACGTGCTCGGCCCGCGCTACGCGAACCGTCCGGGTGGCTACCTGAGCATCCTGAAGTTCGGTTTCCGCGTCGGCGACAACGCCCCGATGGCGCTGGTCCAACTGATGGATCGCCCGGAAGTCGGAGAGACCGAAGAAGTTCAGGAAGCTGAATAAGTTTTCGGTAGCAGTCAGCAAAAAGGCCAAGCTCAGCTTGGCCTTTTTGTTTTCGGCGGTACCTTTCCGTAGGCTGGTTCGGTAGTGAGGCGGCGCAGTCCGCGAATGCTACGATATTGGTCGTTACCTGCTTCTTTGGAGCCGCGAGTGAACGTTCCCGTCGTCCTGATGCTGACCACGTTGCCCGACGCCGAATCGGCGAACGCGCTCGTTGAGGGCATTCTCGAAGCGCGTATCGCCGCGTGCGTCACCAAGCTCGGCGCGGTCGAATCGCACTATCACTGGAAGGGCGCGGTGGAGTCGTCGCAGGAAGTGCAGGTGCTGATCAAAACGAGCGTCGCGCGGGCAGATGAGCTTCAGCAATTCGTCGCGCAACGGCATCCGTACGAAACGCCCGAGATCCTTGTCTGGCAGGCGGACGCTTCGTCGGCTTACGGTCAGTGGGTCAATGCAGAAACCCAGCGTTCTATTCATGTTTGAGCTTTTTCGACTCTTCGGGCGTCGCGCGTGGGGAGCCTTGCTGCTGCTGGCCGTGTTCTCCGGTGCGATGGGCGTGGCGCGCGCTGCCGACGATTTCCTTGACCCGGCTGTCGCGTTCAAATTCAGCGCGTCCGAGCAGCCGGGCGAAGTCGACGTGCGATACAAGATCGCCGACGGCTACTACATGTACCGCGAGCGGTTCGCTTTTGCCGTCAAAACCGGCGAGGCGACTATCGGCGCCGCGCAATTGCCGGCCGGCAAAGTCCACTTTGATCAGACGTTCAATAAGGACGTCGAGACGTATCGCGGCGAGTTGCTGATCCGCATTCCCGTCGCGCAGGCCAAGGGCCCGTTCGAACTGGCCGTAACATCGCAAGGTTGCGCCGATCAGGGCATCTGCTACCCGCCGATGGAGCGCACGTACCGCGTGAAAGGCGCCGCGTTGCAGCCTGCGGGCGCTCGGGCGCCGGCTCCGTCCGCGACGGATGCATCGCAATCCTTCTTCGAGCGCGCGACGAGCGCCGACTACGCGCAGTCGATGCTCGAAGGCGGCGGATTCTTCGCCGTCGTCGGTCTGTACTTTCTGGCGGGCATGGTGCTGAGTCTGCTGCCCTGCTCGTATCCCATGATCCCGATTCTCTCGGCAATCATTGTCGGCGAGGGCGCCCGGGTGACGCGGGCGCGCGGCTTCGCGCTGTCCGTTTCTTATGTCGTCGGCATGGCGCTCGTGTACACCGCGCTCGGCGTGGCGGCCGCGCTAATCGGGCAAAGTCTCGGCGCGTGGCTCCAAAACCCGTGGGTGCTCGGCGCGTTCGGCGTCTTGCTCACCGTGTTCGCTGTCACGCTGATCTCGGGCGTCGATATCGCGCTGCCCGAGCGGTGGCAGAGCAGCGTTAATGAGGCATCGCAGAAGCGCAGCGGCGGCAAGTTCGCGGCGGTCGCCGTGATGGGCGCGTTGTCCGCGCTGGTCGTCGGCGCGTGCATGACGGCACCGCTTTTCGCCGTGCTGGCGTTCATCGCGCACACCGGCAACGCGCTGCTCGGCGGTGCGGCGCTGTTCGCAATGGGCATCGGTCTCGGCGTGCCGTTGCTCGTCATCGGGCTCGGCGCCGGTTCAATCCTGCCGAGAGCGGGCGCGTGGATGGACGGTGTGAAAGTCTTTTTCGGCGTCGTGCTGCTGGCGGCGGCGTTGTGGATCGTGTGGCCGGTGATCGGCGGCGTCGCACGCATGCTGCTCGGCGCGCTGTGGCTGTTGATTGCAGCAGCGTCGCTAGGCGTATTCGGCGCGGTCACCGCAGCGCCGGCAACGGTGTGGAAGCGCCTCGGGCGCGGGCTCGGCGCGGTTTGCGTCGTCTGGGCGGCCGCGCTTATCGTCGGTCTCGCGGCGGGATCGACCGATCCGTTGCAGCCGCTCGCCGTTCTGACATCTCGCGCCGATCCGGCCGCTTCTGCCGCCGCGCGGAATCAATCGCCGACTTTTGCGCCGGTGCGGTCCTCGACGGAACTGGACTCGGCCGTCAAAGCCGCCGCCCGCCCCGCGATGCTGGACTTCTACGCGGACTGGTGCGTCTCCTGCAAGGAGATGGAAAACCTGACCTTCTCCGATGCCCGCGTTCAGGCGCGGCTCGCCCAACTGAACCTGCTGCGCGCCGACGTCACCGCGAACAATGCGGACGATCAGGCGCTGCTGAAGCGTTTCAAGCTGTTCGGGCCACCGGGCATCATTTTCTTCGACGCTCAGGGCAATGAGGTCTTGCGGGTCGTCGGCTATGAATCGGCGGACACGTTCCTGAAGCGCCTCGACAAGCTCGGGCCTTCGAACGGCTAAAAGAAAAGGGCGATGCCCGAACGCATCGCCCTTGTTTCGCGTGATCGCGAAGTTTACTTCGACGCGCGCAGAATCCGCGCAGCGTCCAGCGCGAAGTACGTCAGCACGCCATCCGCGCCCGCGCGCTTGAACGCGAGCAGCGATTCCATCATCGCCTTGTCGTGATCGAGCCAGCCGTTCTGCGTCGCGGCCTTGATCATCGCGTATTCGCCGCTGACCTGATACGCATACGTCGGAAAGCGGAACTCGTCCTTCACGCGCCAGACGATATCGAGATACGGCATGCCGGGCTTGACCATCACCATGTCCGCGCCTTCCTCGATATCCATGCGCACTTCGCGCATGGCTTCGTCCGAGTTCGACGGGTCCATCTGATACGTCATCTTGTTACCCTTGCCGAGATTGGCGGCGGAGCCGACCGCGTCGCGGAACGGGCCGTAGAACGCCGACGCGTACTTCGCGGCATACGCCATGATGCGCGTGTGAATGTGGCCGTCGCTTTCCAGCATTTCGCGGATCGCGCCGATACGCCCGTCCATCATGTCCGACGGCGCGACGATATCCACGCCCGCTTCCGCCTGCGTGCGCGCCTGATCGACGAGAATTTCGCTGGTTTCGTCGTTCTTGACGTAGCCTTCTTCGTCGAGCACGCCGTCCTGACCGTGGCTCGTGTACGGGTCGAGCGCGACGTCGGTCAGCACGCCGAGCATCGGGAAGTTCTTCTTCAGTTCACGCACCGCGCGCGGAATCAGACCATCGGGATTGGTCGCCTCGCGGCCGTCGGGCGTCTTGAGCGACGGCTCGATCGCCGGGAAAAGCGAAATCACCGGCACGCCCAACTCGACGCATTGCTCGGCGACCTTCATCAGCAGATCGACCGACGTGCGCTCGACGCCCGGCATCGACGGCACCGCCTGACGCACGTTCGCGCCTTCGACGATGAACACCGGATAAATGAGGTCGTTGGTGGTGAGAATGTTCTCGCGCATCAGACGGCGCGAGAAGTCATCGCGGCGCATGCGGCGCGGGCGATGACGCGGATAAAAACTCATGACTCGACTCGAATTGACGTGCTTCAGGAGGAGATCCAAAACGTGCGCTATATGGCGCAAAGCCATGCTGGACAAGCCGGCGAGCGTTTTGGAGGCGTTTTGAGACAATGGTATATCATAGCCAGCGAGCAAGGCGCTCGCGCCGCGCTCCCCGCTTCTCCTCCCTGAGCGGGTGCCTGTCGTTATTCGATAAGGCTGTTCACCCGCCGTCATGCGGCGGGTTTTTTTATCCCGCTCGCAACTCCGCTGCCACTACGAGATCACTCGGCCGCGTCTTCGGATGCCGCTTCGGCCGGCAGCAGCCAGCTTTCGATCAGTTCGTGCGCCTCTTCGAGGCCCGTGCGCTTGAGCGCGGAAAACAACTGCACGCTCAACTCCCCGCGATACCCCGCCGCCTTGTATTCACCAAACGACTTCTGCGTCGCGCGCAGCGCGTTGGTCATCTCTTGTCGCGTCAATTTGTCGCACTTCGTGAGGAGCGCGTGGATCGGCTTGCCGGTCGGCGCGAACCAGTCGACCATGATGCGGTCGAGTTCCGTCAGCGGACGGCGCGAATCCATCATCAGAATCATGCCGCGTAGTTGCGCGCGGCTCTGAAGGTAGGTCGAGAGCAACTGCTGCCAATGCGCCTTCGCCGCGCCGGGCACTTCGGCGTAGCCATAGCCGGGCAAGTCGACCAGGTGTCCGACCGGCGCGGCTTCCGGCCCGACCGAGAAGTAGTTGATGTGCTGCGTGCGTCCCGGCGTCTTACTGGCGAACGCGAGACGTTTCTGATTGCAGAGCACGTTGATCGCCGTCGACTTTCCGGCGTTCGAGCGACCCGCGAATGCGATTTCCGGCTGCGGCGTCGGCGGAAGGTCGCGCAGGTGATTGACCGTGGTGAAGAAGCGGGCTTGATGGAGCAGAAATGGCATTGGCGGGAGGACAAGAGAGCGCGAAAGAGCGCGAGAGAGAGGCGTCGACTCGAAGCCTAGAGAACCCCGGCGATACTGGGCATGCCCCGACTGGCGTCTTTGCGTGTAGCGGGTTATTGTACAATACGACGGATTTTTAAAGACCCGCATGGGCGCAAGACCCAGGCTGCAGGCGTCACCCATAAAGGAGCGAGACAGTTTCAGGGCATCTTTTGAGCCCTTTCGTTCGGGTACTTGCGGCCATGTCCGGCTGCCGTCGTTTTTTGCAGAACCTAACATTCTCACAAGACGAAAAACAGGGTACGCGAATGAACCGACTGTACAGGTCTCTGGTGGTGCTTCAGGCAGCGGCGGCTCTCGGTGGATTGGCGGTATCGGTTTCAGTGAATGCGGCGGAGGCGGCCCAGCCGGCCAAGCCGGATGCGGCAAGGGGGCAGGCCATCGCGACCCAGGTTTGCGCGGCGTGTCACGCGGCGGACGGCAACAGCGCCGGCGCCGCGTTTCCCAAGCTCGCAGGGCAGCACGCCGACTACATCGTCAAGCAGTTGAAGGATTACAAGACGCAGCCGGGCGCAAAGGCGCCGGCGCGCAACAATCCGATCATGACGGGCATCGCCGGGGCGCTGTCGGATCAGGACATGGTGAACGTGGCGGCGTACTTCGCGTCTCAGCAGATCAAGCCGAATTACGCTCGCGACAAGACCGACGTCGCGCTCGGCCAGAAGATCTATCGCGGCGGGATTGCCGACAAAGGCGTGCCGGCGTGCGCCGCGTGCCACGGCGCAACGGGCATGGGCATTCCGGTGCAGTATCCGCGGCTGTCGTGGCAGTGGGGCGATTACACCGTCGCGCAGCTCAATGCCTTCGCCCAGGGCACGCGCAACAACAGCGAACCGATGCACGCCATCGCGTCGCGCCTGAACGAAGCGGAAATGAAAGCGGTAGCGGATTACGTCGCCGGATTGCATTAAACGCAGCACGAGAGCGTCCAGCGGTTCCCGGCGAAGAGCAAGAACGCGGGGAATCGCCCATACTACGCACGAAGCCGGCCCACAGAGGCGGGCGCGAAAACAAGAAAAAGGGTGGGACGTCGGTCGGTCAGACCGCTTACGTCTCCACCCTTTTTTGCTGTCAGCCGGAGTTTGAATGAGCATCACCACATCGGGATTGCAGTCGAAGTCGAGCCGTCGCGCCATGAAGCATTTCGTCGAGCTCGTGAGTTCGATGCGCTTTGCCATCGCCTTGCTGGTCGTGCTGGCGATCGCGAGCATCATCGGCACGGTGCTGACGCAGGAAGACCCGTATCCCAACTACGTCAACCAGTTCGGCCCGTTCTGGGCGGACATCTTCCGCGGCCTGAGCCTCTACAACGTGTACAGCGCGTGGTGGTTCATGCTGATTCTCGTGTTTCTCGTGATTTCGGTGTCGCTGTGCGTCGTGCGCAATGGCCCGAAGATGGTCGCGGATATCAAGAACTGGAAGGATCGCGTGCACGAGGGCAGTCTGCGCGCGTTCCATCACAAGGGCGAGTTCGTGGTCGGCGCGGACCGCGCTCAAACTGCCGCGGCGCTCGAACGCCTCAGCGCGAAGATGGGCTATCGCTTCGTCCGGCGCGAGACCGACACGGGTGCGACGCTGATCGCCGGCAAGCGCGGCGCGCTCACGAAGCTCGGCTATATCTCGGCGCACCTCGCGATCGTCGTGATCTGCATTGGCGGGCTGCTCGACAGCAATCTGCCGATCAAGCTGCAGATGTGGCTCTTCAACAAGACGCCGGTCGCCACGAACGCGGTCATCAACGACATTCCCGCCGAGCATCGCCTTTCCACGTCGAATCCGACGTTTCGCGGCTACGCGTGGGTGCCGGAAGGGCAGTACGTCGGCACGGCCATTCTGAATCAGCAGGACGGCTCGATCATTCAAGACCTGCCGTTCTCCATTCAGCTCGACAAGTTCATCGTCGATTACTACTCGACCGGCATGCCGAAGCTCTTCGCGAGCGATATCGTCGTGATCGATCACAAGACGGGCAAGCGCATTCCGGCGCGTGTCGAGGTGAACAAGCCGTTCACGTACGACGGCGTGTCGATTTATCAATCGAGCTTTCAGGACGGCGGCTCTAAACTCGAAATGACCGCCTGGCCGATGACGGGCGGCAGCGCCAAGACCGCGCCGTTCAACGGGACGATCGGCGGCACCTCGCCGGTTGCATCGCAGTTCGCGGGCGCGCAGGGCGAAACGGTCGAATTCACGGATTTCCGCGCGATCAACGTCGAGAACATGACGGACGGCAGCGGCGCGCCTGACGCGCGCGGCGTCGGCAAGAAGGAAACACTGCGCGACGCGTTCGACGAGCGCCTCGGTTCCGGCGCGAAGACATCGCGGCCGACGGACCTGCGCAATATCGGCCCGTCGGTGCAGTACAAGGTGCGAGGCACGGACGGCCAGGCGCGCGAATACAGCAACTACATGCTGCCGGTGGATGTCGGCGGTCAGCGAATGTTCCTCGCCGGCATGCGCGTGAGCCCGAACGATCCGTTCCGCTATCTGCGCATTCCTGCCGACGAGCAAGGCTCCGTCAAGCAGTGGATGAACTTGCGCGCTGCGCTGCAAACGCCCGCGACCCGCGCCGCGGCTGCTCACCGATTCGCCATGCGCTCGGTGCCGCAGGAGAACGCCGAGTTGCAGAAGCATCTCGAAGAAAGCGCGTTGCGCGTGCTGAACCTGTTCGCCGGCGCGGACGCAAACGGCGCGACGAGCGCGAATGGTCAGATGAACGGCGGTTTCCAGAGCATCGCCGCATTTATCGACAAATCCGTGCCGAAGGGCGAGCAGGAAAAAGCCGCGGGCCTGCTGATGCGCATGCTGGAAGGCGCGATGTGGGACGTTTGGCAAATGTCGCGCGAGCAGAACGGCGAGCCGGACGCGAAGATCGACGAAAAGAGCACGGCGTTCGTTCAGGCATCCATCAACGCGCTTTCTGACAGTTTTCTGTACGGTTCTCCCGTCTTTCTGCAACTGGATTCGTTCAAGCAGGTGCAAGCCTCGGTATTCCAGTTGACGCGCGCGCCGGGTAAAAAAGTGGTGTATCTTGGCAGCCTTCTGCTGGTCGTCGGCATCTTCTCGATGTTCTATGTTCGTGAACGCCGGCTCTGGTTCTGGCTCAAAGATTCAGAGCAGGGCGGCGCGAGCGTGCTGATGGCCATGTCCACCGCACGCCGGACGCTGGATTTCGAGAAGGAATTCGAGCGCACGCGGGCGTCGGTCGGCGCGACGCTGGGCGCTTCGCCGATCGACCCGGCCGCGCCGCCGACCGCTCAGAATGCGCCGGCGTCCGCCGCGCCGCAATCGCAATCCGAAGCCGCGAGCTCGGAAGTTTCATCACGGTAAGATCATGGACCTCACACAGACTTCCTCCCACGCCTCCGCCAAGACGGAACGTCCGGCATCGAGCCTTCCCGATGTCGCCGTGTTCGACGACCGTCCGTTCTTCCGCAGGCTCGGCGCGCTCGATTGGCTGTTCGCCCTCGCGATGGTCGCGGGCGCGGGTTTCGCGCTCAACCGCTATCACGCGTACATGGACGTGTACGACACGGCGGTGCTGGTCGGCGCGGTGCCGACCTTCGTCGTGCTCGGCTGGCGCTGGAAGCCGGTGCGCTTGCTGATCGCGCTGATCGCGGTCATGTCGCTGCTGTCGATTCAACTTTACCAGCACGATCTGACGCGCGCTGACACCAATTTCTTCCTCAAGTACTTCCTGTCGAGCCAGTCCGCGATTCTGTGGATGAGCGCGCTCTTCGTTCTCGCGACGCTGTTCTACTGGATCGGGCTCGTCACGCGGTCGCAGACGGGCGGCGCGATCGGTTCCCGCATGACGTGGGTCGCGGTGCTGATGGGCTTCACCGGCATGATGGTGCGCTGGTACGAGTCGTACATGATCGGCAGCGACGTCGGCCACATTCCCATTTCGAATCTGTACGAAGTCTTCGTGCTGTTCTGCCTCATCACGTCGCTGTTCTATCTCTACTACGAACAGCATTACGCGACGCGGCAAATGGGCGCGTTTGTGCTGCTCGTGATCAGCGCGGCCGTCGGCTTCCTGATGTGGTATTCGATTGCGCGCGACGCGCAGCAGATTCAGCCGCTCGTGCCTGCGCTGCAAAGCTGGTGGATGAAGATTCACGTGCCGGCGAACTTCATCGGTTACGGCAGTTTCGCGCTATCCGCGATGGTGTCGGTCGCGTATCTCGCCAAGCAGCGCGGCGTGCTGGCGGATCGCCTGCCGTCGCTCGAAGTGCTCGACGACGTCATGTACAAGTCGATCGCGGTCGGTTTCGCGTTCTTCACCATCGCGACGATTCTCGGCGCGCTCTGGGCGGCGGAAGCGTGGGGCGGCTACTGGAGCTGGGACCCGAAGGAAACGTGGGCGCTGATCGTCTGGCTGAACTACGCGGCGTGGCTGCATATGCGGCTGATGAAGGGCTTGCGCGGCGCGGCGGCGGCGTGGTGGGCGCTGACGGGTCTGATCGTGACGACGTTCGCGTTCCTCGGCGTGAACATGTTCCTGTCGGGCTTGCACAGTTACGGCAAGCTGTGAGCCGGCCGGCATAGAAAAAGGAGAAACCGCCATGCGTCGCGCTGGCGGTTTTTTTCGTTTCGGCGTGGAATACGGGCGCTGGTTCTGCTGTTTGCCTGTGTATCGCGAAAGCAAAGGAGTCGGCTCCATGTGGATCAAACGTAATGGCGTGCTTTATGGCGACGACATCCCCAGTCACGAGATCACGCCGCGCGACGTGTTCGAAAACCGCCGCCGCGCGCTGCGTTCGTTGGCCGCGCTCGCGGCCACGGGGCTCGCGGGCGCGAGCAGTCTCGCCCAAGCGACGCTGACTTCGCCCGATGCGAAGGGGCAGAAGCTCGCCGCGAAGACCAACGCGAAGTTCGTCGCGCTCGACAAGCCGACGCCGCTTAAAGACGTCACCACGTACAACAACTTCTACGAGTTCGGCACCGACAAGGGCGATCCGGCCGAGCACGCGGGCACGCTGCGTCCGAGGCCGTGGAAAGTGTCGGTGGAAGGCGAGATCAAGAATCCGAAGGTCTACGACATTGACGAGATCCTGAAGCTCGCGCCGCTGGAAGAGCGCGTCTACCGGCTGCGATGCGTCGAAGGCTGGTCGATGGTCATTCCGTGGATCGGCGTATCGCTGTCCGAGCTGATCAAGCGCGCGGAGCCGACGGGCAACGCGAAGTACGTGCAGTTCATCACGCTCGCGGACCGTTCGCAGATGCCGGGTCTCTCCACGCCGATCCTCGACTGGCCGTATTCCGAAGGCCTGCGCATGGATGAAGCGATGAACCCGCTCACGCTCCTGACTGTCGGCCTTTACGGCGAAGTGCTGCCGAACCAGAACGGCGCGCCGGTGCGTATCGTCGTGCCGTGGAAGTACGGCTTCAAGAGCGCGAAGTCGCTGGTCAAGATCCGCTTCGTGGAAAAGCAGCCGCCGACGAGCTGGAACACCTACGCCCCGAACGAATACGGCTTCTATTCGAACGTGAATCCGAACGTGGACCACCCGCGCTGGAGTCAGGCGACGGAGCGGCGCATCGGCGAGGACGGATTTTTCACGCCCAAACGCAAGACGCTGATGTTCAACGGCTACGGCGATCAGGTGGCGTCGCTGTATCAGGGCATGGACCTCAAGAAGAACTTCTGACCATGCCGACTGCAACCGATATCAAGACGGCGCAGCCGCGGGCGCGCGCGCAGACGGGGCCGCGCTGGATCGTGCCTGCCAAGGTCGCGGTGTTCATTGCCGCGCTGTATCCGCTCGCGCGCCTCGTGCTGCTCGGCGTGACGGGCGTGCATGGCGGGCTGGGCGCGAACCCCATCGAGTTCATCACGCGCTCGACCGGGCTCTGGACGCTCGTCTTCGTGTGCATCACGCTCGCGATCACGCCCGCGAGACGCCTGACCGGCGTGACCGCGCTCGTGCGCTTTCGCCGCATGATCGGGCTCTATGCGTTCTTTTACGCCGCGCTGCATATCACGACGTACTTCTGGTTCGACAAGTGGTTCGACGTCGCCGAGATTCTGAAGGACATCGGCAAACGGCCGTTCATCACAGTCGGATTCGCGGCGTTCGTGTTGCTGATTCCGCTCGCCGTCACATCGCCCAGAGCGATGGTGCGCAAGCTCGGCCGCCGCTGGCAGACGCTGCATCGCGCGATCTATGGCATCGCCGCGCTCGCCATCCTGCATTTCTGGTGGATGAAGGCGGGCAAGCACGATCTGATACTGCCGAAGATCTACGGCGCGATCGTGATTGCGCTGCTCGGCTGGCGTCTGGTTGTGTGGCTGAAGTCGAAAGCCGCGACGCGCGCATAAAAAAAGCGATGCCTCGGCATCGCTTTTTCGGTGTGAGTTCGAGCGAGCGTCAGTCCGGCAGGATCGACTCGCCGGCGAACAACTGCCGTACCTCTTCGCGTTGGCGCACGAGGCGCGCGCGCTCCCCGTCGACCATGATTTCGGCAGCGCGCGGGCGCGTGTTGTAGTTCGAGCTCATCACGAAGCCGTACGCGCCGGCCGAGCAGATGGCGAGCAAGTCGCCCGGCTCGACAGCCAGATCGCGATCGCGCCCGAGCCAGTCGCCGCTTTCGCAGACGGGGCCGACCACGTCGTACTTGTGCGCGGGTGTTTCGCGCTCCACGACCGGCACGATGCGATGAAACGCCTCGTACATCGCGGGGCGCGCGAGGTCGTTCATCGCGGCATCCACGATGGCGAAGCTCTTCTCCTCGCCCGGTTTCAGATACTCGACGCGCGTGAGCAGCACGCCCGCATTACCGACGAGCGAGCGCCCCGGCTCGAAATACACTTCGCGCTGACCGTGGCCGCGCTTTTCGATATGCGCGAGCAGCGCGCGCACGAAATCGCCGATATCGGGCGGCGTCTCGTCGTCGTAAGTGATGCCGAGACCGCCGCCGACGTCCACATGACGAATGGACATGCCGTCCGACTCGATCTGCTCGACGAGATCGAGCAACTTGTCGAGCGCGTCGAGATACGGGCTGATCTCGGTGATCTGCGAGCCGATATGGCAGTCGATGCCGACGACATCGAGATTAGGCATCGCGTGCGCCTCGCGATACGTCGCGCGCGCGTCGCTGAACGCCACGCCGAACTTGTTCGATTTGAGGCCCGTGGAAATGTACGGATGCGTCTTCGCGTCCACGTCCGGGTTCACGCGCAACGAAACCGGCGCGTGCTTGCCGAGCGACTTCGCCACTTCGTTGAGCGCGTGCAGCTCGGGAATCGACTCGACGTTGAAGCACTTGACGCCCGCTTCCAGCGCCTCGCGCATCTCCGCCGCCGACTTCCCGACGCCCGAAAACACCGTGTTCTCCGCCTTGCCGCCCGCTGCGAGCACGCGCGCCAGTTCGCCCGACGACACGATGTCGAAGCCCGCGCCCATGCGCGCGAACACGTTGAGCACCGCGAGATTGCTGTTGGCCTTCACGGCGACGTGCACGACCGCGCGGCGTCCGGCGCACGCATCGGCGTAAGCACGATAGGCGCGCGTCAAGGCATCGCGGGAATAGACGTAGAGCGGCGTGCCGAACTGCTGCGCGAGCGACGCGGTGGAGACGCCTTCGGCGTGCAGCACGCCGTCGACATAATGGAATGCGGAATCACTCATGCGTGCTTGGAATGGAAGATGCGCGGTGCGCGAAGAGCTTGCCGGTCACTCGGCCGACGACGCGGCTTTCGGCGCTGTGGGCGTCGATTTCAGGCTGGTCTCGGGAGCGAGCGAAAGGGGTGCGCCGGACGTGTCGGGCACGTCGCCTGCCGCGTTCGCTCCGGTCTTGCCGGCGCGCGACGCGGTTTCGTCGCTGGGAGTTACGTCGGAAGGCGGCGTATCCTGAAGGTTCTCAGGGCGCTGCGGCATGGGAGGCACGACGGGGAGATAAAGCGGACCGCGTTGCCCGCAACCGCCGAGCGTGAGCGTGGTCGCGGCACAAACGCTGACAGCCGCTACAATCGCGCTCATCCTGAAAACAGCTCGCATGACCGTCCCTGTACATAGAATCGATGGAGTTTAGCATGACAGACCAGGAATACCTGACCTTGGCGGAGGCCGTGCTGACGGCGATCGAGCGGTCCGTCGACGAGGCTGAAGCCGATATCGAATTCGAGCGAAGCGGCAACGTGTTGACGCTCGAATTCGAGAACCGGACGAAGGTGATCGTGAACCTCCAGCCGCCCAAGCACGAGATCTGGCTCGCGGCGAAGGCGGGCGGATTCCACTACAAGTACGTCGACGGCCAGTGGCGCGATACCCGCGACAACAGCGAGTTTTTCGCGGCGCTTTCGCAGCATTCCACCACGCAGGCAGGCGAGCCGGTCAGCTTCAAAGCGTGACCGGCGCGGGGCGCGCAACGCTCATTGCCCCTTGAACAGATTCATGATGTCCTGCTTTTCCTGCTCGCCGACATCCGGCGCGGGCGCGGTCACGCCCGACACGCCGCCTTCCTGCGGCGGCGCCTGACTGACGCCGATGGTCGCGATGAAGCCGTGGCCCGGCGTCATGTCGTCGTAGTACAGCTCGCCGCCGAGCGATTTCACGTCGGGCGGCATCAGCGGCTTGTACTCGGGCACGCCTTGCAGCGCGCGGCTCATGTAGTCCATCCAGACCGGCAGCGCGAGCCCGCCGCCGGTTTCCTTGTCGCCGAGGCTGCGCGGATTGTCGTAGCCGACCCACGCGATGGCCACGAGCGAACGCTGATAGCCGGCGAACCACGCGTCGCGCGAATCGTTGGTCGTGCCGGTCTTCCCGGCCAGATCACTACGCTTGAGCTGATTCGTCTTCGCGGCCGTGCCGTGCTGCGCGACGCTTTGAAGCAGGCTGTTCATCACATACGCGTTGCGCGGCGTGATGGCGAGCGGCGCGGTCTGCTGCGCGACGAGCGGTTGCGGATGCGACACGACCGCGCCGTACGGATCGGTGATATCGGCAATCAGATACGGATTCACGCGATATCCGCCGTTCGCGAACACCGCGTAGCCCGCCGCCATTTGCAGCGGCGTGACGAGACCTGCGCCGAGCGCCATCGGCAGATAGGCGGGATGGCGGTCGGCGTCGAAGCCGAAGCGCGTGATGTACTGCTGTCCGTACTTCGTGCCGATGGTGTTCAGAATGCGGATCGACACCATGTTCTTCGACTTCTGTAGCGCGGTGCGCATGGTCATCGGGCCGTCGAAGCCGCCGCCGTAGTTCTTCGGCTCCCACGCCTGGCCGCCGGTTTCCGCGGCGCTGAAGAAGAGCGGTCCGTCGTTGATGATCGTCGCCGGCGACAAGCCCTTCTCCAGCGACGCCGAGTAAATGAACGGCTTGAAGCTCGAACCCGGCTGACGCCATGCCTGCGTGACGTGGTTGAACTTGTTCTTGTTGAAGTCGAATCCGCCGACGAGCGCGCGAATCGCGCCGTCCTGCGGCACCATCGAAATGAGCGCGCCTTCCACTTGGGGCAGTTGCGTGATGGTCCAGTCGCCGTCGTCGTTCTTCACGAGCCGCACGATGGCGCCCGGACGAATGCGCTGGTTCGGCTGCGCGCGCGGCGAAAGCGCGTTCGCGACGAAGCGCAGATTGCTGCCGCTCACGGTGGCCACGTTACCGTCGATGAAGCTAGCCTTGACTTCCTTCGTGCTCGCCGCCGTCACCACGGCCGCGACGATCTCGCCGTTGTCCGGATGCTCGGCGAGCGCGTCGTCGATAGCCTGCTCGCGGTCGTCCGCGTTCGACGGCAGATCGATGAAACCTTCCGGCCCGCGATAGCCGTGACGCCGCTCGTAGTCCATCAACCCTTTGCGCACGGCGTGGTACGCGGCGTCCTGATCGGCGGAATCGATCGTCGTCACGACGTTGAGGCCGCGCGTGTACGCTTCCTCGCGATACTGCGCGTACATCATCTGGCGCACCATTTCCGCGACGTATTCGGCGTGGACGCTGAACTCGCGCCCCTGGCCCTTCACGACGAGCGGCTGCTTGGCCGCTTTTTCGTACTCGTCCTCGGTGATGAAGCCGAGTTCGCGCATGCGCTGAAGGATGTACTCCTGGCGCACTTTCGCGCGCTTCGGATTGACCACCGGGTTATACGCCGACGGCGCTTTCGGCAGACCGGCGAGCATGGCGGCTTCCGCGAGCGTGATGTCCTTGAGATCCTTGCCGAAATAGACGCGCGCCGCGCTCGCGAACCCGTAGGCGCGCTGCCCGAGATAGATCTGATTCATGTACACCTCGAGAATCTGATCTTTCGTCAACGCGCGCTCGATCTTGTACGCGAGCAGCATTTCGTAAATCTTGCGCGTATAGGTCTTCTCGCTCGACAGGAAGAAGTTGCGCGCGACCTGCATGGTGATCGTGCTCGCGCCCTGCGATGCGTGGCCGTTCGTCAGCGCGACGCTGCCCGCGCGCAGAATGCCCGTCAGGTCGACGCCGCCGTGGTCATAGAAACGCGCGTCCTCGATGGCGAGCACGGCCTTTTTCAGATGATCGGGCACGTCCCGAATGCGCACGACGCTGCGGCGCTCTTCGCCGAATTCGCCGATCAGCACGTGATCCGCCGTATAGATGCGCAGCGGCACCTTCGGACGATAGTCGGTGAGTGCTTCGAGCGACGGCAGGTTTGGCATCGCGACGACGAGCGCATAGCCCAGCACCAGTCCAGCACAGACGATCAGCGCGAAAACGCTGACGAGAAAACCGAGAAACAGCCGTGTGTACCAGGGGCGTGATGCCTTCTTGGGCCGTTCGGGCGGCGTGGCAGGCGGATTGGTCGGGGAAGAGGATTGCATAGCACCACCAAAAACAGTCCCGCGATTATAGCCGTCCGGGTTTCGGGTTTTTCCTAGGGACTCCAGACACCTGACCGATGCATCGCGCTGGCTTTTCCAACTCCAACAATACCCGCGATAGCCCGGCAAAACATCCTGCCACCGCACGCGTTAGCCATTCGGCCGAATGTTCGCCGTGCGCCGCCGTCCCGACAATTCCTTTATTGCATGCGCACGAACGGTTCGGAGCGCGAGTAAGAGAAGGAGTGGTCATGAGAAACGAACATGCCTTGCGCGGCACGATGCTGACGGTCACGCGCCGGTTCGCGGCGGGCATCGACGTGAGCGAGGACGCGGTGCGTATCGCCGTGTTGAGCCGGCGTCTGAAAAGGGACTCGACGGTGTGCGTCGAGCATCTGGATAAAGTGCCGCTCGCGCCGGGCGCGGTGGTGGGCAGCGACTTCATCGACCGTGCCGCCGTCGTCGCCGCGCTGCGAGAAGTGGTCGCGCGCCTGCCGCAGAACGGCGCGTGGCGAGCGCTGCGTTGCGCCATGGGACTGCCGGCGTCCGCGACGCACACCACGCGCGTGCCGCTCGCGCGCCTGATCGAATTGCGCGAGCCCGACATGGCGACCCTCGGCGCGGACCCGTGCGGACTGCTCGAACCTGCGGTGCTCGCCGAAGCCGAGCGCGTGTCGGGCATCGAGCGCAGCGCGCTGGCGGTCGACTGGTCAGTGAGATCGCGCGAGGGCGGCGAGCCGGACGTCGCCATTTCCGCGACGGCGCGTCAGCACGTCGAGGCACGCGTGGAAACGGCGGCGGCGGCGGGCATCGCGTTGTGCGCCATCGACGGCGAGCCCGCCGCCGCGCTGCGCGCGATGCGCCATTCCGGCAGAACCGAGCTGGGTTCCGAGGCGCGCTACGTGGCGTGCTGGCTCGAAGGCGGGGGCTTGCACGGTTGGCTCGTGAACGCGGGCGATGTCGAGCGCGATTTGCTCTATCCGGCGCCGGAGTACGGCAGCGCCCTGGACGCGCTGCGCGATCTGGCGGGCGCCGCGCCGCTCGGCGGCATCTTCGTGGGCGGGCAAGAGCAGTTGCTGAAACAGGCCGGGCTTTCCCTCGAGGCGTTGACCGAGGTCTTCGGCTGTCCGGCGCTGCCGTTCGAGTCCGCGCCGTATTGCCACGGCGCATCCGAAATCGCGGGCGCGCTGAAACATTCGCCGGTCTTCGCGGTGGCCTTCGGTCTCGCACTGCGCGAGGTGCTGCAATGACGAGCGCCGCCATTGTCGAAGGATTCAACCTGCTTCCACATCGAGCGCTGAAACGTCGCTCGGTGCGGCGTCAGCGGATCGCGATTCTCGCTGCTGCCGGACTGGCGGGATGCGCGGCGGTCGGCGGGGTCGTCGGCTGGGACGCGTTCGAGCGGGCGCGTCTCGACCACCGCCGCATTGCGCTCGAAGCGAAGCTGCGCGCATCGAGCGCGCAAATCGACGAGCACGCGCGGCTGCTGCGCGTCGAAGGCGAACGGCGTCGCGCGCGCGAGGCCGCGCAGCCGCTCGCTGCCCCGCGCGATCGCTTTCTCGCGCTTCTCGATGCGCTCGCGGACGGACCGGCTTCGAACGACGTCGCGCTGCAACGCGTCTCGCAACGCGCGGAAGAAGTGGAACTGGCGGCGCTCGCGCCCGACTCGCAGACGGCGGCGCGCTGGCTCAAGCGTCTGGAAGGGCTGCGCGGCGTGCAATCGGTGGAAGTCGTAGAGATGAAGCGGCGCGCCGAAACCGTGTCGCCGGGCAGGCGCGAAGCCGTCGCGCACGCTTCGCCCGTTGCGCCCGCTACCGACCGTTACGAGTTCACGGCGCTCGTGCGCTATGCGCCGGCGGCCGGCAAGCCGATACCGGCGAGCACGAAAGCGTCGATCACGAGGAGGACCCGATGAGCACGATAAGCATGAATTTCCCCACGCGCCTGCGCCAGCCGATTCTTCAGCCGCTCGACCAGTGGTCGAAACGCAGGACCGCGATCACGGCGGTGACGCTTGCATTCGTCGTATTCGCGCTGGCTCTGCAAGGCTGGCGGAACGCCGGCTTGAGTCAGCGCGATGCGAGCCGCGCCGCGCTCGCCGCGACGCAGCGCAAGCTGGACGACGCAGGGCGCGTGGCTGCCGAACTGCCCGATCTGCGAACGCGCGTGGCGGCCAGCGCGATGAAGCCCGAAAACTGGACCGCCAGCGATGCGCTGCACGCCGTCGCCGCGCTCGCCGCCCAGAACGGGCTGCGCGTGACCGAGATCGATCCGCAAGCATCGAAAAGCGGCGTGCCGAAACCGGCGCCGGCGCCCTCCGAACGCGCATTGACGATTCGCGCGGAAGGCGCGTTTCCCGAGATCCGACGCTTTCTGGAGGCGCTTTCGGGACTGCCGCGCCTGGTCGTGCCCGAGGCGGTTCAGATTCGGCGGCAGGCGGGCGCGCTGACCCTCGACGCGACGCTGCGCATCCACGACACATTGCCCGCCGTGCCGCTCGCCGAGCCGCCGCGCATGGATGCGTTTATCGTCGATCCTTTCGCGAAGGACAGCGCCGCCGGCTTTTCGCGCGGCGCGGGCATGCTGCTCGTCGGCACGCTCGTCGGACGGCATCGCGCGATGGCGCTCGTGCAGAGCGCCAAGAGCGTCGAGCATGTCGAGCCGGGCCAGGCAATCGGCGATGAGCGGCTCCAGCGCGTGCAGCCGCGTGTCATCGAACTCGTGAGCGGCGAAGGCGCGTTGCGCAAGTTGACCTTTGCGGAGGATGGCAAGTGAGCGCGGCCGTTTCGATCCTCCGCGCGATCGGCGTCGCTGCGCTCGTCGTCGCAGGCGCGGTGAACGCAGCGGAAATTGGCGATGCCCCGGTTGCGCCGTTGCCGCCGCTGCCCGCATCGTTCGATAACTTGCCGACCGACCAGTTCGCCATCGATACGAGCGTGCCGGCCGCGTCGGCGTCGCCCGTGATCGTGCCGTCGCCGCCTGCGGCCACGTCCGCGCAGCCAGCCGCCACCGCCGACGAGCCGCTCGAAGGCCCGCCGGTGCCGCTGCCGAAGCTGCAACGGCTGAGCGCATCGAATAACGCACGGCCCGCCGACGACGGCAAGCCGATCACGCTCGACCTCAAGAACGCGGACCTGAGCGCCGCGCTGCAGAGCTTCGCGCGCTTCACCGGGCTCAACATCATCGCGAGCGAAAAGGTGCGCGGTCAGGTGTCGATCAACCTGGCCGCAGTGCCGTGGCGGCGCGCGTTCGATACGCTCCTCGACGTCAACGGGCTTGCCATGGAGCAGCACGGCAACGTGATCTGGGTCGCGCCGCTCGCCGAGCTCGCCGCCCGCGAGAAGCTGCGATACGAAGCGCATGCGCGCGCCGCCGATCTCGAACCGCTCGCGAGCCGCACGTTCCTGCTGCGCTATCCGCGCGCCGAAGACGTTCGCAAGCTGCTCACCGGCTCCGGCACGCAGCGCGTGCTGTCCAAGCGCGGTTCCGCGATGGCCGATGCCCGCACCAACCTGCTCTTCGTCACCGACCTCGACGCACGCGTGCAGCAAATCGCCGATCTGATCGCCTCGATCGACAAACCGACGCCGCAAGTCATGATCGAAGCGCGGATCGTGGAGGGCGAGACAGGGTTGTCGCGCAATCTCGGGGTGAAACTGGGCGTCGCGCCGACGGGCGATGCGGCGCGCGGCATCGCGGGCGGCAAGGACGGCGTGGTATACGATCTGTCGGCGCAGCCTCTCAATGGCTTCGACGCGGCGACGGCGGGCCTCACGCTCTTCGCCGCGCAAGCCACGCGGCTGCTGGATATCCAGCTGAGCGCGCTGGAGGCCGAAGGGCGCGGGCAGGTCGTTTCGCGCCCGCGCGTGGTGACGGCGGACCGCGCGAAGGCCATCGTCGAGCAAGGCACGGAGCTGCCGTATCAGGCGAAAGTCGGCAATGGCGTCTCCGGCGTGCAGTTTCGCCGCGCTGCGCTCAAACTGGAGGTCGAGCCGCAGATCACGCCGCACGGTCATGTCGTGCTGGATCTGGATGTGGCTAAGGACAGCGTCGGCGACCAGACGGTGTCGGGGCCCGCCATCAACACGAAGCACGTGCAGACGCGCGTCGAAGTGGAGGACGGCGGCACCGTGGCGATCGGCGGCATCTATTCGGACGACGACCGCGAGGACGTGACGGGCGTGCCGGGACTGATGAGGCTGCCGCTCATCGGCTGGCTTTTTCGTCACGACGGGCGTCGCAGGTCGCACAGCGAGCTCGTCATCCTGATCACGCCGCATGTAATTGCGTCGGACGGATAGGGGCTCGCAGATGGCCGGGTGCGGGGCAAATCGGCGCGGCGGGCGCGACTCGACAAAGCGGGCGGTTTGCCCTTAAGCTGCCGCACGAACAAATTCGATACCGTAAAGGATTGACGTTGCAGGAAGGGCACGCGAACGCGAACATTTTTTTCGTCGGACTCATGGGGGCGGGTAAAACCACCGTGGGCCGCGCGGTTGCGCGCCGTTTGCAGCGCGATTTCATCGACTCGGACCTGGAAATCGAGGCGCGCACGGGCGCGCGTATTCCGGTGATCTGGGAACTGGAAGGCGAGAGCGGGTTTCGTCAGCGCGAAGCCAATGTCATCGACGAGCTGTCGCGAAAGAGCGGCATCGTGCTCGCAACGGGCGGCGGCGCGGTGCTGCGGCCCGAGAACCGGGAACATCTGAAGAATCGCGGCATCGTCATCTATTTGCGCGCCAATCCGCACGATTTGTGGCAGCGCACGCGCCGCGACAAAAACCGGCCGCTTCTGCAGACCGACGACCCGCGCGGCAAGCTCGAAACGCTCTTCCGAACACGCGACCCGCTCTATCACGAGTGCGCGCACTTCGTCGTGGAAACCGGCCGGCCGACCGTCAACGCGCTCGTCAACATGGTCCTGATGCAACTGGAGGTGGCCGGCGTCATCAAGTCGGCTGAGTCATAATGTCCGCCATGATTACCCCAACGATCACCGTCAACGTCGAACTGGGCGAGCGCGCCTATCCCATTCATATCGGCGCGGGTCTGATCGGCCGCACCGAGCTTTTCGCGCCGCATATCAAGGGTTCGTCGGTCGCGATCGTCAGCAATTCCACGGTCGATCCGATCTATGGCGACACCTTGCGCGCCGCGCTCGAACCGCTCGGCAAGAAGGTGACGACGGTGGTTCTGCCCGACGGCGAAGCCCACAAGAACTGGGAAACGCTCAACACCATCTTTGACGCGTTGCTGTCGAATCGCGCCGACCGCAAGACCACGCTGATCGCGTTGGGCGGCGGCGTCGTCGGCGACATGACCGGCTTCGCGGCGGCATGCTACATGCGCGGCGTGCCGTTCATTCAGGTGCCGACCACGCTGCTGGCGCAAGTAGATTCGTCGGTGGGCGGCAAGACCGGCATCAATCATCCGCTCGGCAAGAACATGATCGGCGCGTTTTATCAGCCGCAAGCGGTCATCGCGGATATCGGCGCGCTGCATACGCTGCCCGAGCGCGAACTGGCGGCGGGCATCGCGGAAGTCATCAAGACGGGCGCAATCGCCGACGCCGAATTCTTCGACTGGATCGAAGCGAACATCGGCGCTTTGAACGACCGCGACGAGCGGGCGCTCGCCCACGCCGTCAAGCGGTCGTGCGAGATCAAGGCTTCGGTGGTGGCGTCGGACGAGCGCGAGGGCGGACAGCGCGCCATCCTCAATTTCGGTCACACGTTCGGCCACGCGATCGAAGCCGGCCTCGGCTACGGCGAATGGCTGCACGGCGAGGCCGTCGGCTGCGGCATGGTGATGGCGGCGGATCTTTCCGTGCGCCTCGGCAGGCTCGACGACGCCGCGCGCAAGCGGCTCGTGCGCGTGATCGAAGCGGCGAAGCTGCCCGTCCGCGCGCCGAAGCTCGGCGACGACCGTTACATCGACCTGATGAAGGTCGACAAGAAAGCCGAAGCCGGCGAGATCAAATTCATTCTGCTGACCCGCTTCGGCGCGACGGAAATCACCGGCGCGCCCGATCAGGCCGTGCGCGAGACGCTCGCTGCCAGCGTCTGACCAATCGGGCATCAGCCGGGACCACGACGATGCACGACGAAGCGGAGCCGCCGGTGAGCGAAACAGAAGCTGAATTTGGAGTGCCTTCGTCGCTTGCGCTGGAAGCGCATCTCGCGCCGTACGCGGCGCGGTCGGCGTTGTCGCGCGGGCGCCGGCATGCGGAGCCGCCGCCCGCCGCACGCACGGAGTTTCAGCGCGACCGCGACCGTATCGTGCATTCGACCGCCTTTCGACGGCTCGAATACAAGACGCAGGTCTTCGTCAATCACGAAGGCGATCTCTTTCGCACGCGTCTCACGCATAGTCTGGAAGTCGCGCAGATCGCGCGGTCGGTCGCGCGCAATCTGCGGCTCAACGAAGATCTGGTCGAAGCGATTTCGCTCGCGCACGACCTCGGCCATACGCCGTTCGGTCACGCCGGCCAGGACGCGCTCAACGAATGCATGCGCGATCACGGCGGCTTTGAACACAATCTGCAGAGCCTCGCGGTCGTGGATCAACTCGAAGAGCACTACGGCGCGTTCAATGGCCTGAACCTGTGCTTCGAAACGCGCGAAGGCATTCTCAAGCATTGCTCGCGCGAGAATGCGCGGCAACTCGGTGATCTCGGCGAGCGGTTCCTCACGGGCAAACAGCCTTCGCTCGAAGCACAGATCGCGAATGTCGCCGATGAAATCGCATACAACAATCACGACGTGGACGATGGCCTGCGCTCCGGCCTCATCACGCTCGACCAGCTCGCGGAAGTGAGCTTGTGGCACACGCATTTCGAAGCGGCTCGCGCGGAGTTTCCCGCCATCGAAGGGCGCAGGCTGATCCACGAGACCATTCGGCGGATCATCAACACGCTGATCGTCGATCTGATCGAAGCCACGAGCCGCAATCTCGCGCGCGCCGCGCCCGCCTCGCTCGAGGACGTGCGCAATGCGCCGCCGCTCGTCGCCCATAGCGACGAAGTCGCCGCGCAAGCCGCCACGCTGAAGCGTTTTCTGTTCAAGAACCTCTACCGGCATTATCGCGTCATGCGCATGGCCAATAAGGCAAGGCGCGTCGTGACCGGTCTCTTCGACGCCTTCACCGACGATCCGCGCCTTCTGCCGCCGGCGTATCAGGCGCGCATTGCGGCAGCGGAAGAGTCGGCGAACGATCCCGCCGCGCCCAGTCACAACAGCACGCAGGCGCGGCTCATCGCGCATTACATCGCGGGCATGACGGATCGGTACGCGCTAAAAGAATATCAACGCCTGTTTGTCATCGACAACAACTAACATCGCGCGATTCACGCGCAGACGTTCGACAACCGGAGACTCACTCGATGCGATGCATGCCCTCGTTCCGTTCCCTCTCGGCCGCGGCCATTCTGGCTTTCGGCGCTAGCACGGCGGCTCAGGCCGCGACGGAAATCCAATTCTGGCACGCGATGGAAGCCGCCCTCGGCGAGCGCGTGAACGACATCGCGAACGACTTCAATGCATCGCAGAGCGATTACAAGATCGTGCCGGTATTCAAGGGCACGTATGACCAGACGCTCGCGGCGGGCATCGCGGCGTATCGCAGCGGCAATGCGCCCGCGATCCTGCAAGTCTATGAAGTCGGCACCGCGACGATGATGCAGGCGAAGAAGGCCGTGCTTCCGGTCTACGACGTCTTCAAGCAGGCGGGCGTTCCGCTCGACGAGAAAGCGTTCGTGCCGACCATCTCCGGCTACTACAGCGACGCGAAGACCGGGCATCTGATCTCGATGCCGTTCAACAGTTCCACGCCGGTCCTCTACTACAACAAGGACGCGTTCAAGAAGGCGGGCCTCGATCCGAACCAGCCGCCGAAGACCTGGGCCGATGTCGAAGCCGATGCGAAAAAGCTGAAGGCCGCAGGCTACTCGTGCGGGTATTCGTCGGGCTGGCAGAGCTGGATTCATCTCGAGAACTACAGCGCGTGGCACGCCGCGCCATTCGCATCCAAGAACAACGGCTTCGATGGCCTCGACGCCACGCTCGAATTCAACAAGCCGCTACAGGTCGCGCACATCCAGTTCCTTCAGAACATGGCGAAGGACGGCACGTTCACGTATGTCGGCCGCAAAGACGAACCCGTCTCGAAGTTCTATAGCGGCGACTGCGGGATCATCACGAACTCGTCGGGATCGCGGGCGACCATCCAGAAGTATGCGAAGTTCGAGTACGGCGTCGGCATGATGCCGTACGACGCAAGCGTGAAGGGCGCGCCGCAGAACGCGATCATCGGCGGCGCGAGTCTGTGGGTGCTCTCGGGCAAGGACCCGGCGGTGTACAAGGGCGTCGCGAAGTTCCTCGCGTATCTGTCGTCGCCGAAGGTGGCGGCGAAGTGGCATCAGGACACGGGTTATCTGCCGGTGACGACTGCCGCCTACGAACTCACGCAGAAGCAGGGCTTCTACGACAAGAACCCCGGCGCGGACATCGCCATCAAGCAGATGTTGAACAAGCCGCCGCTTGCCTACACGAAGGGCTTGCGCCTCGGCAACATGCCGCAGATCCGCACGGTCGTCGATGAGGAACTGGAGCAGGTCTGGGCCGGCAAGAAGACGCCGCAGCAGGCGCTCGATTCTTCCGTTCAGCGCGGCGACGAACTTCTGCGCCGCTTCGAAAAGAGCGGCGGCTGAACGAGACGCTCGACGCTTAAGCGCCCGCGACTCGCGCGGGCGCGCTTAAGGACATGTCAATGGAAAAACGGTCTCGTTTCGACGCGAGCGTCTTGCCGTATCTGCTGGTCGCGCCGCAGCTCGCCATTACCGCGCTCTTCTTTCTGTGGCCGGCGGGCGAGGCGCTCTGGCAGGCCACGCAAAGTCAGGACGCATTCGGCACATCGAGCGAATTTGTGGGCTTCGCGAACTTCCGGCAGCTTTTCGCTGACCCGCTCTATCTTTCGTCGTTCAGTACGACGATGATTTTCTGCGCGCTCGTCACCGTGTCGGGCCTCGTGATATCGCTCGTGCTCGCCGCCTGCGCGGATCGCGTGACGCGCGGCGCAAAGGCGTATCAAACGCTGCTCATCTGGCCGTATGCGGTCGCGCCCGCCATCGCTGCGGTGCTGTGGTCGTTTCTGTTCAATCCGAGCATCGGCCTCGTGACGTATGCGCTCGCCAAAGAGGGCATCGTCTGGAATCACGCGCTCAATGGCACGCAGGCGATGTTTCTCGTCGTGCTCGCGTCCGTGTGGAAGCAGGTCAGCTACAACTTCCTGTTCTTCTACGCCGGGCTTCAGGCGATCCCGCAATCGCTGATCGAAGCCGCCGCCATCGACGGCGCCGGTCCCGTGCGACGTTTCTTCGGCATTGCGCTGCCGCTCCTTTCGCCGACGACCTTCTTCCTGCTCGTCGTCAATCTGGTGTACGCGTTCTTCGATACCTTCCCCGTGATCGACGCCGCGACCGGCGGCGGCCCCGCGCAATCGACCAAGACGCTCATCTACAAGATCTTCGCGGAAGGGTTTCAGGGCCTCGACATCGGCAGTTCGGGCGCGCAGTCCGTCGTGCTGATGGTGATCGTCGTGGCGCTGACCATCGTGCAGTTCCGCTTCGTCGAACGCAGGGTGCAATATTCATGATCGAGAATCGCCGCAGCTTCGATATCTTCTGTCATGCGGTGCTGATACTCGGCGTCGCGCTGGTCGTGTTTCCGGTCTACGTCGCGTTCTGCGCGGCCTCGATGAACGCGAAGGAAGTCTTCACCGTGCCGCTTTCGCTCATCCCGAGCACGCATCTGTTCGAGAACGTCGCCCACATCTGGACGCACGGCAGCGGCAACGCCGCCGCGCCTTTCGGGCGCATGCTCGTCAACAGTCTCGTGATGGCGCTCGTCATCTCCATCGGCAAGATCGCGGTGTCCATCATCTCGGCGTATGCCATCGTGTTCTTCCGCTTTCCATTGAAGAACCTCGCGTTCTGGCTGATCTTCGTCACGCTGATGCTGCCAGTCGAAGTGCGCATCTTCCCGACGGTGCAGGTCGTTTCGTCGATGCATCTCGCGAACACGTATGCGGGGCTCACGCTGCCGCTCATCGCCTCGGCGACGGCCACGTTCCTGTTCCGCCAGTTCTTCATGACGCTGCCCGACGAACTGATGGAAGCGGCGCGCATCGACGGCGCGGGGCCGCTGCGCTTCTTCTGGGACGTGGTGCTGCCGCTTTCGAAGACGAACATCGCGGCGCTGTTCGTCATCACGTTCATCTATGGCTGGAATCAGTATCTCTGGCCCATTCTCATCACCAACGAGCAGTCGCTGCAAACGGCGGTGGTCGGCATCAAGAGCATGATCGCCTCGGGCGATACGGCGACCGAGTGGCATCTCGTGATGAGCGCGACGCTGCTCGCGATGCTGCCGCCGCTCGCGGTCGTGTTGACGATGCAGCGGTGGTTCGTGCGCGGCCTCGTCGATGCGGAAAAATAATAAGGAGAACCGGGTTCAATGGCTGCACTGACACTCCAGGGCGTCAAGAAGACTTACGACGGCAAGCAGTACGTACTGCATGGCATCGACGTGGCGGTGAACGACGGCGAGTTCGTCGTGATGGTCGGGCCTTCGGGCTGCGGCAAGTCGACGCTTCTGCGCATGGTCGCGGGCCTCGAAAGCGTGTCGGAAGGCACGATCGAGATCGGCGGGCGCGTGGTGAACAAGCTGGAGCCGAAGGATCGCGATATCGCGATGGTCTTTCAGAATTACGCACTTTATCCGCACATGAGCGTCGCGCAGAATATGGCGTATGCGCTCAAGATCGGCGGCGCGGACCGCGCGACCATCGAGAGCCGCGTCGCGAATGCCGCGCGTATTCTCGAACTCGAACACCTGCTCGCGCGCAAGCCGCGCGAGTTGTCGGGCGGGCAACGTCAGCGCGTGGCAATGGGGCGCGCGATCGTTCGCGAGCCGGCCGTCTTTCTCTTCGACGAGCCGCTCTCGAATCTCGACGCCAAGCTGCGCGTGCAAATGCGCCTCGAAATCCAGCGCCTGCATGCGCGTCTCGCCACCACGAGCCTGTATGTGACGCACGATCAGATCGAAGCCATGACGCTCGCGCAGCGCGTCATCGTGATGAACAAGGGCCGCGCGGAGCAGATCGGCGCGCCGACGGACGTGTACGAGCGTCCCGCGTCGGTGTTCGTCGCAAGCTTCATCGGTTCGCCCGCGATGAATCTGCTCGAAGGCCGCTTGTCGGAAGATGCTTCGGTGTTCGAAGTGGCGCGCGGCGGACCGAAGCTCCCGGTTGCGGGCGCGCAGGGATTGACGCGCGAGATGTGCGGGCGCGAGTGGATCATGGGCATTCGCCCGGAACACATGACGCCCGGCTATATCGAAACGGCTAGCGCCACGCTCGACGTCGATTCAGCCGAATTGCTCGGCGCGGACAATCTGGCGCATGGCAAGTGGGGCAAGCATGACGTGGCGGCGCGCTTGCCGCATGCGCATCGGCCGCAGCGGGGCGAGAAGCTGCTGGTTTCGGTGCCGGCGCGGCAACTGCACTTTTTCGATCCGGCTACCGGATTGCGCGCCAACTGAGGAGAACCGCGATGAGAATCTGGCCGTATCCCGCTATCGTCGCGCATCGCGGCGGCGGCAAGCTCGCGCCGGAGAACACGCTCGAAGGCATCCGGACGGGCGCGCGTCTCGGCCTGAAGATGATTGAATTCGATGCGAAGCTGTCGGCGGACAACGTCGTGTTCTTGCTGCATGACGACGACGTGGACCGCACGTCCAACGGCCACGGCGCGGCGAAGTCGATGACCTACGCGCAGTTGTGCGCGCTCGACGCCGGGTCGTGGTTCAGCGAGGCATTCGCCGGCGCGCACATGCCGACGCTCGCGGAAGTGCGCGAGCTATGCGCGTCGCTGAATCTCGCGGCGAACGTGGAGATCAAGCCGTGTCCGGGGCGCGAAGTCGAAACAGGCGAGCTCGTCGCGCGTGAGGCGGCGCGTCTTTGGAATGGCGCCGAGCCCGCGCCGCTGCTGTCATCGTTTTCTTTCGAGGCGCTGGAAGCCGCGCGCGACGCCGCGCCCGATCTGCCGCGCGGCGTGCTGTACGAGCGCGTGCCGGCGGAGTGGCGCGAGCAGACCGCGGCGCTCGCGTGCGTCTCGCTGCATGCGGACCATCGTTCGCTCGACGAGACGCTCGTGCGCGACATCCGCGACGCGGGCCTGCGCGTGCTCGCCTACACCGTGAACGATCCCGAGCGGGCGCGCCTGCTCGCGCGATGGGGCGTCGATGCGATCTGCACGGACCGCATCGACATCATCGGCGCGGACTTTCTCGACAGCTAGCCGGGCAAAGAAGCCTCAGCGGGCGCGCGCCAGCAGCACGCCCGCGAGCAACGCGAGACCGCCGACCAGCGCGATGGTTCGCCACGGCCGGTCGCGCAAGTAGGCGTCGGCGTCGTCCATGACCGCGGCGGCGCGCTCGCGCACTGCCGCTTGCGAGTCGTTCAGACGGGCGCGGGCCGCGTCCACTTGATCGCTGATGCGCGCGCGCAGCCTTGCGGCATCGGCGGATGCGCCTTCGCCCAAGAGCTCTTCGAGTTCGGAAAGCAGCGCGCGCAGTTCGGTGCCGATATCTTCGGCAGCCTCGCGGCCGTGGCGCGCCATGCGGCGTGCGCGGCGGCTCGTGCTGTTCCATGAATCTCCGATGGCGTCTCGCGTGTTAGGCAGTGCGTTCATGATCGCTCCGTCGATGGATGAATCGTGGATGGATGACACTCCGCTTTCGCGGCGGAAAGTGCCATTGAGCAAGTTGGATGCCGGTGCCAGCGCGCGACGCGCAGGCCGTCGACGCGTAATTACTGCGTGGCACACGCCGCCGCGCAAGTCACATTTACAAGGCGCGTGTAAAAGAAAACGCCGTCATGCTGACTGCACGACGGCGTTCGGACTGCATAGTGAATGCTGCTCACGCGATCAGAATCGATAGCCGACGCGCAGATACGTCACGATCGGATTGATGGTGATCTTCGCCTGCGACTGCACGTTGAGCGTGCCGACCGGCGTTTGCGCCTGCGTGCTCAACTTGGCGGTCGCCTTCAACGGAATGAAGGACACGGAGAACGCCGCGAACCAGTGTTGTGTGAAATTGTACTGAGCGCCCAGATTGAAGACGGGTGCCCACGAACTATCCGTATCGACGGTGGTCGGACCATGCAGCACGGTGCTCTCGAATGCGCTGTTCGTGATGTGCGCGTCGGTGAACCAGGTGCGCGTCACGCCGATGCCGGCGAACGGGCGGAATTTTGCGTCAGGAGCGTTGAAGAAGTATTTGAACAGCAGCGTGGGACTCCACTGCTTGGCGCTGCCGATCTTGCCGTACTGCGAGAGCGTTCCGGTTCCATTGAGGTCGAAGGAGGGCGGAATGCCTATCTCGAACTCGCTGGCAATGTGGTCGGTGATGAAGTAGCCCAGCGTGAAGCCGGCGGTATCAGCGCTTCCGATGCCGGCGCCCGTGCCGGGTACGCTGATATTAACGGGAGATCCGCCTACACTTGTTTCTTTGAGCGGACCGCTGCTGTCTTGCGGTGCAAAGTGAAACCAGCCTGCAGTTGCGTAAATGGATCCAGCCGATTGCGCATGTGCCGCGGTGGACACGCATGCGAGTGCTGCGATCCCCGCCATGACTTGTTTTATTTTCAATTTGTGCTCCTCCTGAAAGCACGCTCATTATGAACACATCATTTCAAAGTCACCATAGCGGCACGGTAGAGCATTTTCCCTAGGGCGAAAGACCGCTTCGGAGTCCCGTTGCACGGCCCTTGCATGCGTCTTGTGTCCCCGCTGCAGCAGCGTCTCCAGTCAGCCCCCGCTTGGGGTAACACAAACGCGACCCATGGAATATCCAGAATGGCACGGCTTGCACGACTCTACGTCCCCGAACAGCCGCAGCATGTCATCCTGCGCGGTCTCGACCAGCAGCCCGCCTTCGTCGACGACCAGGACTACGAGCTTTTCATCGAATGCCTGAGGACGGCCTCACGCGATCATCACCTCGCCATCCACGCTTATGCGCTGATGCCGCAAGCCGTTCATCTGCTCGTCACGCCCCGCGACGAAGCCAGCTTGCCCAAGGCGATGCAGGCGGTCGGCCGGCGTTACGTCGCGCACTTCAACCGGCGTTACACGCGGCGCGGCACATTGTGGGAAGGTCGGTATCGCGCGACGGTCATCGAGGGAGAGCGGTACTTTCTGCTTGCCACGCGCGTCGTGGAGATGGCGCCGGTGCGCGCGCAGCTCGTGGCGTCGCCGCAGGACTACAAGTGGTCGAGCTACCGGCATCACATCGGGCTGACGGTGGATTCGCTGATCACGGACCACTCGCTCTTCTGGCTGCTCGGCAACACGCCGTTCGAGCGCCAGCACGCGTACAAGGAACTGAGCGAGCAACCGCTCGACGAGCGCGAGACGACCCGTCTGCTTCAGGCGACGCTCAAAGGCTGGGTGCTCGGCAGCGATACGTATCGCGAGTGGGCGGCGCGTGCCGCGAACCGCCGCGTGTCGCCGCTGCCGCGCGGCCGGCCGCGCAAGATTCGGGAAACGCCCCAGACGCAGTAAGAGCGCGCCGCGCTGAACCAAACGGTGGCCCGATTTGCGGGACGCCGTTTATTTTCGCTGCTTCGCGATATGGCACCAAATAAATATGGCAGCGATGCACCATTTCGATAATAGGTGACAGACCATCGAATTTAATTTGCCATCTTTTTGATTCGTCGCGTATATTTCGATTTCCGGCGTTTATTGCGATGCAGCGCAAGCTGCGCTATCGGCTCCGCGCCTTGCAGCGCAGCCGAAAGCGCCCGGGCGAGAGATAACAAAACGGTTCAACGGCCGAGTCGGCCCCCACAGTAGAGACGGTGTCCCCATGAACGATCATCAGCAGCCGGCAGTCGGTTCGCTTCCCGCCGCGCAGGGCATGTACGACCCCGCGAATGAACACGACGCGTGCGGCGTCGGCTTCGTCGCCCATATCAAGGGCAAGAAGAGCCACGAGATCATTCAGCAGGGTCTCAAGATTCTCGAGAATCTGGATCACCGGGGCGCGGTCGGCGCAGACCCGCTGATGGGCGACGGCGCGGGCATCCTCATTCAGGTGCCGGACGGTTTCTATCGCGAGGAAATGGCCAAGCAGGGCGTGACGCTGCCGCCGGCTGGCGAATACGGCGTCGGCATGATCTTCCTGCCGAAGGAACACGCGTCGCGCCTCGCGTGCGAGCAGGAACTCGAACGCACCGTGAAGGCCGAGGGACAAGTCGTGCTCGGCTGGCGCGACGTGCCGGTCGACGCCAACATGCCCATTTCGCCCGCCGTGAAGGCGAGCGAGCCGCTGATCCGCCAGATTTTCATCGGACGCGGCAAGGATATCGTCGTGACGGATGCGCTTGAGCGCAAGCTCTACATCATCCGCAAGACGGCGAGCCATCGCATTCAGGCGCTCAAGCTCAAGCACGGCAAGGAATACTTCGTGCCGTCCATGTCGTCGCGCACGGTCGTCTACAAGGGGCTGCTGCTGGCCGGTCAGGTCGGCGTGTACTACCGCGACCTGCAAGACGAGCGCGTCGTGTCCGCGCTCGCGCTCGTGCACCAGCGTTTCTCGACGAACACGTTCCCCGCGTGGGAACTGGCGCACCCGTACCGCATGATCGCGCACAACGGCGAGATCAACACCGTGAAGGGCAACGTCAACTGGCTGAACGCGCGCACCGGCGCGATCGCCTCGTACGTGCTCGGCGACGATCTGCCGAAGCTCTGGCCGCTGATCTATCCGGGCCAGTCGGACACCGCTTCGTTCGACAACTGTCTGGAACTGCTGGTGATGGCCGGCTATCCGCTCGTCCACGCGATGATGATGATGATTCCCGAAGCATGGGAACAGCACACGCTGATGGACGACAACCGCCGCGCGTTCTACGAATACCACGCCGCTATGATGGAGCCGTGGGACGGCCCGGCCGCGATTGCGTTCACGGACGGCCGCCAGATCGGCGCGACGCTCGACCGTAACGGCCTGCGCCCGGCGCGCTACATCGTGACGGACGACGACCTCGTGATCCTCGCGTCGGAATCCGGCGTGCTGCCCATTCCCGAATCGAAGATCGTCAAGAAGTGGCGTCTTCAGCCGGGCAAGATGTTCCTGATCGACATGGAGCAGGGCCGCATCATCGAGGACAAGGAGCTCAAGGACAACCTCGCGAACGCGAAGCCGTACAAGAGCTGGATCGACGCCGTGCGTATCAAGCTCGACGAGATCGAGCCGAAGGCCGAGGACGTGGAAGCGCAGCGCCGCGAGGCCGCCGCGCTGCTCGATCGCCAGCAGGCGTTCGGCTATACGCAAGAAGACCTCAAGTTCCTGATGGCGCCGATGGCGCAATCGGGCGAGGAGGCCGTCGGCTCCATGGGCAACGATTCGCCGCTCGCGGTCATGTCCAGCAAGAACAAGACGCTCTATCACTACTTCAAGCAGTTGTTCGCGCAGGTGACGAACCCGCCGATCGACCCGATCCGCGAGAACATGGTGATGTCGCTCGTCTCGTTCATCGGGCCGAAGCCGAACCTGCTCGACACTATCAACATCAACCCGACGATGCGCCTGGAAGTGTCGCAGCCCGTGCTCGACTTCAAGGACATCGCGAAGATCCGCGCCATCGACACGTACACCGGCGGCAAATTCCGCTCGTACGAACTGAGCATTTGCTATCCGGTCGCGTGGGGCAAGGAAGGCGTGGAAGCGCGCATTGCCTCGCTGTGCGCTGAAGCCGTCGATGCCGTGAAGTCCGGCTACAACATCCTGATCGTGTCGGACCGCAAGATGGACCGCGACAACGTCGCGATTCCGGCGCTGCTCGCCACGTCCGCCATTCACACGCACCTCGTGCAGCACGGCTTGCGCACGAGCACCGGTCTCGTCGTGGAAACGGGTTCGGCGCGCGAGACGCATCACTTCGCGCTGCTCGCGGGCTACGGCGCGGAAGCCGTGCATCCGTATCTCGCGCTGGAAACGCTCGCCAACATGGCCGAAGGGCTGAAGGGCGACCTGTCGGCGGACAAGGCCATCTACAACTTCACGAAGGCAGTCGGCAAGGGCCTGCACAAGGTCATGTCGAAGATGGGCATTTCGACGTACATGTCCTACACCGGCGCGCAGATCTTCGAAGCAGTCGGTCTGTCGTCGGATCTCGTGGAAAAGTATTTCAAGGGCACGGCGTCGAAGGTCGGCGGCATCGGCATCTTCGAAGTGGCCGAGGAAGCCATTCGCCTGCATCGCGATGCGTTCGGCGACAACCCCGTGCTCGCGACCATGCTGGATGCGGGCGGCGAGTACGCGTACCGCGTGCGTGGCGAAGAGCATATGTGGACGCCGGATGCCATCGCCAAGCTGCAACATTCGGCGCGCAGCAATTCGTACCAGACGTACAAGGAATACGCGCACCTTATTAACGACCAGACCAAGCGCCACATGACGTTCCGCGGCCTGTTCGAGTTCAGGCTTGACCCGGCTAAGGCCATTCCGCTCGATGAAGTGGAACCGGCGAAGGAAATCGTCAAGCGTTTTGCGACGGGCGCGATGTCGCTCGGCTCGATCAGCACGGAAGCGCACGCCACACTGGCGGTCGCGATGAACCGCATCGGCGGCAAGTCGAACACGGGCGAAGGCGGCGAAGACGAAACGCGCTATCGCAACGAACTGCGCGGCATTCCGATCAAGAGCGGCGACTCGCTGCAATCGATCATCGGCAAGGAAGTCGTCACCGACATTCCGCTGAAGGACGGCGATTCGCTGCGCTCGAAGATCAAGCAGGTCGCGTCCGGGCGCTTCGGCGTGACGGCGGAATATCTGTCGTCGGCGGATCAGATCCAGATCAAGATGGCGCAGGGCGCGAAGCCCGGCGAAGGCGGCCAGCTGCCCGGCCACAAGGTGTCGGACTACATCGGCAAGCTGCGTTATTCGGTGCCGGGCGTGGGCCTCATCTCGCCGCCGCCGCACCATGACATCTATTCGATCGAAGACCTGGCGCAGCTCATCCACGATCTGAAGAACGTGAATTCGTCGTCGAGCATTTCGGTGAAGCTGGTTTCCGAAGTGGGCGTCGGCACCGTGGCGGCGGGCGTCGCGAAGGCGAAGGCCGATCACGTCGTGATCGCGGGCCATGACGGCGGCACGGGCGCGTCCCCGCTGTCGTCGCTGAAGCATGCCGGCACGCCGTGGGAACTCGGCCTCGCCGAAACGCAGCAGACGCTCGTGCTCAACCGTCTGCGCGGCCGTATCCGCGTTCAGGCCGACGGCCAGATGAAGACCGGCCGCGATGTCGTGATCGGCGCGCTGCTCGGCGCGGACGAGTTCGGCTTCGCGACGGCGCCGCTCGTCGTCGAAGGCTGCATCATGATGCGCAAGTGCCACCTGAACACGTGCCCGGTCGGCGTCGCGACGCAGGATCCGGTGCTGCGAGCGAAGTTCACGGGCCAGCCGGAACACGTCGTCAACTTCTTCTTCTTCGTTGCGGAAGAAGTGCGCGAGATCATGGCGCAGCTCGGCCTGCGCAAGTTCGACGACCTGATCGGCCGCGTCGATCTGCTCGACACGAAGAAGGGCGTCGAGCACTGGAAGGCGAAGGGACTCGACTTCTCGCGCATCTTCTATCAGGTGCCGGTCAGCGAAGAAGTGGCGCGCAAGCATGTGGACGTGCAGGACCACGGTCTCGACAAGGCGCTGGATCACGTGCTGATCGAGAAGTCGAAGGCGGCGATCGAGAAGGGCGAGCACGTCTCGTTCATTCAGCCGGTGCGCAACGTGAATCGCACGGTCGGCGCCATGCTGTCCGGTCTGATCGCGAAGAAGTACGGCCACGACGGCTTGCCGGACGACACCATCCACATTCAGCTGAAGGGCACGGCGGGCCAGAGCTTCGGCGCGTTCCTCGCGAAGGGCGTGACGCTCGATCTCGTCGGCGACGGCAACGACTACGTCGGCAAGGGCTTGTCAGGCGGGCGCATCATCATTCGCCCGACCAACGACTTCCGCGGCAAGTCCGAGGAAAACATCATCTGCGGCAACACGGTGATGTACGGCGCAATCGAAGGCGAATCGTACTTCCGCGGCGTCGCGGGCGAGCGGTTCTGCGTGCGTAACTCGGGCGCGACGGCGGTTGTCGAAGGCACCGGCGACCACGGCTGCGAATACATGACGGGCGGCACGGTGATCGTGCTCGGCGAAACGGGCCGCAACTTCGCGGCGGGTATGTCGGGCGGCATCGCGTTCGTGTACGACCCGGACGGCACGTTCGCCGCAAAGTGCAACAAGTCGATGGTCGCGCTCGATCCGGTGCTGCAACAAGCCGAACAGGAGCGCACGGTGGATCGCGCGCTGTGGCACGCGGGCCAGACCGACGAAGCGCTGCTCAAGGGCCTCGTCGAGCGCCACTTTCAGTTCACCGGCTCGCCGCGTGCGAAGGCGCTGCTCGAAAACTGGGATGCGTCGCGTCGTCAGTTCGTGAAGGTGTTCCCGACCGAATACAAGCGCGCGCTCGGCGAAATCGGCGCGAGAAAGGCGAAGGAAGCACTGGCGGCTTAAGCCCGAAACACAACAAGTCAGGGCTCTCCGATGAAAAGGCATCGGAGAGCGCGATCCTCACTCAATACAGAGAAAGATATGGGCAAGGCAACCG
This sequence comes from Caballeronia sp. GAWG1-5s-s, assembly GCF_023631445.1. Taxonomy (NCBI): domain Bacteria; kingdom Pseudomonadati; phylum Pseudomonadota; class Betaproteobacteria; order Burkholderiales; family Burkholderiaceae; genus Caballeronia; species Caballeronia sp. GAWG1-5s-s. The sequence continues at coordinate 32,252 of NZ_JALQDC010000014.1, read as the reverse complement.
GTTTTCTCGAATTCGAACGCCGCCATGAGGCGTACGAAGCACCGCTGACCCGCGTCAAGCATTACAAGGAATTCGTCGCTGCGCTGACTGACGACGACGCCAAGGTTCAAGGCGCGCGCTGCATGGATTGCGGTATTCCGTTCTGCAACAACGGCTGTCCGGTCAACAACATCATTCCGGACTTCAACGATCTCGTGTTCCGCCAGGACTGGAAGAGCGCGATCGAAGTGCTGCATTCGACCAACAACTTCCCGGAGTTCACGGGCCGCATCTGCCCGGCGCCTTGCGAGGCGGCGTGCACGCTCGGCATCAACGAAGATCCGGTCGGCATCAAGTCGATCGAGCGCAAGATCATCGACAAGGCGTGGGAAGAAGGCTGGGTCGCCCCACAGCCGCCGAAGCACAAGACGGGCAAGAAAGTCGCCGTCGTGGGTTCGGGTCCGGCGGGGCTCGCGGTCGCGCAGCAACTGGCGCGCGCGGGACATGACGTGGTCGTGTTCGAAAAGAATGATCGCATCGGCGGACTGCTGCGCTATGGCATCCCCGACTTCAAGCTGGAGAAGTGGCTGATCGACCGCCGCATGCGCCAGATGGAAGCGGAAGGCGTGTCGTTCCGCACGAACGTGTTCGTCGGCCGCGATGCGATCCCGTCGCACATCGGCAATACGGCGAAGGAAAGCATCACGCCGGAAGAACTGAAAGAGCAGTTCGACGCGGTGGTGGTCGCGGGCGGCTCGGAAACGCCGCGCGACTTGCCGGTGCCGGGGCGCGAGCTGCAAGGCATCCACTTCGCGATGGAGTTTCTCCCGCAGCAGAACAAGGTCAACGCGGGCGACAAGGTCGCGGATCAACTCGTCGCGAAGGGCAAGCATGTCGTCGTGATCGGCGGCGGCGATACGGGCTCGGACTGCGTCGGCACGTCGAACCGTCATGGCGCGAAGAGCGTCACGCAATTTGAACTGCTCGCGCAGCCGCCTGAAGAAGAGAACAAGCCGCTCGTGTGGCCGTACTGGCCGATCAAGCTGCGCACGTCGTCATCGCATGAGGAAGGTTGCGAGCGCGACTGGTCGGTTGCGACCAAGCGCTTTGAAGGCAAGAACGGCAAGGTGGAGAAGCTGATCGCGGCGCGCGTCGAATGGAAGAACGGCAAGATGCAAGAAGTGCCGAATTCCGAATTCGAGATGAAGGCGGATCTGGTTCTGCTCGCGATGGGTTTCACGCAGCCGCTTTCGCCGGTGCTCGAAGCGTTCGGCGTCGACAAGGACGCGCGCGGCAACGTGCGGGCAACGACTGAAGGCGAGAAGGCGTATTACACGTCGGTGGACAAGGTGTTCACGGCGGGCGATATGCGGCGCGGGCAGTCGCTCGTCGTCTGGGCGATTCGCGAAGGGCGTCAGTGCGCGCGGTCGGTGGATGCGTATTTGATGGGGTCGAGTGAGTTGCCGCGGTAATCGTTCGACGCATCGTGAAGCAAAAAGGCCACGCGTTCCGTGGCCTTTTTGCTATCTACGCGAAGAAATCAAGCCTCCACCATCGCCCTTTCGATCTCGATCTTGTAGTCATGGAACATCGCGACCGACTCCCGATGCGCGACGCTTAAGATGGCCGCTTTCGGCAACCGCTCGACCAGCGTGTTGTAGATGTGCAGCTCGTTCTCCGCATCGAGCGCGCTCGTCGCTTCGTCGAGGAACACGAAGTCCGGCTTGTGCAGCAGCACGCGCGCCGCAGCCAGCCGCTGCTGCTCGCCCGGCGACAAGCTGCGCGCCCAGTGCGCGCTTTCATCGAGCCGGTCCGCGTACGCTTCGAGGTTGCAGGCGCGCAAGGCTTCGCGCGATTCTTCGTCGGTGAACGTCGTGGCCGGCGACGGATACGACAGCGCCGCGCGCAACGTCCCGATCGGCAGATAACTCTGCTGCGGCACGAACATCAGCTTCGCATCGACGGGCGCGTCGATGGTGCCGTCGCCGAACGGCCACAGGCCCGCCAGCGCGCGCATCAGCGTGCTCTTGCCCGAACCCGACGGTCCGACGACGAGCCAGCGCGAACCGGGCTCGATCGACACGTCCGCCACGCGCGAAAGCGGCGTGCCATTCGGAAGCGCGAGTGTGAGGCCGGTCGTCGTCAGCGACGGCGTGCTCGTGTAATGCAGATTGATGCCGCCGCGTTCCGTCGCAGGCGACGTTTCCTCGCGGATATGCGTCGAGCGCATCACGCGCTTGAACTCGCGCAGACGGTTGACGGTGGCGCGCCATTCGACCAGCGTCGAATAACTGTTGATGAACCACGAGAAGGAATCGCTGACCGTGCCGAACGCCGATGAAATCTGCATCAGCACGCCGAATGAGAACGCGCCCGCGAAGTAGCGCGGCGCGGCGACCATGATCGGAAAAATGATCGCAATCTGCCCGTAGAAGGACAGCACGAAGGTCATGCGCTTCGTGTACTTCATGATGAGCCACCAGTTGTCGCGAATGCGCTGGAAGATGCTCTTCGCGTTGGCGGTTTCGGTGGCGATGCCGTCGTAGAACGCAATCTGCTCGGCGTTTTCGCGCACGCGAATCAGGCCGAAGCGGAAGTCCGCCTCCACTTTCTGCTGCTGATAGTTGATCGACACGAGCGGATGCCCGACCTTCTGGATGATGAGCGAGCCGAGGATCGCGTAGAGGGCGGCGGCCCACACCATGTAGCCCGGAACGACGAGCGGCTTGCCGAAGAGCGTCAGCGTCAGAGCGCCCGCGAGCGTCCACAAGATAGTGATGAAGGTGACGAGCGTGACGAGCGTCGACAGCAGGTCGAGCGACAGCGTAAGCGTGGTGGTCGCGAAGGATTGCAGGTCGTCGCTGATACGCTGGTCGGGGTTGTCGGCGAGGCGGTCGCGTTCGATGCGGTAGAACGCCTTGTCGCCGAACCATTGTTCGAGATACCGGTTCGTGAGCCATTGCCGCCAGCGGAACGCGAGCATTTGCCGGAGATAGCGGCCGTAGACGGCAAGCAGGATGTACGCGAACGCGAGACCCGTGAAGATCAGCAGCAAGTGCGGAAAGTCGCGCACGTTCTTGTTTTGCAGCGCGTTATAAAAGTCTGCGTTCCAGCTGTTGAGCCGCACGTTGATCCAGACGACCGTCATATTGATCGCGATGATCGCGACCAGAAGGCCCCACGCGATGCCGCGTTCTTCCGAGACCCAGTAAGGTTTGATGAGGCTCCACGCCGATACGTCATCCGCCTTCTGCTGCGTGCTTTCGAGATTCGTGTTGACCATGACCTTGTGTTCGGGTGCGCCGGATCGCCGGCGGGTTGAGACGGTGTCGCTTGCCGTTCGGCGCGCGGCATCGACGTGCGCGCAGCCAGTTCCGGGTTCGCAGATTGTTGTGATGCTGCCTTAACTGTCGCTTAATTCGGCCCGATCGTCCGATGAACCGGTGTTCGGGGCATTGTGCCAGAGTGCCGCCGGCCGCGACCGAAGCGGCACGACGCGGCACGACGCGGCACGACGGGAGCGCCACGGCCGCAGCGGGCAATCCCGGTTTGCAGCGGCTTTGCCTTTTATGCTCTAATGATCTGCGACGAAACAGGGGTGCTTCGCGCGCCGTCACTGGCAACGGTGGCCGGCGCGGCGAGGCTGAGAGAGACCCTTTGCACCCGATCCGGGTAATACCGGCGAGGGAAGTTTCCGGAGAACGCGCGTTCGCCGCGCCATTCCTCCAGTCTCTTCCGGTCTTCCTTTTCCGCTCGGTGCGTCTGACGGCCGCCGTGCAGGTCTCTCCTCCGCTGATTCGTCACGTTAGTCAATCGGTATGCCGCTTCCTGCGGCGACGCTCGCGTACGTCGAGGCGACGCACGCGACCGGATGAGGAGACATCGGATTGTGAACAGCATGGAACAGGGCGACGCCCGCCGGCCGGATTTCGCCGTGATCGGCGGCGGGCTCGTCGGGCGGCTCGTCGCCTGGCAGCTTGCGGGCGCGGGGCACGGCGTCGCGCTCTACGAGCGTGGCGACGAAGCCGGCTCGCAGTCGGCCGCGTGGGTCGCCGCGGCCATGCTCGCGCCGCTCGCGGAGGCAACGAGCGCGGAGCCGCTCGTCGTCGAACTCGGCGCGGCGTCGCTCGCGCGCTGGCCGGATGTGCTCGCGGCATTGCCCGAGCCGGTCTTCTTTCAGCGCAACGGGACGCTCGTCGTCTGGCACGGCGCGGATCGCGCGGAAGCGCCGCTTTTCGAGCGCCGGCTGCGCGCGAACGCCCCGGTATCGCTACTCGACGGCGGTTTCGTCAAGCTCGCGGGCGCGCAGGTCGCCGAGGCGGAACCGGCGCTCGGGACGCGCTTCGCGCAGGGCTGGCTGCTGCCGCACGAAGGCCAGCTCGACAACCGGCAGGCGCTCAAGGCGCTCGCGGCGGGGCTGGCGGCGCGCGGCGTGCGCACGCACTGGAACACGCCGGTCGATGCCATGCCCGATGCGCGCTGGATCATCGATTGCCGCGGTCTCGGCGCGAAGGCCGCGTGGCCCGCGCTGCGCGGCATTCGCGGCGAAGTGGCGCGGGTGCATGCGCCGGGCATCGGGCTCACGCGGCCGGTGCGCTTGCTGCATCCGCGCTATCCGCTTTACATCGCGCCGAAGCAGAACGACGTCTACGTGATCGGCGCGACGGAAGTCGAGGGCGAGGACATGTCGCCCGTCAGCGTGCGCTCGGCGCTCGAATTGCTGAGCGCGGCCTTCGCCGTGCATCCGGGATTCGGCGAAGCGCGCATTCTCGAACTCAATTCGCAATGCCGGCCGACGCTGCCGGATCATCGTCCGGCCATTGCCTGGGATGGCGCGCAGACGCTGCGCGTGAACGGGCTGTATCGGCACGGCTTCATGATCGCGCCCGAAGTGGCCGATGCCGCGTGCGCGCTCGCCGATGCGCTCATCGGAGGAGCGGTGCGCGACGCCGCTTCGTTCGCGCAGTTCCGCGGCGATGCCGCATGGCCCGAGCTGCTGCACGGCGCGTTCGCGGCCGTGCCCGCGTGACACGATTCAGAGACAGAACCATGAACATCCACATCAATCAGCGCGAGTTCACCTTGCCCGATGCCGCGACCGTGACTGACGCGCTCGCCGCGTTCGGCGCGAAGCCGCCGTTCGCAGTCGCGCTCAACGGCCAGTTCGTCGCGCGCGGCGAGCATGGCACGAAGACGCTCGCGCCGGGCGACAAGCTCGACGTCGTTTCGCCCGTCGCGGGCGGTTGAACACACGAAGGATTCCATCATGACCACACAGACCGCCGATGTGCTCACGCTCTACGGCCAGGCATTTCCGAGCCGCGTGCTGCTCGGCACGTCGCGCTATCCGTCGCTGCAATCGCTGTCCGATTCCATCGATGCCGCGCGCCCCGGCATGGTGACGGTCGCGCTGCGCCGCCAGTCGGAGACGGGCGAAGCCGGCTTCTTCGACGTGCTCAAGCGTCACGGCGTCGCGCTGTTGCCGAACACCGCGGGCTGCCAGAGCGTCGACGAAGCGCTGACAACTGCCTACATGGCGCGGGAAGTCTTCGACACGCCGTGGATCAAGCTCGAACTGATCGGCGACGATTACACGCTCCAGCCCGACCCGATCGGCCTGGTCGAAGCGGCGGCGAAGCTCGTGCGCGACGGCTTCAAGGTGCTGCCGTACTGCACCGAAGATCTGGTGATCGGCCGGCGCCTGCTCGATGCCGGCTGCGAAGCGCTGATGCCGTGGGGCGCGCCCATCGGCACGGGCAAGGGCGTGACGAACCCGTACGGCCTGCGCACGCTGCGCGAGCGGCTGCCGGACGTGCCACTGATCGTCGATGCGGGTCTGGGCGTGCCGTCGCACGCGTGTCAGGTGATGGAGTGGGGCTTCGACGGCGTGCTGCTCAACACGGCGGTGTCGCAGGCCACGTTTCCGCCGCAGATGGCGCGTGCATTTGCGCTGGGCGTCGAAGCGGGCCGCAGCGCGTTCCTCGCCGGTCCGATGGCCGAGCGCGACAGCGCGCAGGCAAGCACGCCGGTCGTCGGCATGCCGTTCTGGCATCAGGACGGAGGTGCGGCATGAGCCTGCTCGGTCGCGAAGTGTTCTGGCCGCCGGCGGACGAACTCCTGGAAGTCGCGGAGCGCATCCGCGCGCGTCTGGGCGACTGGCCCGCCGCGTCGACGCGCTGGCGCATCTGCCTGACCGCGCCCGAATCGGCCGGCGCGCAGGATTTGATCGTGCTCACGGGCCCGCGTGAATCCGATCCCGGCGCGCTTGCCGGCGACGCCGCCCTGCTCGAAGCGCACGGCTCGCGCGTGACGCTGACGCGCAACGGCGCGCGTTTCGTGCTCGACGGCGAGCGCTCCGACGACTGGCTCGCCGCGCTCGCCGCGTTTCTCGACTGCAACTTCGAGCCGCACGATGCACTCGTTCTGGCGCTGGCCTGGCGCACCGGCGACGAGTCGAAAGACGACGCCTGGCCCGTCGATTTCGCGACGTTTCCGCGCGTGAGCGACCTTCCGCCCGCGCCGGAGCCCGCATTCCCCGCATGCCCCGACGCGCTCGGCCTCTATCCCGTTCTGCCGAGCGCGGAATGGGTGGAGCGCGTGCTCGAGCTGGGCGTCGCCACGGCGCAACTGCGCCGCAAAAGCGCGGACGCCGACGATCTTCGACGCGAGATCGAGCGGTCCGTGGCGGCGGGGCGTCGTCATCAGGCGCGGCTCTTCATCAACGATCACTGGCGCGAGGCGATAGCGGCGGGCGCTTACGGCGTGCACCTCGGCCAGGAAGACGTCGAGACCGCCGACCTGAGCGCGATTGCGGGCGCCGGCCTGCGCCTCGGCCTCTCGACGCACGGCTACTATGAAATGCTGCGCGCGCTGCATTTCCGGCCGAGCTATCTCGCGCTCGGCGCCGTCTTCCCGACGACGACGAAGGTCATGCCGACCAAGCCGCAGGGGCTTGCCCGCCTGCGCCGCTACGTGCAGCTTCTGCGCGGCCGGGTGCCGCTCGTCGCGATCGGCGGAATCGACGGCAAAGTGATCGGCGACGTGCTCGCGACGGGCGTGGGCAGCGCGGCGGTCGTGCGCGCGGTGACCGAAGCGCCGGATACTGCTCAGGCGGTCACATTGCTGCAACAAAACTTTGCAGGTCAATGCTGACAGTTCCGAAAAAATTAGGCACCGCGCACTAGGCAAAGCACCGATTGCACGCAGGCCCTATAATGCGGCGTTTTGCGTCAACGGAATTTCTTACCCAGTGCCAGCCTCTTCTGAGACTCTGCTCGAGCTACGCGACGTCGACTTCGGTTACGGCGACCGGCTCGTCCTGTCGAACCTGAACATGCGCTTCACGCGCGGTCAGGTCGTCGCGGTCATGGGCGGCTCGGGCTGCGGCAAGACCACGACGCTTCGGCTGATCGGCGGTCTCGTCAAGGCGAGCCGCGGCCAGGTGCTGTACGGCGGGCAGGACGTGGGCGCGCAGACCCGCGACGGCCTCTACGCGCTGCGCCGGAAGATGGGCATGCTGTTCCAGTTCGGCGCGCTCTTCACGGATCAGACGGTCTTCGAGAACGTCGCGTTTCCGCTGCGCGAGCACACGGATCTGCCCGAAGCGCTTATCCGCGATCTCGTTCTGATGAAGCTCAACGCCGTCGGCCTGCGCGGCGCGCGCGATCTCGCGCCGTCGGAAATCTCGGGCGGCATGGCGCGTCGCGTGGCGCTCGCGCGCGCCATCGCGCTCGATCCCGAACTCATGATGTACGACGAGCCGTTCGCCGGCCTCGATCCCATTTCGCTCGGCATCACCGCGAAGCTCATTCGCACGCTGAACGACGCGCTCGGCGCCACGTCCATTCTCGTCTCGCACGACGTGCCGGAGTCGTTCGCCATCGCCGACTACGTGTACTTCGTGGCCAACGGCGGCATCCATGCGGAAGGCACGCCGGCGCAACTGCGCGCGTCGCAGGACCCGACCGTGCGCCAGTTCATCGACGGCACGCCCGACGGCCCCTTCAAGTTCCACTACGCGAGCCAGAACCTCGCGGCGGATTTCGGCATCGGAGGCAAGGCATGATCAGCGCACTCGGACGCTGGGTGCTCGACGGCTTCGGCACCGCTGGTTACGCGACGCGCATGCTCGTGCGTCTCGTGCTCGAATTCTTCCCGCTGCTGCGCCGCCCGCGGCTTGTCACGAAACAAATCCACTTCGTCGGCAATTATTCGCTCGTGATCATCGCGGTGTCGGGCCTGTTCGTCGGCTTCGTGCTCGGCTTGCAGGGCTACTACACGCTCAACCGCTATGGCTCGGAGCAGGCGCTCGGGCTGCTCGTCGCGCTGTCGCTCGTGCGCGAACTCGGGCCCGTGGTCACGGCGCTGCTCTTCGCCGGGCGCGCTGGCACGTCGCTGACGGCGGAAATCGGCCTCATGAAGGCGGGCGAGCAACTCACGGCAATGGAAATGATGGCCGTCGATCCCATCAAGGTGGTCGTCGCGCCGCGCATGTGGGCGGGCATCATCTCGATGCCGGTGCTCGCGGCCATCTTCAGCGCGGTCGGCGTGATCGGCGGCTATGTGGTCGGCGTGCTGCTGATCGGCGTGGATTCGGGCGCGTTCTGGTCGCAGATGCAGGGCGGCGTGGATGTCTGGCGCGATGTCGGCAACGGCGTCGTGAAAAGCGTTGTGTTCGGTTTCGCGGTGACGTTCATCGCGCTGTTCCAGGGCTATGAAGCCCGGCCGACGCCCGAAGGCGTGTCGCGCGCGACGACGAAAACGGTCGTGTACGCGTCGCTCGCCGTGCTCGGCCTCGACTTCCTGCTGACCGCGTTGATGTTCAGCTAATGGACCACTCGCGGACGCTCGCGAGGGCGTGGGCGTTGTGAAGGGCACAGACCATCACGCGCAACCCGCGACAAGATTCTCTTTGGAAAGACGATGAAAAAGACTGCTCTCGACTTTTGGGTCGGCCTCTTCGTGGTGCTCGGTTTCGTGGCGCTGCTGTTTCTCGCGCTGAAGGCCGGCAACATGAGTTCCCTGTCGTTCCAGCAAACCTACGCCGTTCGGCTCAAGTTCGACAACATCGGCGGCCTGAAGCCGCGCGCGCCCGTTAAAAGCGCGGGCGTGACGGTCGGGCGCGTCGGCTCCATCGGCTTCGACCCGAACGCGTATCAGGCGGTCGTGACCATCGACATCGACAAGCAGTACCAGTTTCCGAAGGATTCGTCCGCGAAGATCCTGACCTCGGGTCTGCTCGGCGAGCAGTACATCGGCCTCGAGCCGGGCGGCGACGATCAGATGCTCAAGAACGGCGACACCATCACGATGACGCAATCGGCTGTCGTGCTCGAAAACCTGATCGGACAGTTCCTCTACAACAAGGCGGCGGATTCGGGCGCGTCGAAGGCAGCAACGCCGGCCGCGCCGGCCGCTGCCGCGCCGGCGTTCCCGGGCGCGGCCAGCGCCATGGGCGCTGCACCCGCACCCGCCGCACCCGCGGCGTCGGGCGCGGCGGCAGCGAGCGCGGCATCGGGCTCGGCTCAATAAGGAGAAGCTATGTACGCGATGGGGCTGCGGCGCGTGCTTGTCTCGGCGGCGGCGGTGACGCTCGCCGGTTGCGCGACGGTGACGACGCCCACGAAGGGCGATCCGTTCGAGAGTTACAACCGGACGATGTTCACCATCAACGACAAGGTGGACCAGTTCGCGCTGAAGCCGGTCGCGAAGGCGTACGTGTGGAGCGTGCCGGAGCCGGTGCGCAACAGCGTCACGAACTTCTTCTCGAATATCGGCGATGTGTACATCGCGGCGAACAATCTGCTGCAGTTGAAGATAGCGGATGGCGTCTCCGACATCATGCGCGTCGCGATCAACACGGTGTTCGGCGTCGGCGGCCTCTTCGACGTGGCGACCGTCGCCAAGTTGCCGAAGCACTCCGGCGACTTCGGCCTAACGCTCGGTCATTACGGCGTGCCGTCGGGTCCGTATCTCGTGCTGCCGCTGCTCGGGCCGAGCACGGTGCGCGATACGAGCGGTCTGGTGGTCGACTATTTCGGCAGTCCGCTGACATACGTGAGTCCGGATTCCGTGAGTTGGGCGCTGTATGGCGTGAACCTCGTCAATACGCGGGCGAATCTGCTCGGCGCGACGGACGTACTCGCCGATGCCGCGCTCGACAAATACTCGTTCGTGCGTAACGCGTACTTGCAGCGTCGGCAGTATCTGATTCACGGCGACACCGACGGCGATACCGGCAGCATGCCGAACTACGACGAAGCGCCGCTGCCGACGTACGCCGAACCGGGCGGCGCGAGCGGCGCGGTGGGCGCATCGGCAACGGCGGTGCCGCCCGCTGCGGCGTCGGCGGCGGAAGGCGCGTCGGGCGCGGCGCCTGCTTCGGGAACCGCAGCCACGCCGAACGCCGCGAGTTCTAGCGGCGCGACCGTGCCGGGCAATCAGTACGTGCCGCCGCGTGCGCCGCCCGGCTTCCCTTCGTTCCGCCTGCGTTGAGCGCATCCACGCTAACGCGCGGTAACATGATTGACAGCGTTTATTACAGATTGGCCGGTGCGCGGCCTGAACTTGGTTCAAGCGGCGCACTCCAATCCAAGCCACTTCTTTTGCAGGGTCTGCGATGAAAAAACTCTTCTTGCTTCCTTTGTTTGCCATGCTGATGGCGTTCTGCGGCGCGGCGTCGGCGCAAACGGTCGATACCAGCTCGCCCGACGGCATGATCAAGACCGTCACGCAGCAGGTTCTCGATCAGATCAAGTCGGACCCGAAGCTTCAGTCGGGCGACGTGCAGCACATCACCGAACTCGTCAACCAGAAGATCCTGCCGTACACGGACTTCACGCGCACCACGCGTCTCGTGATGGGCCGCAACTGGAATTCGGCCACGCCCGAGCAGCAAAAGCAGATCGTCGAGCAATTCAAGATGCTGCTGATCCGCACGTATTCGGGCGCGCTCAGCCAGGTGCGCAATCAGACCATTCAGTACAAGCCGTTCCGCGCATCGCCGGAAGACACCGATGTCGTCGTTCGCTCGGTGGTGATGAACAACGGCCAGCCGGTCGAGCTCGACTATCGCCTGTACAAGACGCCGCAAGGCTGGCGCGTGTATGACATCAACGTGCTCGGCGCATGGTTGATTCAGGCGTATCAGCAGCAGTTCAGCGAGCAGATCTCGCAACACGGCGTCGACGGCCTGCTGCAGTTCCTCACGCAGCGCAACCAGCAACTCGCGAGCGGCAAGGCTTCGTCGTGAGCGCAGTCGGCACCGGCGGCCGTTTCCAGACGGCCGCGTCCTTGACTCACGAAAGCGCGAAGGCCGCGCTCGAAGCCGGCCTTTCGCGCATCGCCGCGGGCGCGACGGAAGTCGATTGCGCGCCGCTTCGGCAGTTCGATTCGTCCGCGCTCGCCGTGCTGCTCGCATGGCAGCGCGCGGCCACTGCGCGCGGCGCCGCGCTCGGTATCGTCAACATTCCCTCCGGGCTTGCCAGTCTTGCGCAAGCCTATGGCGTCGACACGCTGCTCACCTTCCGACATTGATCCTGTCCTGACTCATATGCTCAGGCGCGGCGGCGTTCATCAGCGTGAGCACCGCCGCAAACAGGATCGCTCCGACGTCGGCTCTACCGGCTTTGCCCTATAATCAAACGTTTTTTCGGGCCCGAACCCGGCCCCTTTTGAAGCGAGCCCGGGTCCGTCACGCGTAATCCGCACAATCGAGGCGCGGCCGCACGAGGCGCGCGCACTGTTCATGTCAGCCATAGAAATCCGAAACGTCCGAAAGCGCTACAAGGATCTGCAGGCGCTCAAGGGCGTGAGCCTCACGGTGGAAGAGGGCGAGTTCTTCGGCCTGCTCGGCCCGAACGGCGCGGGCAAGACCACGTTGATCAGCATTCTCGCGGGACTCGCGCGGGCCGATAGCGGCACGATCAGCGTGCGCGGTCATGATGTCGTCAGCGATTTTCGCGCGGCGCGTCGGGCGCTCGGCGTCGTCCCGCAGGAGCTCGTGTTCGATCCGTTCTTTACGGTGCGCGAGTCGCTGCGCATCCAGTCGGGCTATTTCGGCCTGCGGAACAACGACGACTGGATCGACGAGGTCATGGCGAACCTCGATCTCACCGAGAAAGCCGACGTCAACACACGCGCGCTGTCCGGTGGCATGAAGCGCCGCGTGCTGGTGGCGCAGGCGCTGGTGCATCGGCCGCCTGTGATCGTGCTCGACGAACCCACGGCCGGCGTCGACGTCGAGCTTCGGCAGACGCTCTGGAAGTTCATCTCGCGCCTGAATCGCGAGGGACATACCATCGTGCTGACGACGCATTACCTCGAAGAAGCCGAATCGCTGTGCGACCGCCTGGCGATGCTTCGCCGCGGTGAGATCGTCGCGCTTGAGCGCACGAGCGCGCTGTTGCAGCGTTTCGCTGGCATGCAGCTCTATCTGCGCTTTTCGAGCGGCGTGCTGCCCGCCGACCTGCGCTCGTTGGAAGTCGATCCTCAAGCGGTATCCGGCGCGCAGCACCTCCTGCGCTTGTCGAGCTACGACGAAGTCGAGCCGATCCTCGCGAAATGTCGCGCGGCGGGCTGCACGTTCGACGAAATCGAAGTGCGCAAAGCCGATCTCGAAGACGTGTTCCTTCAGGTCATGAACGAGCCGGAAATGGTCGAGGGGCTTTCATGAGCGGTTTCCAGACGTTGTTCTACAAGGAGTTACTGCGCTTCTGGAAGGTGTCGTTTCAGACGGTGCTCGCGCCTATCGTCACCGCGCTGCTTTATCTCACCATCTTCGGTCACGCGCTGACCGGGCATGTGCAGGTCTATCCGGGTGTCGGGTACACGAGCTTTCTCGTGCCCGGCCTCGTGATGATGAGCGTGTTGCAGAACGCATTCGCGAACAGTTCGTCGTCGCTGATTCAGTCGAAGATCACGGGCAATCTCGTGTTCGTGCTGCTGCCGCCCATCGCGCATTGGGAGATGTTCTTCGCGTATGTGCTCGCGTCGGTCGTGCGCGGGTTGTGCGTCGGCTTCGGCGTCTTCATCGTGACGATATGGTTCATCCCGATGTCATTTTCCGCGCCGCTCTACATTATTGCGTTCGCGATGCTCGGCTCGGCGATTCTCGGCACGCTCGGTCTGATCGCCGGCATCTGGGCCGACAAGTTCGATCAATTGGCCGCGTTCCAGAACTTCCTGATCATGCCGCTCACGTTCCTGTCGGGCGTCTTCTATTCGACGCATTCGCTGCCGCCCGTCTGGCGCGCGGTGTCGCATCTGAATCCGTTCTTCTACATGATCGACGGTTTCCGCTACGGCTTTTTCGGCTCGTCGGACGTGAACCCGCTCTTGAGCCTGTGCATCGTCGGCGGCTTTCTGGTCGTGCTCGCGCTCATCGCGGTGCGGCTGCTCGCGAGCGGCTACAAGCTGCGTCACTAAATCTCAAGGAGACAATCCCATGTTGCCGACTCCCGAGCAAGTGAAGGACTACATCGCTGGCGGTCTGTCGTGCCAGCATCTCGAAGTGGAAGGCGACGGCCAGCATTTTTTCGCGACCATCGTGAGCGATGCGTTCGTCGGCAAACGCCTGATCGCGCGTCATCAACTGGTCTACGCGGCGCTCGGCGAGCGCATGCGCGAGGAGATTCATGCGCTCAGCATGAAGACCCTCACTCCCGACGAATGGAAATCGGCCTGAATCCATCCGGCGAAGCCAAACAAGTCACACGCAGGCCACACGCCCAACCCTCAGCAACAGCTAGCAACACCCGGCACGACCGGTAGAAGCAGGCAGAACCAGGCAGCACAGAGTGCGGAACATTCAAGATAACCGCGGCGCCGAATCCGGCTCCGCAGCAGGACGCTCGGTCGAAGGACAAGCAATCATGGACAAACTCGTCATTACGGGGGGCGCGAAGCTCTCCGGCGAAATCACCGTATCGGGCGCCAAGAACGCGGCTTTGCCGATTCTGTGCGCGAGCCTTCTCACCGCCGACGACGTCCATCTGTCGAACGTGCCGAACCTGAAGGACGTGCGCACCACGCTCGAACTGTTGCGTCAGATGGGCGTGCAGTCCGAAGCCATGACCGACGGCCGCGTGACGCTCAACGCGTCGAAGGTGGATAACCTCGTCGCGCCGTACGAGATGGTGAAGACCATGCGCGCGTCGATCCTCGTGCTCGGGCCGCTCGTCGCGCGTTTCGGCGAAGCGAAGGTGTCGCTGCCGGGCGGCTGCGCCATCGGCGCGCGTCCGGTCGATCAGCACATCAAGGGCCTTCAGGCGATGGGCGCCGAGATCAACATCGAGCACGGCTTCATCGAGGCGCGCGCGAAGCGTCTGAAGGGCGCGCGCATCATCACGGACATGATCACTGTGACCGGCACCGAGAATCTGCTGATGGCGGCGGTGCTGGCCGATGGCGAAACGATCATCGAAAACGCGGCGCGCGAGCCGGAAGTGAGCGACCTCGCGAATCTGCTCGTCGCGATGGGCGCGAAGATCGAAGGCATCGGCACGGACCGGCTGGTGATTCAGGGCGTCGAAAAGCTGCATGGCGCGCGTCATGCCGTGGTGCCGGACCGCATCGAAGCGGGTACGTTCCTGTGCGCGGTCGCGGCGGCGGGCGGCGATGTCACGCTGCGTCACGTGAGCCCGTCGCTGCTCGACGCCGTGACGGCCAAGCTGCGCGAAGCGGGCGTTTCCATCGAGGAAGGCGAAGACTGGATGCGCGTGCGCATGAGCAAGCGGCCGGAAGCCGTGAACATTCGCACGTCCGAATATCCCGCGTTCCCGACCGACATGCAGGCGCAGTTCATGGCGCTGAACGCGATTGCAAGCGGCACGTCGCAAGTGGTCGAGACCATCTTCGAGAACCGCTTCATGCACGTGCAGGAGCTGAACCGCCTGGGCGCGAGCATCACGGTCGATGGCAACACGGCGCTCGTGAGCGGCGTCGCGCAACTGTCGGGCGCGAAGGTCATGGCGACCGATCTGCGCGCGTCGGCGAGCCTCGTCATCGCGGCGATGTGCGCGGACGGCGAAACGCTGATCGACCGCATCTACCATCTGGATCGCGGCTATGACCGCATGGAGTCGAAGCTGACGGCGGTCGGCGCGAACGTTCGCCGCATCAAGGGTAGCGGGAGCGAGCAATGAGCTCGTTGCCGCAGACGTCGTCGTCGGTCGAGGCCAGCGCGCCGCTCACGCTCGCGCTCTCGAAAGGGCGTATCTTCGAGGAAACGGTGCCGCTACTCGCGGCAGCCGGCGTGCAGGTCGCCGAAGATCCGGAAAGCTCGCGCAAGCTGATTCTTCCGACCACGAACCCGAACCTGCGCGTGATCATCGTGCGCGCGACCGACGTGCCGACGTACGTCGAATACGGCGCGGCGGATTTCGGCGTGGCGGGCAAGGACGTGCTGATCGAGCATGGCGGCGGCGGTCTGTATCAGCCGGTGGATCTGAACATTGCGCGCTGCCGGATGTCGGTGGCCGTGAAGGCAGGCTTCGACTACGCCAACGCGGTGCGCCAGGGCGCGCGGCTGCGTGTCGCGACGAAGTACACGGAAACGGCGCGCGAACACTTCGCGGCGAAGGGCGTTCACGTCGATCTGATCAAGCTGTACGGATCGATGGAACTCGCGCCGCTCGTCGGCCTCGCGGATGCGATCGTCGATCTGGTGAGCTCCGGCGGCACGCTGCGCGCGAACAACCTGGTCGAGGTCGAAGAAATCATGCAGATTTCGTCGCGACTGGTGGTGAATCAGGCGGCGCTCAAGTTGAAGCGCGCGGCGCTGAAGCCCTATCTCGACGCGTTCGAGCGCGCCTCGGCAGCAACGAACAACTAGGGCGGCCGCTTCGCGCGGGCCGTCCACAGCACAATCGGAAACCAGCATGTCTATCAAGATTCGTAAGCTCGATTCCAGCACCGATGGTTTTCAAAAGGCGCTGCGCGCGGTGCTCGCGTTCGAAGCGAGCGAGGACGAAGCCATCGAGCGCGCCGTCGCGCATATTCTCGCCGACGTGAAAGCGCGCGGCGACGAAGCCGTGCTCGAATACACGAACAAGTTCGATCGCCTGAAAGCGGACAGCGTCGCGGCGCTCGAATTGCCAGCGTCCGAGATGGAAGCCGCGCTGGAAGGTCTCGAGCCGAAGCGCCGTGCGGCGCTCGAAGCGGCGGCGGCGCGCGTGCGCGGCTATCACGAAAAGCAGCGCATCGAATGCGGCAGCCATAGCTGGCAATACACCGAAGCCGACGGCACCGTTCTCGGCCAGAAGGTGACGCCGCTCGACCGCGCGGGCATCTACGTGCCGGGCGGCAAGGCGGCGTATCCGTCGTCGGTGCTGATGAACGCCATTCCGGCGCGCGTCGCGGGCGTGAAGGAAATCGTGATGGTCGTGCCCACGCCCGATGGCGTGAAGAATCCGCTCGTGCTCGCGGCCGCGCTGCTCGGCGGCGTCGATCGCGTGTTCACCATCGGCGGCGCGCAAGCCGTCGGCGCGCTCGCGTACGGCACGCAGACCGTGCCAGCTGTCGACAAGATTTGCGGTCCCGGCAACGCATATGTGGCGTCGGCGAAGCGTCGCGTGTTCGGAACCGTCGGTATCGACATGATCGCGGGGCCATCCGAGATTCTCGTGATCTGCGATGCGACCACCGATCCGCGCTGGGTTGCGATGGACCTGTTCTCGCAAGCCGAACACGACGAACTCGCGCAATCCATTCTGCTGTGCCCGGACGCGGCGTTCATCCAGCGCGTCGAGGACGCTATCGTCGAACTGCTTCCCGCGATGCCGCGGCGCGACGTCATCCAGCGCTCGCTCGAAGACCGCGGCGCGCTCATCAAGGTGAAGGACATGGCCGAAGCCTGCGCCATCGCCAACGACATCGCGCCGGAGCATCTGGAGATTTCCGCGCTCGATCCGCATCAGTGGGCCGCGCAGATTCACAACGCGGGCGCGATGTTCCTCGGCCGCTACACGAGCGAAAGCCTCGGCGACTACTGCGCCGGGCCGAACCACGTGCTGCCGACTTCGCGGACCGCGCGCTTTTCGTCGCCGCTCGGCGTCTACGACTTCATGAAGCGTTCGAGCGTCATCGAAGTGAGTTCGGACGGCGCGCAGACATTGGGCGAAATCGCGGCGGAACTCGCGTATGGCGAGGGGTTGCAGGCGCACGCGAAGAGCGCCGAATACCGGATGAAAAACGTCGGCTGAAGCGGGCCGTTGAACCGAACGAGGCGGCCTCAGAGCCGCCGCCAGCGCCAACAGCGCCACCATGAACACACCGAACGACATCATTCGTCCCGACGTCCTCGCGATGACGAGCTATCCCGTGCCGGAATCCACGGGCCTCATCAAGCTCGACGCGATGGAAAATCCCTACACGCTGCCCGACGCGCTCGCGCAACGGCTCGGCGCGCATCTCGCGGGCGTCGCGCTGAACCGTTATCCGGCGCCGCGCCCGGCTGAACTCATCGCGAAGCTCAAGCGCGCCATGCACGTTCCGCCCGCTTGCGACGTTCTACTCGGCAACGGCTCCGACGAGTTGATCAGCATGATGTCGGTCGCGTGTTCGAAGCCGGGCGCGAAAGTCGTCGCGCCGGTGCCGGGCTTCGTCATGTACCAACTGTCGGCGGCGTTCGCGCATCTCGAATTCATCGGCGTGCCGCTCAATGCCGATTTCACCCTGAACGCCGACGCGCTCATCGCCGCCATCAAGGAACACGCGCCCGCGCTCGTCTATCTCGCGTATCCGAACAATCCGACCGGCACGCTCTACGACGACGCCGATATCGAACGCGTGATCGCAGCGGCGACGAAGAGCCTCGTCGTCATCGACGAGGCGTACCAGCCGTTCGCCGAGAAAACGTGGATGCCGCGCGCCGCGGAGTTCGATAACGTCGTCGTGATGCGCACGGTGTCGAAGCTCGGTCTCGCGGGCATCCGCCTCGGTTACATGGCCGGTTCGCCCGCGTGGATCACGCAATTCGACAAGGTGCGCCCGCCGTACAACATCAACGTGCTGACGCAGGCCACCGCCGACTTCCTGCTCGATCATCTCGACGTGCTGGACGCGCAAGCCGCCGCGCTGCGCGAGGCGCGGGCCGACCTGGCGCGGGAAGTGGCCGCACTGCCGGGCATGACCGTTTATCCGAGCGCGGGCAACTTCCTGCTCGTGCGCGTGCCCGACGCGGCGCTCGCGTTCGAAACCCTGCTGACTTCGCGGGTTTTGGTGAAAAACGTGAGTAAAATGCATCCGTTGCTTACGAATTGCGTGCGTTTGACGGTCGGAACGGCCGACGAGAACGCGCAGATGCTCGCGGCGCTGAGAAAGCTCGCGCCCAACTGAACCCTTCTTCGAAAAGTCTCAAGGAAACACCATGCGCATTGCGGAAGTCGTTCGCAACACCAGCGAAACGCAGATCCGTGTGAAGCTCGATCTGGACGGCACCGGCAAGCAGAAGCTCGCCACCGGCGTGCCGTTTCTCGATCACATGCTCGACCAGATTGCCCGTCACGGCCTGTTCGACCTCGAAATCGAAGCGCATGGCGACCTCCATATCGACGATCACCATACCGTCGAAGACACCGGCATCACGCTCGGGCAAGCGGTGGCGAAGGCCATCGGCGATCGCAAGGGCATTCGCCGCTATGGTCATTCGTACGTGCCGCTCGACGAGGCGCTGTCGCGCGTCGTGATCGACTTTTCGGGGCGGCCGGGGCTCGAATTCCATGTGCCGTTCACGCGTGCGCGCATCGGCACGTTCGATGTCGATCTCACCATCGAATTCTTCCGCGGCTTCGTGAACCACGCGGGCGTGACGCTGCATATCGACAACCTGCGCGGCATCAACGCGCATCATCAGGTCGAGACCGTGTTCAAGGCCTTCGGCCGCGCGCTGCGCATGGCCGTCGAAGTCGACGAACGCGCGGCGGGACAGATTCCATCGACCAAAGGCAGTCTCTGATCAGCCGTTTGCCGATTCGGCGCCGCACAGCGTTCAACTCGGCCGACCATTCGCGATGGATCTTTTCAAGTCGTTCATATCCTTGCTCGCGCTGATCAACCCGATCGGCGCGATACCGTTTTTTCTGAGCCTCACCTCGCAGCAATCGGACGTGGAGAAGCGCAACACCATCCGCGTCGCGTGTATTTCGGTGTTCTGCGTGATCGCCGTAACGGCGCTGCTCGGGCAGCAGATCATCGCGTTCTTCGGTATTTCGGTCGGATCGTTCGAAGTAAGCGGCGGCATCATCATGCTGCTCATGGCGATCAGCATGCTGAACGCGCAAGTGGGCAACGCGCGCTCGACGCCCGAAGAGCGTATGGAAGCGGAAGAGCGCCACAGCATCGCAGTCGTGCCGCTCGCCATTCCGCTGCTCACGGGCCCGGGATCGATCAGCACGGTGATCGTCTATGCTGCAAGTGCGCAGCACTGGTACGACCGCTTCGGGCTCGTCGTGCTGGGCGCGATCATCGCGGCGTTGTGCTTCGGCGCGCTGAATCTCGCGGAGCCGATCGCGCGCTGGGTCGGGCGCACCGGAATCAATATCGGCACGCGTCTCATGGGATTGATGCTGTCCGCGCTGGCGGTGGAATTCATCGTCAACGGCTTGAAGGCCCTGATGCCTACCTTGAAATGAAAACTTCGATTGCGATTGTTGATTACGGAATGGGCAACCTGCGCTCGGTGTATCAGGCGCTGAAGAAGGCCGCGCCCGACGCGGACGTGGCGATCGTCGATCAGCCGCAGGCCATTCACGCGGCCGATCGCATCGTGCTGCCGGGACAGGGCGCGATGCGCGACTGCATGGCGCACCTCGGGCAGTCCGGCCTGCAGGAAGCGGTGATGCAGGCGTCGCGCGAAAAGCCGATGCTCGGCGTGTGCGTCGGCGAGCAGATGCTCTTCGACTGGAGCGAGGAAGGCGACACGCGCGGTCTCGGGCTGTTCCCGGGCAAAGTGGTGCGTTTTCAGCTCGAAGGCCGCGTGCAGGACGACGGCTCGCGCTTCAAAGTGCCGCAGATGGGATGGAACCGCGTGCGTCAGACGCAGGCGCATCCGGTCTGGGACGGCATCGCGGACGGCGCGTTCTTCTACTTCGTGCACAGCTATCACGTCGCGCCGGAGAACCCGGCGCACACATCGGGCGAAACCGTCTACGGCGATGCGTTCACGTCGGCGGTTGCGCGCGACAACATCTTCGCGACCCAGTTTCACCCGGAAAAGAGCGCCGACGCGGGCTTGCGCCTGTACCGCAACTTCGTTCACTGGAACCCGTGAGCGGCGTCGCGCGTTAGCCTGGCGGCCGCGCCTCCGCACGATTGAGTGCCGCGAGACTTGTACTACACTAGCGAGACGGCCCGCGCGGCCGTTTCAATCACTTTCACCCAGAAGATACGCGATACCTATGCTGCTCATTCCGGCCATCGATCTCAAAGACGGTCAGTGCGTGCGCCTGAAGCAAGGCGATATGGACCAGGCGACCATTTTTTCAGAAGATCCGGCGGCGATGGCCCGGCATTGGGTCGACAAGGGCGCGCGCAGACTCCACCTCGTCGATCTGAACGGCGCGTTCGCGGGCAAGCCGAAGAACGGCGACGCCATTCGGGCGATCATCGAAGAAGTGGGCAGCGAGATTCCGGTGCAGCTCGGCGGCGGCATCCGCGACCTGAACACCATCGAACGCTATCTGGACGACGGCCTTTCGTACGTGATCATCGGCACGGCGGCGGTGAAGAATCCCGGTTTCCTGCAAGACGCGTGCAGCGCGTTCGGCGGGCACATCATCGTCGGACTGGACGCGAAAGACGGCAAGGTCGCCACCGACGGCTGGAGCAAGCTGACCGGCCACGAAGTCGTGGACCTCGGCCGCAAGTTCGAGGACTACGGCTGCGAGTCGATCATCTACACGGACATCGGCCGCGACGGCATGCTTCAGGGCATCAACATCGACGCGACCGTCCGGCTCGCGCAAGCGGTCAAGATTCCGGTGATCGCAAGCGGCGGGTTGTCGAGCATCGCGGACATCGAATCGCTCTGCGAAGTCGAGGACGAAGGCATCGAAGGCGTGATCTGCGGTCGCGCGATCTATTCGGGCGACCTCGACTTCAAGGCGGCGCAAACCCGCGCCGACGCGCTGCGCGAAGCAGACGACGCCTGAGCCGCATTTCCGGCTTCTCGCGCGAGCACACTGAAGCGCGCCGGGCGGCGCTGGCCGCCCTCAACCGTACCGAACCGGCAGTAGCTAGAACATGGCTCTCGCAAAACGCATCATCCCCTGTCTCGACGTGACCGCTGGCCGCGTGGTGAAGGGCGTCAACTTCGTCGAACTGCGCGACGCGGGCGATCCCGTCGAAATCGCGCGACGCTACGACGATCAGGGCGCCGACGAACTCACGTTCCTCGACATCACCGCGACGTCCGACCAGCGCGATCTCATTTTGCCGATCATCGAGGCGGTGGCCTCGCAGGTCTTCATTCCGCTCACCGTCGGCGGTGGCGTGCGCGCGGTCGAGGACGTCCGGCGTTTGCTGAACGCGGGCGCGGACAAGATCAGCATGAATTCGTCGGCGGTCGCGAATCCGCAACTCGTGCGCGACGCGTCGGACAAGCACGGCTCGCAGTGCATCGTCGTCGCGATCGACGCGAAGCGCGTGTCGGGCGAAGGCGAGCCGCCGCGCTGGGAAGTGTTCACGCACGGCGGGCGCAAGGCGACCGGCATCGACGCAGTGGAATGGGCGCGCAAGATGGCCGAACTCGGCGCGGGCGAAATCCTGCTGACCAGCATGGATCGCGATGGCACGAAAGCCGGCTTCGATCTGGCGCTGACGCGGGCCGTGTCGGATGCCGTGCCCGTGCCGGTGATCGCGTCGGGCGGCGTCGGGTCGCTGAAGCATCTGGCGGACGGCATCGTCGAAGGGCACGCCGACGCCGTGCTCGCCGCAAGCATCTTCCACTACGGCGAGCATACGGTCGGCGAAGCGAAGCGTTTCATGGCCGATCAAGGCATTTCGGTGAGGATCTGAACCGTGAGCGACCCGACGAATTGGCTCGACAAGGTGAAGTGGGACGCGAACGGCCTCGTGCCCGTCATCGCGCAGGAAGCATCGACCAACGACGTGCTGATGTTCGCGTGGATGAACCGCGAAGCGTTGGCGAAAACCATCGAACTGAAGCGCGCCGTGTACTTCTCGCGCTCGCGACAGCGCCTGTGGTTCAAGGGCGAAGAGTCGGGGCACGTCCAGCACGTGCACGAAGTGCGGCTGGATTGCGATGAAGACGTCGTGCTGCTCAAGGTCGAGCAGGTGTCGGGCATCGCGTGCCATACGGGCCGCCATTCCTGCTTCTTCCAGAAATTCGAGGGAACGGCCGAGGGCGGCGAGTGGGTCGCCGTCGAGCCGGTCCTAAAAGACCCAGAAAGCATCTACAAATGACGCAAGCCACCACGCTGGACACGCTGCTTCGCCTTGCCGCCGTTATCGACAGCCGGAAAGGCGGCGATCCGGAACAATCCTACGTTTCGCGACTCTTTCATAAAGGTGACGACGCGGTCCTGAAGAAGATCGGCGAGGAAGCGACCGAAGTCGTGCTCGCCGCGAAGGACGCGCGCCACGGCGGCGCGCCGAAGGCGCTCGTCGGCGAGGTCGCCGATTTGTGGTTTCATTGTCTCGTGATGTTGTCGCACTTCGACCTGAGTCCCGCCGACGTAGTCGCCGAACTGGAACGGCGCGAAGGCTTGTCGGGCATCGAGGAGAAGGCGCTGCGCAAGTCGCGCGAGCGCGAACAAAACGGCGGCTGACGAGGCGTTCGCCCACTTTCTCGCGCGAGCGAAGGAGGCAAGCATGGCCGGGCTCGATGGACCGTACCCGCCGCCTGTGTATCAGACGCCGGCGGAAGACGAGCGGCTGCGCAGCCTGCGCACGCTCACGCACATCCTTTACGCGCTGTACGCGCTCTATTGGCTGACGGGCGGGCTGACCGTGCTCGTCGCGATCATCATCAATTATCTGAAGCGCGGCGACACGGTGGGCACGCCGTATCAGGCGCACTTTTCCTGGCAAATCCGCACGTTCTGGTGGGCGGTGCTCGGCCATGTGATCGGCGTCGCGTTGTTGTTCGTGGGCGTCGGCTTTCTCACTTTGTCCGCAGTCGGCATCTGGACGCTGTATCGCGTCATCAAGGGCTGGCTGTTTCTCTACGAAAACAAACCGATCGACCCGCAGACGTGGTTCTAGCGGCGATGCCTGGCAACGGAGTACGCACATTCATGAGCCAAGACAACTGCATCTTCTGCAAGATTGCCTCCGGGCAGATTCCCAGCACGAAAGTCTACGAGGACGACGAATTCGTCGCGTTCAACGACATCAACCCGGCCGCGCCGGTTCATGTGCTCGTGATTCCGCGTCAGCACATCGAGACGCTTTCGGACTGTTCCGAAAGCGATGCGCCGCTGCTTGGTAGAATGTTAAGTCTCGTTGGCCGTCTCGCGAAAGATTTGGGCGTTTCCTACACGGGTGGGGATACCGGGTTCCGGACGGTCATCAATACCGGGCCAGGCGGCGGGCAGGAGGTGTATCACATTCATGCGCATCTTCTGGCTGGGGCGCGTCCGTGGCGGCGAATGGGCTGACGCCGGTTTCATCGGCGTTTTGCTTTCCAATGCCATATTGGGCGCGCAAAATCGATACTGATAGCCGAGGCGGCATTGCTTCGGCTCGAGCTGCAGGCCAGCCTTCCGTCGCGGAAAGGCTTTTGCGGCGGAATAAGGAGAGTTTTCATTCATGGGTTCGTTAAGCATTTGGCATTGGTTGATCGTTCTGCTGATCGTGGCGCTCGTCTTCGGCACGAAGAAATTGCGCAATATCGGCGGTGATCTTGGCGGCGCGGTTCGCGGCTTCAAGGAAGGCATGCGTGAGGAAGAGAACCCCGCGTCGACCGATAAGCGCGATCAACTGCCGCGCGACACGGTGGACGTGGAAGCGAAGGACAAGACGCGTTCGGGCGACTACCGCTAATCGAACGGGCGAACGTAACCCTGCACAGTTCCTTCAATGCTCGATCTTGGTCTGACCAAAATGGCGCTCATCGGCGTCGTCGCGCTGGTGGTGCTCGGGCCGGAGCGCTTGCCCGGCGTCGCTCGCACGGCGGGCGCGCTCTTCGGGCGCGCTCAGCGTTACATCAACGACGTGAAGTCGGAGGTGGCGCGCGAGATGGAACTCGACGAACTCAAAAAGATGCGCACGCAGTTCGAGACGGCGGCGTCGAACGTCGAATCGACGATTCACGACAACCTGCGACGCCACGAGTCCGAACTGAACGATGCGTGGAGGGAAGGCACGTCGGTCGAGCCGAGCATCGCGGGAGGCGCTGCGGCGTCGCCTGAAGATGAAAGCGGCGCTTCCGACAAGCCTTGGGTGAACTCGACGTTCGCGCCGGCGAAGCGCAAGAACTGGCGCGTCAAGCAGACGGCGGTTCCTAACTGGTACAAGCGCACCACCGCGCGCCGCACGCGCGTGCAGTCGGGCGCGGCCCGCGTCGCGCGTCATACGCCTGCAAGCTTGCGCCGTCCGACGAAATTCTTCTGACACGGCCGCATTTCTTCCATCGATGATCCAAACCGAGGGCCGGCGTGAGCGACCCGCAATTCAATAAAGACGAGCCCGTCGAAGAGACGTTTATCTCCCATTTGGTGGAACTGCGCGATCGCATCATCCGCGCGGGGGCTTCGGTCATCGTCGTTTTCGTCGGGCTGGTGTATTGGGCGCCGGACATCTTCAAACTGCTCGCGCGTCCGCTGATGCAGAACTTGCCGCGCGACGGCAAGATGATCGTCACCGACGTCACCGGCTCGTTCTTCGTGCCGATGAAAGTGACGATGCTCGTCGCCTTCGTCATCGCGTTGCCGTTCGTGCTGTATCAGATCTGGGCGTTCGTCGCGCCGGGGCTCTATCAGCATGAGAAGAAGCTGGTCGCGCCGCTGGTGTCGAGCAGCTACGCGCTGTTTCTCTGCGGCATGGCGTTCGCGTATTTCGTCGTGTTCCCGACCATTTTCCGCGTGATGGCGCATTACAACGCGCCGCTCGGCGCGGAAATGACGACGGATATCGACAATTACCTGAGTTTCGTGCTCACCATGTTCCTTGCGTTCGGCGTCACATTCGAGGTGCCGATCGTCGTCGTGCTGCTCGCGCGCATGGGCGTGGTGTCGATTCAGAAGCTCAAGCAGATCCGGCCGTATGTAATCGTCGGCGCGTTCATCATCTCGGCGGTGGTGACGCCGCCGGATGTCTTCTCGCAGCTCATTCTGGCGATTCCGCTCATCATCTTGTACGAAGCGGGAATCGTGGCGGCGCGGCTGGTTGTCGGGAAAGAGGCGATCAAGAGCGAAGAGCTCACCGTGAAATAAGAAGCTGCGGCCGATTGTCGCAGCGTCCGTCGGACCGAACGCGTGTTCTCCGCAATAAAAAAGGCAGCCGAGGCTGCCTTTTTTGAGCGCTCGGCGCGTTATTCGTCGCCCTGATCGCCCTGATCTTCGTCCGGCGTCTGCGGCGCCTTGGGCTGCGCGGGCCGTTTGCCGATCATCACGTTCACGTCCAGTTCCTTGTTCTTGCGCATCAGATGCACTTTCACGGACGTACCCGGCTTGATCTGAGCAACCACGTTCAAGAGGCGCGTGGTGTCGGTGATCGTGTCCTCGTTGATGCTGACGAGAATATCGCCGGGCTTGATGCCGGCTTTATCCGCCGGGCCGCCTTGCAGCACGCCCGCGACGATCGCGCCGGATTTCTGATCGAGCCCGAACGATTCCGCGATCTCCGGCGTCACGTCCTGCGGTTCGACGCCGATCCAGCCGCGCGTGACCGTGCCCGTCGTGATGATGCTCTCCAGCACGCTGCGCGCCGTCGACACCGGAATGGCGAAGCCGATGCCCAGCGAGCCGCCGCTACGTGAATAAATGGCGGTGTTGATGCCGAGCAGGTTGCCGTTCACGTCGACGAGCGCACCGCCCGAATTGCCGGGGTTGATCGCCGCGTCGGTCTGAATGAAGTTCTCGAACGTATTGATGCCCAGGTGATTGCGCCCGAGCGCGCTCACGATGCCCATCGTCACCGTCTGGCCGACGCCGAACGGATTGCCGATCGCCAGCACGACATCGCCGACGTGCGTTTGGTCCATTCGCCCGAGCGTGATGCTCGGCAGGTTCGTCAGCGCGATCTTCAGCACGGCGAGGTCCGTTTCGGGATCGACGCCGATCACCTTCGCGCTCGACGTGCGCCCGTCCGCGAGCGCGACTTCGATCTGGTCCGCACCGTCCACGACGTGCTGGTTCGTTAGAATGTAACCTTCCGAGCTGACGATGACGCCTGACCCGAGATTCGACGCGGGAGGCTCGTCGTTCTTGCGTCTGTTCTTGTCGCCGAAGAAGTAGCGGAAAAGCGGGTCTTTGGCTCGCGGGTCCGCCGGCAGATTGCCGTCCTTGCTGGAGAACACGTTCACCACCGCGGGCATCGCCTTTTGCGCGCCGTCCGCATACGACGACTGGAGCGGGCGCGAGCCGATGCTCGGCGCCACTTCCTGTAACGCGACGATCGGCTCGGCGAGTTGCTTGCCGAATTGGCCCTGACGTTGAAGCCACTGCGGTTTCAGGGTCGCGATGATGAACATCAGAGCCAAAAGCACGGTGACCGCTTGGGCAAAAAACAGCCAGAAGCGTCTAAGCATTTGAAGGGATAGAGGATTTCATGGATCGGATCGAACTCGAATTGTATCTGAACAACCTGCTGGAAATCGGCCGCTTCAAGGACTATTGCCCGAACGGCCTACAGGTGGAAGGCACGCGCCGCGTTCAGAAAATCGCGACCGGCGTGACGGCATCGCTCGCCTTCCTGGAAGCCGCGCTGGAGTGGGGCGCGGACACGGTGCTCGTCCATCACGGCTACTTCTGGCGCAACGAGGCGCCGCAGATCACGGGGCGCAAGCATCGGCGGCTGCGCACGCTGGTCGCCAACGACATCAATCTATTCGCGTATCACCTGCCGCTCGACGCGCATCCGGAACTCGGCAACAACGCGCAGATCGGCGCGCGGCTCGGCCTCATTGCCGACGGCCGTTTCGGCGATCAGGACATCGGCTGGGTCGCGCCGATCACCATGCCGCTTTCGCTCGAGCACTTCACCGCGACGGTCGAGAATGCGCTCGGTCGCAAGCCGCTCGTGTTCGGCGACGCCGACCGCGAACTGCGGCGCGTCGCGTGGTGCACGGGCGGCGCGCAGGGCTATTTCGAACAGGCCATCGACGCGGGCGCCGACGTGTATCTGAGCGGCGAGGTGTCCGAGCAGACGATGCACATCGCGGCGGAATCCGGCGTGGCGTATATCGCGGCGGGGCATCACGCGACGGAGCGTTATGGCGTGCAGGCCGTCGGCGCGCACCTGTCCGAAGAGTTCGACATCGAGCATGTGTTTATCGATATCGATAATCCGGTCTGAAGTGGCGATTCTTCGTCGCTCAAGCCCGGCTGGAGCGATGAAAAGACGCTTCACGCGAACGCACGAAAACGTGGGGAAAACCCGGAAGGTTCGTTAAATCCGGGTAATTTTCCCCGAACGGCCCTTGTAAATGGCAACTCCATTCGCGCACACTAGCGGCGGAACACTGATGTGACGGTATAAATCCAACTCAGAAGTGGGGCGTGTGATGCGAGACAAGGACGATAA
This sequence comes from Caballeronia sp. GAWG1-5s-s, assembly GCF_023631445.1. Taxonomy (NCBI): domain Bacteria; kingdom Pseudomonadati; phylum Pseudomonadota; class Betaproteobacteria; order Burkholderiales; family Burkholderiaceae; genus Caballeronia; species Caballeronia sp. GAWG1-5s-s. The sequence continues at coordinate 4,568 of NZ_JALQDC010000014.1, read as the reverse complement.
GCGCGTCGATGGCGGCCGCCGTACCTGGCTGATTACGACGACCGTGGCGGGTGGTGTCGGAGGTGTGGCAACGCTGGTTCCCTTTGTTGGTTCGTTCGCTCCGTCGGAGAAGGCCAAGGCGGCGGGCGCACCCGTCGAGGTCGATATCAGCGGACTCAAGCCGGGCGAAATGATGACGGTCGCCTGGCGCGGCAAGCCGGTGTGGATCGTGAATCGCACGGACGAAATGCTGTCCGACGTGAAGAAGGCCGACAACGAAGTGGCCGATCCGAAGTCCAAAATGGAATTCTCGATGCCGTTGCCGGAGTACTGCAACAACGAGTTCCGCTCCCGCGCCGATCACAAGAACATATTCGTGGCCGTCGCCGTCTGTACGCACCTCGGCTGCACGCCGACGCCGCGCTTCACCGAAGGTCCGCAACCCAATCTTCCCGATAACTGGCCCGGCGGCTTTCTTTGCCCGTGCCACGGCTCGACCTACGACATGGCCGGCCGCGTCTTCAAGAACAAGCCCGCGCCGCAGAATCTGGACGTGCCGCCGTACATGTTCACTTCCGCGACGCAACTCGTGATCGGCAAGGACGAAAAGGGAGAGGCTTAAATGGCGACCGCAGACAAGGATGTGGAAACGACGGGCTTCTTGGGCTGGATAGATCGCCGGTTTCCTTTGACTTCCACCTGGAAGAAACACGTCACCGAATACTACGCGCCGAAGAACTTCAACTTCTGGTATTTCTTCGGCTCGCTTTCAATGCTCGTGCTGGTCATTCAGATCGTCACGGGCATTTTTCTCGTCATGAATTACAAGCCCGATGCGACGCTGGCTTTTGCATCGGTCGAGTACATCATGCGCGAAGTGCCGTGGGGCTGGCTCATTCGGTATATGCATTCCACGGGCGCGTCGATGTTTTTCGTCGTCGTTTATCTGCACATGTTCCGCAGCCTGATGTACGGGTCGTACCGCAAGCCGCGCGAGCTCGTGTGGATTTTCGGTTGCGCCATTTTCCTGTGTCTGATGGCGGAAGCGTTCTTCGGCTATCTGCTGCCCTGGGGGCAGATGTCGTTCTGGGGCGCGCAGGTTATCGTGAATCTGTTCTCGGCGATTCCATTCATTGGCCCGGATCTGTCGCTGTGGATTCGCGGCGATTATGTCGTGTCGGATGTCACGTTGAATCGCTTCTTCTCGTTTCATGTGATCGCGATTCCGCTCGTACTGATCGGGCTCGTTGTTGCGCATCTGGTCGCGCTGCACGAAGTGGGATCGAATAATCCCGATGGCATCGAAATCAAGGCAAAGAAGGACGCGAACGGCATTCCGCTCGACGGTATTCCGTTTCACCCGTATTACTCGGTGCACGACTTCATGGGCGTCTGCATCTTCTTGCTGATTTTCGCGGCGATCATTTTCTTCGCGCCGGAAATGGGCGGCTACTTCCTCGAAGCGAATAACTTCGTGCCGGCCAATCCGCTGCAGACGCCGTCCGAAATCGCGCCCGTCTGGTACTTCACCGCGTTCTACGCGATGCTGCGCGCGACCACGGATCCGTTCAAGATCGTGCTGATGATCATCATCGCGCTGCTCGGGGCGTTCGCGCTTTTGCGCGCGCGCGGAAAATGGCGCATTGGGCTGCCCGTGCTCGCGCTCTTGGTGATCGTGTTCATGGCGCTCACCGAATCCAAGTTCTGGGGCGTGGTCGTGATGGGCACGGCGGTCGTTTCGCTGTTCTTCGTGCCGTGGCTGGATCGCAGTCCGGTGAAGTCGATCCGCTACCGGCCGCTCTTTCACAAAGTCTTCTACGCGATCTTCGTCTTCGCGTTCCTGGTGCTCGGCTTCCTGGGAACGCGTCCGCCATCGCCGGCGGGGACGCTCATCGCGCAAATCTGCGCGCTCATTTATTTCGCGTTTTTCCTCGGCATGCCTTTCTGGACGCCGCGCGGCCGATTCAAGACGCCGCCCGAGCGAGTGAACTACAAACTCCACTAAGCGCCCGTCCGGAGAAGACACAATGAAAAAATGGCTCTCGACTCTCGCGATGATCGGCGCGGCGATGTTTTTGTTCAGCGCGGCGCCAGCGCACGCGGCGGAAGAAGCGGTGCTGGACCGTGCGCCCGATAACGCGGACAATTTTGCGTCCTTGCAGCACGGCGCCCAAATATTTGTAAACTACTGCCTGAACTGCCATAGCGCGAGCCTGATGCGCTACAACCGTCTGACGGACCTCGGGCTCACGCAGAAGCAGATTCAGGACAATCTGCTGTTCACGACGGAGAAGATTGGCAACACCATGAGCATCGCGATGCGCCCGGACGACGCCAAAGCGTGGTTCGGCGCCTCGCCGCCGGATTTGTCGGTGGAGGCGCGAGCGCGCGGCAAGGACTGGCTCTATACGTACTTGCGCAGCTTCTACCGTGATCCGACCCGCCCGACGGGCTGGAATAATCGCGTGTTCGAGAACGTGGGCATGCCGCATGTGCTGTGGACGCTGCAAGGCATCCGCGATGCGCGATTCGAGACGGATACGGACGAGAAAACCGGCGAAAAGACAAAAAGATTCGTGGGTTACACTCAGGTGACGCCTGGCACCATGTCGAACGTGGATTATGATTCAGCTGTGGCCGATCTGGTTTCGTACCTTTCGTGGATGTCCGAACCCGCCCAGCAGACCCGCAAGCGCCTCGGCGTCTGGGTCTTGCTGTTCCTGGCGCTCCTGAGCTTCCTCGCATGGCGTCTGAACGCGGCATACTGGCGAGATATCAAATAGCACGCCATCGACGGCGTGGGTCGGCTCGGCGGCGCTCCCGGAAGGGAGCCCCGCGGCCGGCCTTCGAGTTTACTGAAGGGACTTAAAAACATGATGGTTCTGTATTCCGGCACTACTTGCCCGTTCTCCCAGCGCTGCCGGCTGGTGTTGTTCGAAAAGGGCATGGATTTCGAGATCCGCGACGTCGATCTGTTCAACAAGCCGGAAGACATCGCGGTGATGAACCCGTACGGTCAAGTGCCGATTCTCGTCGAGCGCGACCTGATCCTGTACGAGTCGAACATCATCAACGAGTATATCGACGAGCGTTTCCCGCACCCGCAGCTGATGCCGGCTGATCCGGTGCAGCGTGCGCGCGCGCGTCTGTTCCTGCTGAATTTCGAGAAAGAACTGTTCGTGCACGTCGGCACGCTCGAGAACGAAAAGGGCAAGGCGGCCGAGAAGAACCACGAAAAGGCGCGCAGCGCGATTCGCGACCGCCTCACGCAACTCGCGCCGATCTTCCTGAAGAACAAGTACATGCTGGGCGAGGAATTCTCGATGCTCGACGTCGCGATCGCGCCGCTCTTGTGGCGTCTGGATCACTATGGCATCGAGCTGTCGAAGAACGCCGCGCCGCTGATGAAGTACGCCGAGCGCATTTTCAGCCGCCCGGCTTATATTGAAGCGCTGACGCCTTCCGAAAAGGTGATGCGTCGATAGTTTGCGAGAACGGGGCGCGCCGGGCGCGAGTTCGCGCGACCGTGCTCCGGCAGAGGAAAGTTGATGCAAGAAATTTCCACCAAGCCGTATCTGTTGCGCGCGCTGTACGAATGGTGCACCGATAACGGTTTTACGCCCCATATCGCTGTGCGAGTCGACGGCGCGACGCGCGTGCCGCGGCAGTTCGTGCGCAATGACGAGATCGTGCTCAACATCAGCTTCGAGGCGACGAGCCAGTTGCAGATGGGGAACGAATGGATCGAGTTCAGCGCGCGCTTCTCCGGGAAGTCGCACAAGATCGAGGTCCAGGTCGCCAACGTGCTCGCCATTTACGCTCGCGAAAACGGGCAGGGAATGGCGTTCCCCGTCGAGCCGTCGTCCCATTCCGCGAGCGAGCCCAGTGTATCGGCTGCGCCCCGCTCGGCCGACCGGGAGACTCGTCACGTCGAGTCCCAGGCGGAGGATCAGTCGGGCGCTGGGGCCGCTTCGTCGAGCGAAGATGCGCCGTCAGGTTTGTCGGATGACGACGCTTCGAAATCCTCTGGCCGGTCGCACCTGAAAGTCGTTAAATGAAGTAGAATCTCGTCCTTCGCCGGCTTAGCTCATCTGGTAGAGCAGTTGATTTGTAATCATCAGGTGGCGGGTTCGAGTCCTGCAGCCGGCACCAAGATTTGAGCGTCGACGGGTCGTGCGATGTCCGCACGACCCGTTTGCTTTAAGCGAGCCGATTCGTTCGCAGGTCAGAGTCGAAAGGCGAGTCAAAAAGAAGCTTCAAAAACTTGTTGACACTGACCGAAACGACGTACATAATCTCGTTTCTCTGCTGCTGATGCAGCGACGCAAGACGAAGCGGTTGAGCTAAGTGCTTGATGCGGCGAAGTGAAAGGTCTTGGCGGATTGCTCTTTAAAAACTAACAGCCGATAAGTGTGGGCGCTTGATGGTAAGTGCGGCCGGTTCTACGGAATTGGTCAAGCAAAAGTATCAAGAGTCTCACACGAAGTATCAGAGGAAGGTTTATCTGTCGAGAGACGGATTAATCATCGTCAGTACGTTGAGTGAGCGACCGGTTGGTAAAACAACCGAAAACAGTAACAGGCATTGAA
>NZ_JALQDC010000013.1:0-59275 GCF_023631445.1 Caballeronia sp. GAWG1-5s-s | reverse complement strand
CGAACAGGACCGTGAAACGACTCCACGCCGATGATAGTGCGGATTGCCCGTGTGAAAGTAGGTAATCGTCAGGCTCCTCCTTGCCACAAACAAAAACCCCACCCCGCAAAGGTGGGGTTTTTGCGTTTTCTGGCGCTCGCGCGGCGAACCGATGCTGGCGCGCTAAAATCTCCGTCGTATCCCGCATCGTCGTTGTCATCGAGTTCTCATGCTACGTTTAAGCGAAATCAAACTCCCGCTGGATCATCCTGATTCCGCTATCAGGCCGGCCGTCATCGCGCGTCTGGGCGAAGTTGGAATCGCGGCGGAGGAACTCATCGACTTCCATGTTTTCCGTCGCGCACATGATGCTCGCAAACGCGCCGACATCAAGTTGACCTACATCATCGATGTCACGGTGACGGACGAAGCGTCCGCGCTCGATCGCCTCAAAGCACATCCGCATCCCCACTGCGGCGTGACGCCCGACATGACGTACCACTTCGTGACGCGAGCGCCCGAGCGGTCCTCGATGCTGCGACCGGTGGTCATCGGCATGGGGCCTTGCGGGCTATTCGCCGGGCTGATTCTCGCGCAAATGGGTTTTCGGCCGATCATCCTCGAGCGCGGCAAGGCCGTGCGTGAAAGAACGAAGGATACATGGGGACTTTGGCGGCGGAACGAACTCCAGCCGGAGTCCAACGTGCAGTTCGGAGAAGGCGGTGCCGGTACGTTTTCGGACGGAAAACTCTATAGCCAGATCAAGGATCCGAAGCACTACGGCCGCAAGGTTCTCGACGAGTTCGTCAAAGCAGGCGCGCCAGAAGACATTCTCTATCTGAGCCGCCCGCATATCGGCACTTTTAGACTCGTTAGCATGGTCGAGAAGATGCGCGCGACGATCCACCAACTCGGCGGCGAAGTGCGTTTTCAGCAGCGCGTCGAAGACATCGACATCGATAACGGCAAGGTGCGCGGCCTGCGCCTGTCGACCGGTGAAACGCTTCGCTGTGACCATGTCGTGCTGGCCGTCGGCCATAGCGCGCGCGATACCTTCGAGATGCTGCACAAACGCGGCGTTTTCATGGAAGCCAAGCCGTTTTCGCTAGGGTTTCGCATCGAGCATCCGCAGGGCGTCATCGATCGTAGTCGCTTCGGCAAGTTCGCCGGGCATGAGCGCCTGGGCGCTGCCGACTACAAAGTGGTGCATCACTGCAGCAACGGGCGCTCGGTCTACAGCTTTTGCATGTGCCCGGGCGGTACGGTCGTCGCGGCGACCTCCGAGCCGGGGCGTGTCGTCACGAACGGCATGAGCCAGTATTCGCGCGCGGAGCGGAATGCAAACGCGGGCATCGTCGTCGGCATCACGCCGGAGGATTATCCCGGCGGTCCCTTGGCGGGAATCGCGTTTCAGCGAAAGTGGGAAGAGCGAGCTTTCGAACTCGGCGGCGGCGATTACTGCGCGCCTGCACAGCTCGTCGGCGACTTCATTGCCGGCCGTCCGTCGACGTCGCTCGGTTCGGTGATTCCGTCATATAAGCCGGGCGTCAAGCCCACCGATCTGAGCACGGTTTTGCCCGATTACGTCATCGAGGCGATTCGCGAAGCCTTGCCGCAGATCGACAAGAAGCTCCCCGGCTTCGCCATGCACGATGCTGTGCTGACCGGCGTCGAGACGCGCACGTCTTCGCCGTTGCGCGTGCGTCGAAGGGGTGACTATCAGAGCGTGAATGTCGAAGGCTTATACCCGGCAGGCGAGGGCGCGGGCTACGCGGGCGGAATCTACTCGGCGGCGATCGACGGTATTGAAGTCGCCGAGGCCGTTGCTCTGCAGATGATGGCCGAGCATTCCGCGACTGTATAGGCCAACGTTAGCATGGACGTCATCCTGACGCCGAATGCGCCGTTCCGCCCGACGCATTCGGATGAGGTCTCACGAAACCCGACCGCTTCCGCCGAACGATGGCGGAAGCGCAATCAGCGCCCGATCTCAGAGCATTGACGCCCAGGCGGGCGCCGATTGCCCCGCATCAGCTACCCTGCGCTTCAATAAATCAAGTCACCACGCCAACCTGCCACGGCACAAATTCACTCTGCCCGTAGCCATGCTGCTCGCTCTTAGACGGCACGCCTGACGCGCAGTCCAGCATCATCTGGAAAATCTCGTCGCCGAGCTGGTCGATCGTCGCGGTGCCGTCGATCACGCCGCCACAGTTGATATCCATGTCGTCTTCCTGCCGCTCCCACAGCGCCGTGTTGGTCGCGAGCTTGAGCGATGGCGACGGCGCGCAGCCGTAAGCCGAACCGCGGCCCGTGGTGAAGCAGATCAGGTTCGCGCCGGATGCCACCTGGCCGGTCGCGGACATCGGATCGTAGCCGGGCGAATCCATGAAAACGAAGCCCTTCGCGTCGATACGCTGCGCGTACTCGTACACCTCGACAAGATTGGTCGTGCCGCCCTTGGCGACAGCGCCGAGCGACTTTTCGAGAATCGTGGTCAGCCCGCCGACCTTGTTGCCCGCCGACGGGTTGTTGTCCATTGCCGCGCCGTTGCGCTCGCAGTAGCTCTCCCACCACTTGATGCGCGCAAGCAGCTTTTCGCCGACTTCGCGGCTCACCGCGCGCCGCGTCAGCAAGTGCTCCGCGCCGTACACCTCGGGCGTTTCGGAAAGAATCGCCGTGCCGCCGTGCGCAACGAGCTTGTCGACTGCCGCGCCGAGCGCCGGATTCGCCGAGATGCCGGAATAGCCGTCCGAGCCGCCGCACTGCAAGCCGACGATCAGATGCGAAGCAGGCAACGGCTCGCGCTGCACGCGGTTGGCGTCCGCGAGCATCTCCTTCACCATCGCGATGCCGCGTTCGATGGTTTTCCGCGTGCCGCCGCTATCCTGAATGGTGAAGCTGCGCAGCCGCTCGCCGTCCTTCAATCCGGCCGATTCCAGCACGCCGCCGATCTGGTTCGTCTCGCAGCCCAAGCCGACGAACAGCACCGAATGAAAGTTCGGATGCACCGCGTAGCCGGCGAGCGTCCGGCGCAGAATGCCGAGCCCTTCGCCTTGCATGTCAATGCCGCATCCCAGACCGTGCGTGAGCGCGATCACGCCATCGACGTTCGGATAATCCGCCAGCACTTCCGGATGCACGTCGCGCCGGAAATGGTCCGCGATCGCGCGCGCGACCGTCGCCGAGCAGTTCACGCTCGTCAGCACGCCGACGAAATTGCGCGTGGCGACGCGCCCGTCGTCGCGGCGAATACCCATGAACGTGGCCGGCGAGTCGACGAACGGCGTCGGATGCTTGTCGACGCCGAACTCGTGTTCGCGCGCGAAATCGGCCATCGAGAGATTGTGCGTGTGCACGTGCTGGCCGCGCGCAATCGCCTCTTTCGCCACGCCGATGATCTGGTTGTAGCGTTTGACGGGCTCGCCCGCCGCGATCGCGCGGGTGGCGATCTTGTGGCCCGGCGGAATCAGCCCGGTGACGACGAGATCCTCCGACGCAATGCGCGCGCCGGAGAGCAATTGACGTGTCGCGATCACGACGTCGTCTTTCGGATGCAGCCGGATGACCGCATGGTCGTTGGATACGGTGGACATGATCTTTCTTAGATGGTGGAGGGTGCGCGCTTGTCGGCGACGGCGCGTTTGTCCGCTTCATCGAGCGGCTCGATCTTGCCGACGATCACAAGATAGCTGAACGCGCCAAGGAAGCAAAAGCCGCCCGCGACGCACAACGGAATAACGAAGGAGCCCTTGGTGATGGAAAGCATCACGCCGGTGAACGTCGTGATGACGATGCCCGCCAGATTCGACGCGAAGTTCTGAATGCCGCCGATCGACGCAACGTGGTCCGGCGTCGGCGCGACGTCGCTCGGAAGCGACCAGATGCTGGCCGCGGCGAACGCGAGGCTCGCGTAAGCAATGCCGAAGAACGCAAGCATCAGATAGATGTTCGACGTGAACGCCGACAGCGTGATGACCGACGAGAGCAGCATGCCGCCGACCATGCAGGTCTTGCGAGCAGCGGTCAGGCTCCAGCCGCGCTTGAACAGCGAGTCGGAGACGAAGCCGCCGAGCCAGCCGCCCGGAATCGACATCAGCGCGGGAATCGTGCCGAGCGTGCCGAGCGATTTCAGCGAGAAGCCGTGCGCCTGAACGAGATAGCTCGGGAACCACGTGATGAAGAAGTAGATCACGAAGTTCAGGCAGAAGAAGCCGAGCATCATGCCCCACAGCGTGCGGTACTTGAAAAGCGAGGCCCACGACACTTTGTTCTTCGGGGCAACCGGTTGCGGCGGCACATCGACCTCGCCGGTGAGGTCGCCCTTCGACTTGTTCCGGTAGATCGCGAACCAGCCGACAATCCACACGAAGCCGAGCAGGCCGGTGATCACGAACGACGCTTCCCAGCCGAACGAACTGATGATGAGCGCGACGACAGGAATCGACAGCGCCGAGCCGACGCGCGAGCCGCTATCGAAGATGCTGGTCGCGAAGGCGCGCTGCTCTTTCGTGAACCATTGCGACACGAGTTTCGCGCACGACGGATACGCGCCCGCTTCGCCGATGCCGAGCATGAGCCGGCAGCCGAACATGCCGGCGACGCTCGTGGTCACCGCGGTCAGCGCCGTGAACACCGACCACCAGCCGACCGCCAGCGGGAGCGCGATGCGCGCGCCGACGCGATCGACGAACCAGCCGAACGGCATCTGCATGAGCGCGTAAGTCCAGAAGAAGCCGCTCAGGATGAAGCCCATCTCCGCGGGCCCGATGCCGAGCGCCTTCTCGATCTGAGGCGCTGCGACCGCGAGATTGGCCCGGTCGATGTAATTGATGGCGATGGCCAGAAAGGCCAGAAAAATCACTACCCAACGCATCTTGCGCATTTGTTGTCTCCTGCTGGAAGCGGCACTACGTTCGTGTCGGCCGGTCCGCCTTATGCCGTGCGGCGGGCCGTGTTTATGAAATTCATGGCGCTGTCCGCTTCTGCGGCGGACTGGCGTGGTAGATCAGTGTGTCGTCGTTTCCAAGGCCTCGCGCAGTCGTTTTTGCTCGACATCGAGCTTGAGCTCGCGAGCGAGCTCGATGACCGGCTGAAAGCGCCGGGCCTTCTTCTCTTCATGATTCCGGGCGATGTCCGCGAGCCGATGCACGAGAAACGGGTTCTCGAACCGGTCGCGCACGCTCGCGAGATATTCCGTCGCCACGTCGTGCTGGCCGAGCGCGTTGAACACCGGTAACACTTCGTCGCGCCAAACTGTCTCTAGCGGATCGCGGTACGCCGGGTCGCGCATGGCGTCGAGCACGGTCATGTTCGGCGCGCCGTCGCGCGTACGCCAGATTTCAGCAAGCATGGTGTGGCCGAGGTTGAGCAGCAGCAATTTGAGCCGTTCGTAGTGCGCAAGATCGTCGGTCACCACGATATCTTCGTGCTCGCACGGAAGGACCATGCGCGGCTGCCGCTCGATGGCCCACAGCGCGTAAGGCTCGGCAATCGCGCCAACCGGAACGATCGGCTCCGACACGATACGGTCCACCAGCGAGTTGACCCAGATGCAGTCGTTCGTCAGATAGCGGATGAAAGCGTCGTCCAGGCTCCACCCGCGCGCGACGCCGCACACGAGGTCGCGCAGCGTGTCGCCATTGCGGGAAACGAGTTCGCACGGCAGCAGGGTGATCGGCTCGGCGCCCGCGCGGAAGCGCGCATGCAGCAGCACCGCGAGCTTCGCGGCGAAGCCGCGCGGCGTGCGGCGGCCGTCAAGCAGGTCGGCGGTGTCTTCATCGAAAAGTGCGTAGCCGGCATCGGCGGTATTCGAGACGATGACTTTCACGTCGCGCTCGATGCGTTGCAGAAGCAGCGGCCAGTCTTCGTTTGCGTGCAGCGCCTCGGTGATCGAATCGCTCTCGATGGTGACGTCCACAGTCTCGTCGCCGCGACGTCCGCGAATGCGTACCGGATAGCGTCCCGTCGCGCGCAGCGCATCGGTGCGGGCGCGGCTATCCGCGCTCGACGTCGTCTGCACGACCGTGATCTTGCCGAGCGCCTTCGACGGATCGCGCCGCGCCGCTTCGGCGACGAAGAAATCCACGTGCGCTTGCAGAAAGCGGCTCGTGCCGAACTGAAGAATCGGATTGCTCATGATTGCGTCGCTCGCGTCGTGCGGTGCATTCGCCGTGCCCGCGACGGATGACGCATTGGGCTCGGTCGTGTCCGTCTGGAAACGGTTCCAGCGGGATCGAAAAAAAGGTGGCCACGTGGCCTTACCAGATCGCATACTAGTGGCTTGAATCGTGATTGGTCAAGCCACTTGTAAGCAGCGAATGTTCGGTGAACCGCCCGCCTACGGTGCTTCAGCGCCTCGCCTGATTACAATCCACGTTTTCCCCGAGCTTTCAGGAGTCAGCACGTGAGTGTGAAACCACCGGAGACGCGGCGTCTTTATTTGCAGATCGCCGACAAGCTGCGCGGGTTGATCGAACAGAAGGACTTCGCGCCTAACGGCCGACTGCCGTCCGAGCGCGAACTGGCGCAGACGCTCGGCGTGTCGCGGCCGTCCGTGCGCGAGGCGCTGGTTGCGCTCGAACTGGAAGGGCGCGTCGAAATCCGCATGGGTTCGGGCGTCTATACCTGCGCGACGCCGGCTGCGAAGCCGCCGCGCGCCGAAGCCGAGCTCGGCGAGAGTCCCATCGAGATCATGAATGCGCGCAGCGTGATAGAAGGCGCGATTGCCGCGAGCGTCGCGCCGTTCGCGCGGCCCAAGGCGCTGAAGGCGCTGCGTACGGTGTACGAAACGATGGCGCGCGAAGTGGAGAACGGCCTCATCCCAATGAGCGCGGATCGCGCGTTTCATGTCGCGATCGCGCAGATGTCCGGCAACGACGTGCTCGTGCGGACCGTCGGCGCGCTCTACGACGAGCGGCATAGCCCGCTGTCATCGACGCTTCGGGGGCATTTCGAGGGAGAAGAAACGTGGGCGGCCGCGCTGACGGAACATCGCGACATCCTTGAGGCGCTCGAGGCGCGCGACGCGGTTCAGGCTCAGGCCGCGATGCAGCGGCACATGCGCAATTCCGCGGCGCGGCTCATGACAAAACGCAAGGCGTGAAGCCGGCGCGTCCTCGAAGGGCGGGCCGGCTCGGGGCGCAGCGGCGCGTCAGCCCGGGTAGGCTTCATCGACCTTCAAGCCGGCTAGCTTGAAGATCACGCGCAGCGTCTGCGGGGCGATGTCCCGGCGCGACGCGAGCGTCGTCAGCACGAAATCCATCACCTTGGCGTACTTGAGCATGGTCAGGCACGTTTCGATATCGGTGGAGCCGTCGCGCATCGATTCTGCAAGGCGCAGCATCTCCACGGAAATCTCTCGTGCCATTTCCAGTTCGAGCTGCTGCTTTTCGCTCCACGCCGGCATCGCGGTCAGTGCCGCAAGCATCTCCTGAAACTGCTTCTCTGCTTTCTTGTCCGGGATCGCATCCATCGCCGTCCTCTCTTGATCATGGCGCCGGCGAGTCGCATTCGCCGCGCTGTGCGTTAGGTGTTACGTAACAGAGCCACACGCGGCGACAACGTAAGCGTTGCGAAACGCGGCTTTGCTACCCAGCTTGTTGCTCCTGCCTTGTTGCATCGTCGTGCGATCTTCCGGGTCGCATCGTGTGCTGTCTGTATCAATGGCCTCATTGTCAGACGATGCACGATCCGTTCCACGGGCCTCTTCGGGCCGCGTTTGCCCTCCAACCGTCAGGCGGAACAAGAGCGTCTTTGCGCTTTTGGGTAAACTTCCTCTTTTGAGACGGCAGAACCAGCGGTTAGCGCACATTCAGCGCGAACATGCTCCGCTTTTCACACTCCAGTCACTGATTACGATGGCCAAGAAGTCCACTGCCGCGTCGCCCGGCGCGTCCGATTTGCAAACCAAGCACGAAATCCGCCCAGGACAGTCCATCGAGCTGCTGAAGGAACTGCATATCCTCACGCGCGACGGCAAGATGAATCAGGACAGCCGTCGCAAACTGAAGCAGGTCTATCACTTGTTTCAGTTCATCGAACCGCTTCTGGCCGATGTGCATCAGCGGCAAGGATCCGTGTCGCTTGTCGATCACGGAGCAGGGAAGTCTTACCTGGGCTTCATTCTCTACGATCTCTTCTTCAAGACTCTGCGCGATCGGTCACACATCTATGGCATAGAGACGCGCGAGGAGCTGGTAAAAAAGTCGGAAGAATTGGCAGAACGGCTCGGCTTCGATCGCATGTCGTTTCTGAATCTGTCGGTGGCCGAATCGATTCATTCGCAGCAATTGCCGGACTCGGTCGATATCGTCACCGCATTGCATGCATGTAATACCGCAACGGACGACGCCATCCATTTCGCTCTGCAGAAGAAGGCGAAGTACATCGTGGTCGTGCCGTGCTGTCAGGCGGAAGTCGCGTCGGTGTTGCGCAAGAACAAGGGACACGCGCTGTCGAAGAATGTGCTGACCGAAATGTGGCGGCATCCGCTGCACACGCGCGAATTCGGGAGCCAGATCACCAATGTGCTGCGTTGCCTGCAACTCGAATCGCACGGTTATCAGGTCAGCGTGACCGAGCTCGTGGGCTGGGAACATTCGATGAAAAACGAACTGATCATTGCGCAGTTCAAGGACTTGCCGCGCGGCCGTCCGGCGCAGCGGCTTTCGGATGTGCTCGAAACGCTCGGGCTCGACGAGCTTCGCGAGCGTTTCTTTACGCAGTAGTTACCGTTTGTTCATCCACGCCTTGAAGCCGTCGTGCCCGAGGCGGCGCAGTGTTTCGATGTTGCGCTCGTAGATGTCGGAGGCGTCCGGGAACGCGGCGACCGCGCGATCGATGCTCGCTTCGCGCAACAGATGGAAGATGGGAAACGGGGCGCGATTCGTATAGTTGTCGATATCGTCCGGCTCGGTGCCATCGAACTGATACTGCGGATGAAAGCTCGCAATCTGCAACTCGCCCGCCAGCTTGAGTTCGCCGAGCAGACGTTCGGCAAAAAAGAGCGCGTCGTTGTAATCGGTGAAGTCGGCGAAGGCGTCGGGCGTGATGAAAAGCGTCGTGTCGATGGCGTTCGGATCGCTCTCGTGCAACAGGCGCAATTCGTCCGCGAGTTCGACGACCACGTCTTCCACGGTTCGCGCTTCGCTCACCACATAACGAATCTGTCCCTTCACGTGCACGCTCTTGGCGAACGGGCACAAATTGAGGCCGATGACCGCTCGTGTGAGCCAGTGCTCGGTGGCCGCGATGACATCTTCGCGGGTGCTTCGGTGCTTCATGAGCTTTCCTGATTTCCTTGCCGGTGATTGCGCTTCTCGCATGCTGCATCGACTAACGCGCGCGCCACGCGCGACGCCGCGCGCAGCGGCCCCGAGCCGGGACCATAAGTCTGACTGGTTGCGTACACGCCATCCAGAAGCAGCGCCAGCGATTCTGCCAGTTCCACCGGCTGTTCCGCGCCGGCTGCCTGACATTTTTCGATGAAGCGCGTCATCACATAGCGTTTGTTTCGCTCGACCAGTTGCCGCGCCGGATGCGCTGGGTCGCCGAACTCGCACGACACGTTCACGAACGGGCAGCCGCGATAGTCCGGCGCGGACGCGCGCTCGACCAAATCGTCGAACGCCTGCACCAGTTGTTTCGCCGGATCGCCCGGATGCTTGTCGAAGCTCGCTTCTAGCCGTTGCCGGAAGCGGTCGTCCATGCGCTCCAGATACGCGACGACGAGTTCGTCCTTCGACGCGAACCGCCGATACAGACTCATCTTGTTGACGCCGGCCCGCTCCACGACGGCATCGACGCCGACCGCCCGAATGCCTTCGCGATAAAAAAGTGCCTGCGCCGCGTCGAGCAGTTGCTCCTGCGCGGTTGCGCCGTCGGTACGAACCTGACGGCGGGCAGGGGTTTTCGCCGGGGCGGCGGGTGATCGTGTCAAAGTCGGATCCTCGAAAACTGGATTGGTCTTGACATGTTACCGATCAGTAACTAAGCTCGCAACTCCAATGTGACTGATCAGTAACGAAGAACAATCAACCGAGCGGAGCGGCGATGAATTGGGTAGCGAAACGGCTTGACGGCCGCATGCACTACGGATGGGTGACGGTGGGCGTCGTGTTTCTGGTGCTGCTGGCCGCAGCCGGCACGCGCGCCACGCCGAGCGTGATGATGCTGCCGCTCGAAAAGCAACTCGGCTGGTCACGCGGCACGATTTCACTCGCGATTTCCATCAATCTGGCGCTGTACGGCTTGACCGGACCGTTCGCCGCCGCCGCGATGCAGCGTTTCGGCGTGCGTCCGACCTTGCTCGCCGCGCTGGCGACGCTCGCGGCGGGCGTCGGCGCGTCTTCGATGATGACCGCGCCGTGGCAAATGGTGCTGGTCTGGGGCGTGGTGGTCGGCGGTGCGACGGGCGTCGCCGCCCTGACGCTTTCGGCGACGGTCGTGAATCGCTGGTTCACGACGCATCGCGGCCTCGCGATGGGCATTCTCACCGCCAGTTCGGCCACCGGTCAGCTCGTGTTCCTGCCGTTCCTCGCGTCGATTTCCGAACACCACGGCTGGCGGCCGGTCGTGTTCGTGGTCGCTGCTGCCGCGGCCGTGGTGCTGCCGCTCGTCGCGTGGCTGCTCCCCGAGCGTCCGGCCGATGTCGCGCTGCGGCCCGTCGGAGAGGCCGCCGGCACGCCGCCCGCCGCCGCTGCGGCGCATAAGAATCCGATCAAGGTGGCGTTCGGCGCGCTGTCGTCGGCAAGCCGGACGCGGGATTTCTGGCTGCTCTTTTTCAGCTTCTTCGTCTGCGGCGCGAGCACGAACGGCTATGTTGGCACGCATCTGATCGCCATGTGCGCGGATTACGGCATGACGCAGGTGCAGGGCGCGACGCTGCTCGCCGCGATGGGCATCTTCGATCTCTTCGGCACCACGCTTTCGGGCTGGCTTTCCGACCGCTTCAACGCGCGCGTGCTGCTCTTCTGGTACTACGGGCTGCGCGGGCTGTCGCTGATGTATTTGCCGTATGCGTTCGGCATCGACTTTTTCGGCTTGCCGGTCTTCGCGGTGTTTTACGGCCTCGACTGGATTGCCACCGTTCCGCCGACCGTGCGTCTCGCCACCGACGTGTACGGCAAGGAATCCGCGCCGATCGTGTTCGGCTGGATCGTCGCGGGGCACCAGCTCGGCGCGGCGTTCGCGGCGCTCGGCGGCGGCATGCTGCGCTCGAGCCTCGGCAGCTACACCGTCGCGACGATGATCTCCGGCGGACTTTGCCTCGTCGCGGCGGTGGCGGTGCTGCGCATCAACCGGGCGCGGCGTGCTGCCGGCGTGGCCGCGACTTGACGCGAGAGCGGTGTCTGCGTGCTGCGGCGTCCTTGTTTATGCTTGCTCTTTCTCACTGACAAGGAGTCACGCCATGAGTGCAAAGCCCGCTCCGACCGACATCGACATCCACGATCTGCTGGCCGGCCGCTGGAGCCCGCGCGCGTATTCGAACGAGCCGGTCGACCGCGCGCAGTTGCATCGGTTGCTGGAAGCGGCCCGCTGGGCGCCGTCGTCGAGTAATTTGCAGCCGTGGCGATTCCTCGTGTTCGATCGTCATCGCGACGAGGCGGTGTTTCAGCGGGCGTTCGAGACGCTCGTGCCGTTCAACCAGAAGTGGAACGCGAACGTGCCGTTGCTGATCTGCGTGGCGGCGTCCACGCTGACGCCGAAGGGCGAGCCGAATCAGGCAGCCGCCTACGACACCGGCGCGGCGGCGATGGCGCTCGTGCTTCAGGCGCACGCGCTGGACCTCGCGGCGCATCAGATGGGCGGCTTCGATCGCGACGCCTTCCGCGCTGCGTTCTCCGTGCCTGACGATGTCCAGTTGATCGCGATGATTTCGGTCGGGCATCACGGCGACGCGAGTCTGCTGGACGAGACCCTGCGAGAGAGGGAAACCGCGCCGCGCTCGCGTCGGCCGTTGGGCGAAACGGCGTTCGAGGGCGCGTGGGGGAAGGCGTTTGGTTGAGCGAGGGTGTGGGCGCCGGTGAGCGTCGGGCGTCGCGGGGACGCCGGTTCGATTGGCGAAATCCTATTGCGAAGGCGAAACCGCCGCGCGCGCCCGCCGACTCTGCGGCGCGTGTGGCAAGGCGTCCGGCCGAGAATGCGGAGTCAGTGATCGTCGGGCATCACGGCGATGCGAGTCTCCTGGACGAAACGCTGCGCGAGACAGCTTCCGCAAGCGCACCAAACAAGCGTCCGACTGCAGCGAAAACTCAATGATCATTCGCAGCCGACAGCGGCCGAGCCACGTCCTCGAGCGACTTCCGTTCCGCCGCGACGCCCCAGATGCCCGCGACCACCGCCGCCGCGACCATCAGCGCCGAGCCGATCAGATAGCCGATGAACACCGCGCTGCGCTCGTGCGTGTCGATCAAATGCCCGAAAAGCGCCGGTCCGATGATTCCGCCGAGCGCGGTCCCGAACGCATAAAACACGGCGATCGCGAGCGCGCGGATTTCGAGCGGGAACGTCTCGCTCACCGTCAGATACGCCGAACTCGCCGCCGCCGACGCGAAGAAGAAAATGATCATCCACGCGACGGTCTGCGTGGTGACGGTGAGCATGCCTTGCGTGAACATCCACCCGCTGATCGTCAGCAGCACGCCCGAGGTCGCGTACGTGAACGCGATCATCCGGCGGCGGCCGAGCACGTCGAACAGCTTGCCGAGCAGCACGGGCCCCAGAAAATTGCCGGCGGCGAACGGCAGCACGTACCAGCCGATGTGATCGCCCGGTACGTGATAGAAGTCCGTCAGCACCAGCGCGTAGGTGAAAAAGATCGCGTTGTAGAAAAACGCCTGCGCGGTCATCAGCATCAGCCCGACGAGCGAGCGCCGCCGATGCACCTTGAAAAGCGTATCGGCGACTTCGCGCAGCGGCGTGTGTTCGCGGGCGTGCAGCCGCAGCGGCTTGACGGGCGTGTCGGGCACGGTCACGCCGTGCTCGCGGAAATGCGCTTCGATGTCCTCGACCACCTGCCGCGCTTCGTCTTCGCGGTTGTGCGTGATGAGCCAGCGCGGGCTCTCCGGCACCCACATCCGCATGAACAGAATCGTGAGCCCGAGCGCCGCGCCGATCAGAAAGCACCCGCGCCAGCCCCAATCGGGCGGCAGCACGCCCGGATCGAGCAGCACCAGCGACCCCGCCGCGCCGATGCCCGCGCCGACCCAGAACGTGCCGTTGATCGCAAGGTCGGTCCAGCCGCGCAGCCGGGCGGGCGTGAACTCCTGAATCGTCGAATTGATGGCCGTGTATTCCCCGCCGATGCCCGCGCCCGTCAGGAAACGAAAGAGCACGAACGAAGCGAGATTCCACGAAAACGCGGTCGCGGCGGTGGCGGCCACGTAGAGAAACAGCGTGATGAAGAACAGCTTGCGCCGTCCGAGCCGGTCCGTGAGCCAGCCGAATCCGAGCGCGCCCACCACGGCGCCTGCGATATACGCGCTGCCGCCGAAGCCGACGTCCGCGTTCGAGAAGCGCAACACCGGACTGGTTTTTAGCGCGCTCGCGACCGCGCCGGCGAGCGTCACTTCGAGCCCATCCAGCAGCCACGTAATGCCGAGCGCGAAGACGATGAGCGTATGAAAGCGTCCCCACGGCAGACGGTCGAGCCGACCGGGCAAATCGGTTTCGATGATGCCGGATCGCTCGCCTGAGCCGGCTGTCGAACGGGTGTCTTCGGGTGCGGTGGTTTCGTTCATGACGTCCGGCCGTCGGCGGTTGAGCGACGAAAAGGCCGGAGCAAGCTCCATTCCGCTTTTCTCGGGCTAACCGAGCAGGCTAAATTTAGCCCACGAGAGATTGATGATCCTCGCGTCGCCGTGGTACAAACCCCGTCCAAGTTTTTTTGATACGCGGCGTTGCCTCGTAACGCCGCCGCGAATCCCATGACCTATTGCGCGATCGATTTTGGCACGTCGAACTCTGCCGTCGCCCTGCCCGATGGCCTGCGCATGCGGCTCGCGCCCGTCGAGGGCGACGCGACCACGCTGCCGACCGCCGTCTTCTTCAACACCGACGAAAACGAGCAGTCGTACGGCCGAGCGGCGCTGGAGGCGTACATCGACGGCTTCGACGGCCGTCTGATGCGCTCGATGAAGAGCATCCTCGGCTCGCCGCTCGGGGACAACGTCACCGATCTCGGCGACGGCTCGGCGATCAAATACACCGACGTCATCACGCTGTTCCTCCAGCACCTCAAGCAGAAGGCGCAGGCGGTGGCGCCCGAGCCGCTGACCCGCGCCGTGCTGGGCCGGCCGGTATTTTTCGTCGACGACGACCCGCGCGCCGACCGCATGGCGCAGCAGCAACTCGAAGCGTGCGCGCACGCGGTCGGTTTCCGCGAGATCCACTTTCAGTTCGAACCGATTGCCGCGGCCTTCGACTATGAGGCGCGTCTCACGCAAGAAGGACTCGTGCTCGTCGCGGACATCGGCGGCGGCACGTCGGACTTTTCGCTGGTGCGCGTGGGGCCGGAGCGGGCGCGTCATCTGGATCGCAAGAGCGATGTGCTCGCGCATCACGGCGTTCACGTGGCCGGCACGGATTTCGACCGTCGCGTCGAACTCGCGACGATTCTCCGGCAGCTCGGCTATCAGGCGCTCGATCCGCAGGGCCGCGAAGTGCCGAACCGCGTCTACTTCGACCTCGCGACGTGGCATCTCATCAACACCGTCTACACGCCGAAGCGCGTCGGCGAATTGCAGCTGATGCGCCATCTGTACGTCGATCCGCGTCATCACGACCGGCTGATGCGCGTGGTCGATCGCCGGCTGGGGCACGCGCTCACCGCGCACGCCGAAGAAGCGAAGATCGACGTGTCGGCGGGCGGCGCGACCGAGATCGACATGGAGGAAATCGAGGAGGCGCTGCGCGTGCCGTTCGACGAGCAGCAGTTGATCGAGGCGGGAAAAGACGAAACGCGGCGCATCGTGGAAGCGGCGCTGGAGACGGTGAAGCGCGCGGGCGTCGCCGCCGCGGATGTCGGCGCGGTCTATTTCACCGGGGGCACGACCGGCTTGCGCTTTCTCTCGGACGCGCTCGCGGCGGCGTTCCCGGCCGCGCAGCCGGTGTTCGGCGATCGGCTGGCGAGCGTGGCGACCGGTCTGGGCATTTACGCGCAGCGCGTGTTCGGCTGACGCTCAACCGTTACATTTCGCCTGATGTTTTGCACGGCCCAAAGCAAAAACCCCGCGAATGCGGGGTTTTTTTCGATCGAGCGGGTCTTAGACCGGCTTGATGTTTGCAGCTTGCTTGCCCTTCGGGCCGGTCTTGACTTCGTAGCTGACCTTCTGGTTTTCCTGAAGCGTCTTGAAGCCTTCGATGCGGATTTCCGAGAAGTGCGCGAACAGATCTTCGCCGCCGCCATCCGGGGTGATGAAGCCAAAGCCCTTTGCGTCATTGAACCACTTGACGGTACCGGTTTCCATATTACTTATTCCAAAAAATTTGATGATTAAGGCCGAAGCCAGGGGTGCATGAAAATCAAGGAAGGGGCAATGGGACCAACCGGAGTACCGTGATGGCGAACTACGAAAGAACCACTTCACTCGCCACTTGAAATCCTGCAAGAAGGTTTATACGGCGAAACCATTTCGCGGTCAAATAATATCCGACCAGTCTGAAGGGATTTTTTTGAGACACGATCCGGGCGCGTTCGCCCGCGAGTTTCTCCACTGCCAGCAACCCGCCACGCCGCGCAGAAATGCTGAATTCTGCGCCACCCGGCTGCAATCGAAAGGTGCAACCGTTAAACTACGCGCCTCGTCAAGAGGGGTTGCACCAGCGTCGCCGTGTCGCCGGCATTTCATTCCGGCACCCCGGCGAATGCGGCCGCTTAGCCGTGTTCGACCTCGCGTGCGACGCGAGACATTGGAGAAGATCGTGAAGAGTTCGATACAAAGAAATATCGGGCCGTTGGCGTTGATGCTGACCGGCCTGGGATCCATCATCGGTTCGGGCTGGCTGTTCGGGGCGTGGAAAGCGTCGCAGATCGCCGGGCCGGCCGCCATCTGCGCGTGGGTGATCGGCGCGGTCGTCATTCTGGCCATCGCGCTGACGTACGCCGAACTGGGCGCCATGTTCCCGGAATCGGGCGGCATGGTGCGCTACGCGCGCTACTCGCATGGCGCGCTCGTCGGGTTCATCGCGGCGTGGGCCAACTGGATCGCCATCGTTTCGGTGATTCCCATCGAGGCCGAAGCGTCCATTCAGTACATGAGCACGTGGCCGTACGACTGGGCGCACGCGCTCTTCGTCAACGAGACGCTCACCACGAGCGGGCTCGCGCTGTCCGCGCTGCTCGTCATCATCTACTTCATGCTGAATTACTGGGGCGTGAAGGTGTTCGCGCGGGCGAACACGGCCATCACCATCTTCAAGTTCCTGATTCCCGGCGCGACCATCGCGGGCCTCATCTTCGCCGGCTTTCACTCGGAGAACTTCGGCACCACGTCGAGCTTTGCGCCCTACGGCTGGCCTGCCGTGCTGACGGCGGTTGCGACAAGCGGCATCGTGTTCAGCTTCAACGGTTTCCAGAGCCCGGTGAATCTGGCCGGCGAAGCGCGCAATCCCGCGCGCAGCGTGCCGTTCGCCGTGGTCGGGTCCATTCTGATCGCGCTCGTGATCTACGTGCTGCTTCAGATCGCGTACATCGGCGCGGTGAACCCGAGCGACGTGATGCAGGGCTGGAAGCACTTCCACTTCGCGTCGCCGTTCGCGGAACTGGCGATTGCGCTGAACCTGAACTGGCTCGCCGTGTTGCTGTACATCGACGCATTCGTGAGCCCGAGCGGCACCGGCACCACGTACATGGCGACGACCACGCGCATGATCTACGCGATGGAGCGCAACAACACGATGCCGAAGATGTTCGGCAACGTGCATCCGTTCTACGGCGTGCCGCGTCCGGCCATGTGGTTCAACCTGATCGTCGCGTTCATCTTCATGTTTTTCTTCCGCGGCTGGGGCACGCTCGCGGCGGTCATCTCGGTGGCGACGGTCATTTCATATCTCACCGGTCCGATCAGCCTGATGGCGCTGCGCCGTTCCGCGCCGGATCTCGAACGCCCGCTCAAGCTGCCGATGATGGGCGTGATCGCGCCGTTCGCGTTCGTCTGCGCGTCGCTCGTGCTGTATTGGGCGAAGTGGCCGCTGACGGGCCACATCATTCTGCTGATGGTCGTTGCCTTGCCGGTGTATTTCTACTTTCAGGGCAAGACGGGCTTTGCCGGCTGGGGCCGCGATCTGAAGGCGGCGTGGTGGCTGATCGGCTATCTGCCGTCGATGGCCGTGATGTCGCTCATCGGCAGCAAGCAGTTCGGCGGCAGCGGCCTGTTGCCGTATGGCTGGGATATGGCCGTGGTCGCCGTCATGTCGCTGCTGTATTACTACTGGGGCGTGCACACCGGTTATCGCTCGGACTACCTGGACGAGCGCGAAAGCCGCGACGACATCCTGCACGAAATCGGCGCCTAAAGCGTCACCCGCCGCATTGAAACGAAGCCCGCCTGAACAGGCGGGCTTTGTCGTTTCTAGGCCGGATCAAGCGTCCGCGAAAACGTAGTTGGTCATCGCCAGCGCGCGCTGGAAGGTGCCGAGCGACTGGATGCGCAAGTCGTAATCGTCCGCCGCCGCGCCGAGCGCGCCGAACACGGGCAGCAGATGCTCGTCGGTCGGATGCATCAGCGCGGCGTGCGGCGCGCGGGCGCGATAGTCGAGCAGCGCGTCGATGTCCCGCGCTTTCAGCCGCGACTCGAACCAGTCGGTGAACTCGACCACGCGCGGATCGGCGTCTTCCGGCCGCGCGCCGAAATCGGCCATACGCAGATTGTGCGTGATCTGCCCGGAACCGACGATCATCACGCCGTCATCACGCAGATCGCGCAGCGCCCGGCCGACGCGAAAGTGATGCGCGGCGTCGAGGCGCGGCTGGATGGAGAGTTGCGCGACCGGCACGTCGGCGTCCGGAAACATCAGCAGCAGCGGCACCCACGCGCCGTGGTCGAGTCCGTGGACCGTCGTTGCGCTCGGCACGCCGTGAGCGCCGAGCAACGCGGCGGCGCGCTCGGCGACATCCGGCGCGCCGGGCGCTGGATAGCGCAGCTCGTACAGCGCGGGCGGAAAGCCGTAGAAATCGTGGATGGTGTCGGGCCGCGCGGCGACGCTCGCCACGGGCTGCGCCGTGCCCCAATGCGCGGACAGTACGAGAATCGCGCGAGGCTTCGGCAGCGTGGCGGCGAGCGCGGCGAACTCGGCGGAAGGCATGGCCGGGTCGATCGGCAGCGTGGGCGCTCCGTGGGAGATGAAGACAGTCGGGAGTCGGCTCATGGCAGCAGCCTCGGAAGATGTGATGCCACGAATGTATAGCCAACCGCAAGGAAGATAAACGGCGGCCGAGGCAACGGATTATGTCCGCGCCGTTGGCAATCAGTCGCTTGCGCCGCCCATGCCCGACCACGCGGCCGCGCTCGGCTGCGCCATCCCGAACAGGTCGATGACGCGCGCCACGGTGTAATCGACCATTTCGTCGATGCTCGCGGGCTTGTGATAAAACGCCGGCAGCGGCGGAAAGACGATGCCGCCCATCTCGGTGACGGCCGTCATGTTGCGCAGATGCGCGAGATTGAACGGCGTTTCGCGCACGAGCAGCACGAGCCGGCGGCGCTCTTTGAGCACGACATCGGCGGCGCGGGTGACGAGATTGTCGGAGAGACCGTGCGCGATGCTCGCGAGCGTGCGCATCGAGCAGGGCGCGACGATCATGCCGTCCGTCGCGAACGAACCGGAGGCGATGCTCGCGCCGACATCGCGCACGCTATGCACGACGTCCGCGAGCGCGTTGACGGCGGCTTTGTCGAGATCGAGTTCGTGCTGGACGTTGAGCCAGCCCGCGCTCGACACGAGCAAATGCGTCTCGACGCCGCCCAGCCGGCGCAGCGTCTCGAGCAGACGCACGCCGTAGATGGCGCCCGTTGCTCCGGTAATCGCGACGATCAGCCGTCGCTTGGCGGCAGCGGGCGCACTCACTTGCGATACGGCTTTAAGCGGCGGCGAAAAGCTGCTGCAATTCGCCCGACTGATACATCTCCATCATGATGTCCGAGCCGCCGATGAACTCGCCCTTCACGTAAAGCTGCGGAATGGTCGGCCAGTTGGAAAATTCCTTGATGCCCTGGCGGATGGCGTCGTCTTCGAGGACGTTCACCGTCATGATCTGGTCGACGCCGCACGCCTTCAGCACCTGAATGGCGCGGCCCGAGAAGCCGCACATCGGGAATTGCGCGGTGCCTTTCATGAAAAGGACCACCGGATGTTGATCGACGATCTGCTTGATGCGTTCTTGCGTTTCCATGGCGTTCCTGCGCGTGAATGTCGGATGTTTCGGAAGAAGCTGATGAGTCTTGAAATGATAGCGGATTTCGCCTGGCCGGGCTTTCACTCAGGCCGGCGCGAGACCGCCGCTAATTCGTTCGATGTCCGCGAGATCGCGCAACGAACGCACGGCGGTGAAGCCGCGTTCGGACAATAACTGGCGCACGGCTTCGGCCTGATCGTAGCCGTGCTCGATCCACAGGGCGCCGGTGGGCGCGAGCAGCAAAGGCGCTGTCTCGACGATGACGCGGATCGCCGAAAGTCCGTCGGCCTCGTCGGTGAGCGCGCCGCGCGGCTCGAAGCGCAGGTCGCCTTGCGCGAGATGCGGGTCGTCACATGCGATATACGGCGGATTACTGACGATCGCGTCGAAGCGCACCGATGCATCGACGCTCGCAGTCCAGTCGCTTTCGATGAACGTGATCGCGCCGCCCGCGCGTGCCGAATCCAGCAGCCGATCGGCGTTGCGCCGGGCGACATCGAGCGCGGCGGGCGACCGATCCACGGCAAAGACGCGCGCATCGGGCCGCGCGTGGGCGATCGCGATGGCGATGGCGCCGGTTCCGGTGCCGAGATCGAGCACGCGGGCATTCGGCGTCCCGGCGATGGCATCGAGCGCCGTTTCGACGAGCAATTCGGTTTCCGGGCGCGGAATGAGCACGTCGGGCGTCACGTCGAAGTCGAGTCCGAAGAACTCGCGCTTGCCGGTCAGTTGTGCGATCGGTTCGCCCGCGCCGCGCCGCGCCGCGAGCGCTTCGAACCGCGCGACGGCCGTAGCATCGAGCGTATCCGTATCGCGCGTAATCAGCTCGGTGCGCCGCCAGCCCAGCACATGCGTCAGCAGCACGCGCGTCTCCAGCGCCGGCAGCGGCGAGGCGCGCAGCAAGTCCGCCGCGGTCGTCACTCCGCTTCCCCGAGCGCCGCGAGCAGTTCCGCCTGATGCTCGGACACGAGCGCGCCGATCAGTTCGTCCAGATCGCCGTCCATGATGTATTCGAGCTTGTAGAGCGTCAAATTGATGCGGTGATCCGTCATGCGCCCTTGCGGGAAGTTGTACGTGCGAATGCGCTCCGAGCGGTCGCCCGAACCGATCAGGCTCTTGCGCGTCGCGGCTTCCTTCGCGTGCTGCTCGTGATACTGCTTGTCCTTGATGCGCGCGGCGAGCACCTTCAGCGCGCGATCCTTGTTCTTGTGCTGCGAGCGGTCGTCCTGACATTCGACGACGATGCCCGTCGGCAAGTGCGTGACGCGCACGGCCGAATCCGTCTTGTTGATGTGCTGCCCGCCCGCGCCCGACGCGCGGAAGGTGTCGATACGCAAATCCGCAGGATTGATGACGACTTCGCTGATTTCATCGGCTTCGGGCATGACCGCGACCGTGCAGGCGGACGTGTGAATGCGCCCCTGCGTTTCGGTCGCCGGAACGCGCTGCACGCGATGCCCGCCCGATTCGAACTTGAGCCGCGAATACGCGCCTTGTCCCGCGATCCGCACGATCACTTCCTTGTAGCCGCCGAGATCGGAAACGCTTTCCGACATCGTCTCGGCGGTCCAGCGGTTGCGCTCCGCGTAGCGCAGATACATGCGCAGCAGGTCGCCGGCGAAAAGCGCCGATTCGTCGCCGCCCGTGCCCGCGCGGATTTCGATGAAGATATTGCGTTCGTCGTTCGGATCCTTCGGCAGCAGCATCGTCTGCAGATCGCTTTCGATTTTCGCCATGCGCTCGCGAGCCTCGCCGATTTCCTCTTCGGCGAAATCGCGCATCGAAGGGTCGGCGAGCAGATCCTGCGCGGTGGCTTCGTCGGTGAGCGCCTGACGCCAGAGCGCGTACTGCTCGACGATCGGGCTGATTTCCGCGTGCTCACGCGTGAGCTTGCGGTACTGGTCCATGTCGGACGTCACGTCTTCACGGCTCAGCAGTTCGTTGAGATCGACCTGCCGTTTTGCAAGCTGGTCGAGCTTGCTTTGCATGCTGGTTTTCATCGGGCGGGAATGACGCGCTCGGGCGTCAGGAAAAACTGCAATCGGAGAAGCCGCCGCGCCTAAGACGCGGAGCATTTGAGAATAGCAAAGAGACGGCCGCTAACGGCCCGACGAATCGCTGCCGGCGCCGCCGTGTCGGTAGAAGCCGCTCATCAGGTCGATGAGCTGGTCGCGCTCTTCGCGGCTCGCGCGGTTGAGCGCGTGCGTGGGGCCGTGAATGAGCTTGTTCGTGAGGGCTTGCGACAGCGCTTCGAGCACGGCGGCGGGATCGTCGCCACGCGCGAGCATCTTGCGGGCGCGTTCGACTTCGGCGCGGCGCAGCGCGTCGGCCTGCGTGTGCATGTGGCGGATGACCGGCACGATGCTGCGCGCATCCAGCCACTGCATGAAATTGGCGACACGCGTTTCGATGATCGCTTCGGCCTGCGCGACCGCCGCTTGCCGCGACGCATTGCCTTCGCGGACGATGGCGCCGAGGTCATCGACGGTATAGAGGAAGACGTCCTGCAGATTGCCGACTTCCGGCTCGATATCGCGCGGCACGGCGAGATCGACCATAAAAATGGGCCGATGCCGCCGCGCGCGCACCGCGCGCTCGACCGCGCCGAGACCGATGATAGGCAGCGTGGACGCCGTGCACGACACGATGATGTCGAACTCGTGCATGCGCGTGGGCAGTTCCGAGAGCGGAATCGCGCGGCCGTTGAAACGCTCCGCGAGCTTTTCGCCGCGTTCGGCGGTGCGGTTCGCGACGACCAGTTCGCGCGGATTCTGCGCGGCGAAGTGTGTCGCGCAAAGCTCGATCATCTCGCCCGCGCCGATGAACAGCACGCGCTGGCTCGAGATGTCTTCGAAGATGCGCTCGGCGAGACGCACGGCGGCAGCGGCCATCGACACGGACTGCGCGCCGATTTCGGTCGTCGAGCGCACTTCCTTCGCGACCGCGAACGTCCGCTGGAAAAGCTGGTTCAGATACGTGCCGAGCGCGCCCGCTTCCGACGCGGTGCGCACGGCGTCCTTCATCTGGCCGACGATCTGCGTTTCGCCGAGCACCATCGAATCCAGCCCGGACGCGACGCGAAAGGCGTGGCGCACGGCTTCCGATTGCGGCAGCGCGTAGACGTGCGGCGCGAGCTCGGAGACCGGCAGATTGTGATACTTCGACAGCCACTGGATGGCGGCGTCGCGCGCGGCGGTGTCGTCCGTCGCGCAGTAGAGTTCGGTGCGGTTGCAGGTGGACAGAATGGCCGCTTCGGGCGACGCCTTCGCGAGCGGGCCGAGCCAGACGTCCTTCAGCGCGGAAAGGGCGGGCTTGAGCTGTTCGAGCGGAAACGCCACGCGTTCGCGCAAGGCGACAGGCGCAGTGTGGTGGTTGATTCCGATCGTGAGGAGCTGCATGTAGTTATGCGTTGGCCCTAAGCCGTTGGCCTTTCAGATAGCCCAATATTATAGCGTTTTAGGAATTCGTTCATTTATAGGCGGCATTCGGGGACGGACCGCGGACGGCAGCGCGAGGCTCGCGGAAAATGTCGGCGTTATCCGGCGCGACAATCGACCGCAGTGGACGCTTACTCGAAGTATTGCGCGAGTTCGGCGGCGCGCGCTTCTAGTTCGGGAAGCGGCATGGCGTGCGTCTCTGCGGCGGCTTGGCGATTGCGCTGGGCGGCAGCGATCGCGTCCTGGCGCGACGTGGCGTCGTGATGCAGATGGAACAACGCGGCCCGCGATTCGGGAATGGAATGCCAGCGCACGCCGAGGCGCGTCGCACGCGTGAGCAGGTCGTCGTCCTCGCCGCCCCAACCGGTGAAGCGCGGATCGTAACCGCCGACG
The DNA here is from genome assembly GCF_023631445.1 of Caballeronia sp. GAWG1-5s-s. Classification (NCBI taxonomy): domain Bacteria; kingdom Pseudomonadati; phylum Pseudomonadota; class Betaproteobacteria; order Burkholderiales; family Burkholderiaceae; genus Caballeronia; species Caballeronia sp. GAWG1-5s-s. The sequence continues at coordinate 36,070 of NZ_JALQDC010000013.1, read as the reverse complement.
CGCATGTATTCGGACCGCTTCATCAGCACGATGGCGCCCGGCGTATTTTCGTAGAGCACTTCCATTCCGTCGGGCAAATCCGATTCCAAATATTTTTCCAGTGCCGCGTAATTCGCGGACCGAATAAAGTCGCTTCGATAATCGCCGGTGATATTAATGACGCGAAGAAATGGACATAACGCATCGCTCGCGTTTCCGTCTTTCAATGAATTGAGGCTGAGCGGCAGGTATTCCGGATTGGCGATCATATCGGCGTCGTGGAAACAGATGATATTGCCGGTGCATAAACGCGCGCCGAGATTACACAGTTTTGCTTTCGGAAAAGGTCCGTCGTCGTGAATGAAGATATGGCGGATTTTCTCGTCGCCGAAACCCGACCAGTGAAAGGTTGGCGTCGCGTCCGCTTCGATCAGATAGAGCACGTAATCGCGGTAAGTCAGGTCGAGATGGCGCAGCACGCCGCGCAGGTTCTCCCGCCGCTCCTGCGTCGCGCCGCGGTAAGTCATAATTATTTCGAGACCACCGAGAGATATCGGCTTGTTTTCACTCATGATGCTTCTAACCGTTGATGACCAATCGGCCTTGCAATTCGCACGGCCGGACTGGTTGAAAGAAATGCCGGGCGTATTGATCGATGCAAAGTCGCTGAGTTGATCGCCCTGAATGTATTTCGGAGTTTAGCACTCGCGCGTCGTTTCATTTTTAGGCATATTCGCAGAAACAAATCGCGAAATTGAATGGATATGCGGCCGTCCGAGGGCGCTTGCCTTCGCCAACCCGGCCCCCTAAACTCGTTCGCTTACGTCCGGCGCCGCGCGCCGTTTTCCATCTTTAGAGCAGTGGAGCAGCGTCCCGATGAGCTGGATCGGCTTGGTTTTTCTCGGCGCGGTTATCGGCGTGGCAGGCTGGTGGCTGCATCCGCTGCGGCGGGCGGGGCGCGTCGGTCGGGGCGCGGCAGGTCGCGTGTGGGCCGCAATCGTCGCGGGCATCATTGCCACCGTGGTTGCGCGCATGTTCGGCAATGTCATCGATATTTATCACGATGGCGAGACGCTCGAATGGTTCGCGTGCACGCTCTTCGCGCTCATCGCCGTGACGGCGACCGTCGGACTGGCCGCGCGCCGCTAAAGCTTTCGCATCTTAATTCGCCACTTTCGGCAGGTGATTCATGAACGACCGCATCGCACATTCCGCTGTTCCCGATCCTTCGACATTCGCCGCGCGCGTCGAAACGCTTCGCAGCCGAATGGCAGCGGAGCGCATCGACGCCGTTCTCATTCCGTCCGCCGATCCTCACCTTTCCGAATATCTGCCCGAGCGCTGGCAGGGCCGCCAATGGCTGTCGGGTTTCACCGGCTCGGTCGGCACGCTCGTCGTGACGAAAGACTTCGCGGGCGTCTGGGTCGATAGCCGCTATTGGACGCAGGCGGAAGCGCAACTCGCCGGCACCGGCATCTTGCTCATGAAGATGATGGGCGGGCAGCAGACCGCGCCGCACGTCGAATGGCTCGCGGAGAACGTGCCGTCGGGCGGGGTCGTCGCGGTGGATGGCGCGGTGCTCGGCGTCGCGGCGGCGCGCACGCTGGCCGATGCGCTGACGGCGCGCGGCATCACGCTTCGGACGGACGTGGACGTGCTCGAATCCGTCTGGCCCGAGCGGCCCGGCCTGCCGGATGCGCCGGTGTACGAACACGCCGCGCCGCACGCGAGCGTCGGCCGCGCCGAAAAGCTCGCGCATATCCGCGAAGCCATGCGCGGCAAGGGCGCGCAGTGGCATTTCATTTCGACGCTCGACGATCTGGCGTGGCTCTTCAATCTGCGCGGCGCGGATGTCAGCTACAACCCGGTGTTCGTCGCGCATGCGCTGGTCGGTCTGGACGACGCCACGCTTTTCGTCGCCGAAGGCAAGGTGCCCGACGCGCTGAAGGCGGCGCTCGTCCGCGACAACGTGCGCGTCGCTCCGTACGCGGACGCAATGCAGGCGCTCGCCTCGTTGCCGGCCGGCTCGACGCTGCTCATCGATCCGCGCCGCATCACGCACGGCCTGCTGGAGAAGGTGCCGTCGGCGGTGAATATCGTCGAAGCGGTGAATCCGTCGACGTTTGCGAAATCGCGCAAGACGGCGGCGGAGGCCGAGCATATTCGCGCGACGATGGAGCAGGACGGCGCGGCGCTCGCCGAATTCTTCGCGTGGTTCGAAGACGCGCTGGGCCGCGAGCGCATCACGGAGTTGACCATCGACGAGAAGCTCACGGCGGCGCGCGCACGGCGGCCGGGCTTCGTCACGTTGAGCTTCGGCACGATCGCGGGTTTCAACGCGAATGGCGCGATGCCGCATTATCGCGCGACGGAGGCGTCGCATTCCGTGATCCAAGGCAACGGACTGCTGTTGATCGATTCCGGCGGTCAGTATGTAAGCGGCACGACGGACATCACGCGCGTGGTGCCCGTGGGCGAGATCACGCCCGAGCACAAGCGCGATTTCACGACGGTACTCAAAGGCACGATTGCGCTTTCGCGCGCGCGCTTTCCGCGCGGCATTCGCTCGCCGATGCTGGATTCGATCGCCCGCGCGCCGATCTGGGAAGCGGGCGCGGACTACGGCCACGGCACGGGCCACGGCGTCGGCTACTTCCTGAACGTGCACGAAGGACCGCAAGTCATCTCGCACTACGCGCCCGCCGAGCCGTGGACGGCCATGGAAGAGGGCATGATCACGTCGATCGAGCCGGGCATCTATCGGCCGGGCAAGTGGGGCATCCGCATCGAAAACCTCGTGCTGAACCAGAGCGCGGGCAAAACCGAATTCGGCGATTTCCTCTCGTTCGAAACACTGACGCTATGCCCGATCGACACGCGCTGCATCGACATGTCGCTCATGCGCGAAGACGAACGCGCGTGGCTCAACGCGTATCACGAGACGGTGCGGCGGCGCGTGTCGCCGCATGTGGAGGGCGCGGCGAAGGCGTGGCTCCTCAAACGGACCGAGGCCATTTGATATGGGCAAAGAAACCGCGGTGATCGTGATCGACGTGCAGAACATGTTTTTCGGCGGCGCGAAGCCTGCGCATCGCGCAGCCGAGGTGATCGATGGCATCAACCGGCTGACGGCGACGGCGCGCCGGTCGGAGGCGCCGGTCTTCATCGTGCAGCACGAGAGCGACGCAAACGGCCCGCTCGCGCGTGAGAGCGACGCGTGGCAGTTGCCTTTGTCGCTCGCGCGCGAAGCGGGTGACGCGTCAATCTACAAAACGGTCGGCGATTCGTTTCAGGGCACGCCGCTCGAACAGCGTCTTCGCGAGCGCGGCATCGAAAGCGTCGTGCTGTGCGGTTACGCGACGGAGTTCTGCGTGAACGCCACCGCGCGCCGCGCCGAATTGCTCGGTTTTCGCACGGTTGTCGCGGCGGATCTGCATACGACCGCGGACAAGCCGCATCTCGACGCCGCGAAGATCGTCGAGCATCAGAACTTCGTCTGGACACATTCGTCGATGTCCGGCAACGGCGTCAGCGTTCTGCCTTCCGCCGAGATCCTGCAAAAGGAGTTCGCATGACCATCAAAGCAGTCGTGTTCGATTTCGGCGGCGTGCTGATCGACTGGAATCGGGAATATCTGTACAAGCAGTTGATCCCCGACGAAGCCGAGCGCCGCTGGTTTCTGGACAACGTCTGCAAGATGGAATGGGTCGTGCAGCAGGACGGCGGGCAAAGCATGGAAGAGGGCACGGCCGAACTCGTCGCGCAGTACCCGGAGCACGAGCCGCTGATCCGCGCGTTCTATGCGCGCTGGCACGAAATGGTGGCGGGCGTGCTGGAAGAAGGCGTGGCGCTCGTCGACCGGCTCGATGCCGCAGGCGTGCCGCTTTTCGGGCTGACGAACTGGTCGGCGGAGACGTTCCCGTACGCGTGGGAACGCTTCGACGTGCTGCGGCGCTTCAAGGAAATCGTGGTGTCGGGGCGCGTGGGGCTGGTGAAGCCCGATCCGCAGATTTTCGCGTTGATGCGCGCGGAAATCGAAAAGCATCTGCCGGCCATCCAGCCGCATGAGCTCGTTTTCATCGACGACAACGCGGCCAACGCGCAAGCCGCGACGGATCTCGGCTGGCACGGCGTGCATCACACCGGCGCGCAGGAAACGGAAGCGAAGCTGCGCGCGCTGGGCGTTCCCGTCTAACCCAATCCCGCTCCGAGCGAAGCAAACGGCGGCGCGCTACTGCCCCAGCAGGTTCTTCAGCGCGTTGCCGATTCCCTTCACCGTTTCGCCCGCGCCCTTCGCCACGCCTTCGGCGCTCACGCCGAGCGCCTTCGCGAAGCCGGCCGCGAGCTTCTTCGACAGACTCTCTGAGAGCGAGAACTTCGGATCGCGCAAATCGCCTTCGAGCACGAAATCCAGCTTGATTTCCTGCTTGCGGTCCTTCAGCGCGGCGATCGCTGCTTTCGTCGGAATGGAGAGAAAAGTGTCGAGCGGACTGTCGCCGTCGCTGATCTGCAAGTGATTCAGCGTGAGCGTTCCCGGCGCGTGGATGCGGTAATCGCGGACGTTCGCGTCGATGGTCATGTCGATGGTCCCGCCCGTCACCGCGGCCTTCGCGCCGGCTTTCTTCAGCAGGTACGGATCGAGCGTCGAAATATCGACGCTGCGCAGCATTGCGTGCGTTTGCGAATCCTTGTTCGCGATGACCATCCAGCCGCCCCACGAAATGGCGCCGGTGTGCGACGGACCTTTGATCGAGCCGTTCATCGACAGCGCGGTGCGGTCGGTCAGCGCGGGCAGATGCAAATGGTCGATGGTCGCGCGCGCGTCGCTGATCAGCACGCGATACGGCGGCTGCCGAACGGAGGCATCGAAGAACTCCATCGCGCCGCGCTCGAACGACACGCGGTCGATCAGCTTCTCTTCCTCCGCGTGTTGGGCGGCTTTGTCGCCGGGCTTCGCGTCGGCTTCGCGCGCCGTTTCCTTGAGGCCCGGCAGCACGCGCACGCGGCCATCGGCGGAACGGGCGATCGAAAGGTAATAGTTGTCGACGCTGACATCGCGCAAATGAACGCGGTTCGACAGTGCCGCGCGCATGTCCACGTCGAGCACGATGCGCTCGGCGCGTAACGCGTCGCTTGTCGGCCAGTCATGCGGGCCGCGCAGCCGCACGCGCGAGAGCGTGATGTGTCCGAAGCCGACATCGATCTCATCGACGGAACCGTTCGGCCCGAGCGTCTCGCGAATGCGCTCCTTCATTTGATGCGCGACGAAGAACCAGCCGCCGACCGCCACGACGACGAGCGCCGCGACGATTCCCATTGCCCACCGCGCTCCCCGCTGCGCGCGCCGTCCCGCCATCTGATGCGTCTCCATTTTTGGGCGTTATCGTGCCGCCAAAAACAGAAATGGCGACGGTCGCTAGACGGTCGCCATTTTCGGAGCCGATGTCGGTGCGCGCGCCCGCATTAGGCGCGCTTTGCCGCTTATCGCATGATTAGCGCGTGATCGGCTTGTACCGCAGACGCTTCGGCTTCGCGGCTTCCTCGCCCAGACGCTTGCGCTTGTCGGCCTCGTATTCCTGATAGTTGCCGTCGAAGAATTCGACGTGCGATTCGCCTTCGAACGCGAGAATGTGCGTCGCGATGCGGTCCAGGAACCAGCGGTCGTGCGAGATGACCATGACCGAGCCGGCGAATTCGAGCAGCGCGTCTTCGAGCGCGCGCAGCGTTTCGACGTCGAGGTCGTTCGACGGCTCGTCCAGCAGCAGCACGTTGCCGCCCGCGATCAGCGTCTTGGCGAGATGCAGCCGCCCGCGCTCGCCGCCCGACAAGTTGCCGACCAGCTTCTGCTGATCGCTGCCTTTGAAGTTGAACCGGCCGATATACGCACGCGACGGCGTTTCGTACTTGCCGACCGTCAGCACATCCGCGCCGCCGGAGATTTCCTCGAAGACGGTCTTGTCGGCGGCGAGCGCGTCGCGGCTCTGATCGACATAGGCCAGCTTGACGGTCGGCCCCATGATGATTTCGCCCGAATCCGGCTGCTCGCGGCCGGTCAACATGCGGAACAGCGTCGATTTACCCGCGCCGTTCGGCCCGATGATGCCGACGATCGCGCCCGCCGGAATCTTCATGCTCAGGTTGTCGATGAGCAGACGATCGCCGTACGCCTTGCTCACGTTCTTGAACTCGATGACCTCGTTGCCGAGCCGGTCGCCGACCGGAATGAAGATTTCCTGCGTCTCGTTGCGCTTCTGGTATTCCTGGCTATTGAGTTCCTCGAACCGCGCGATACGCGCCTTCGACTTCGCCTGGCGTCCCTTCGGGTTCTGGCGCACCCACTCCAGTTCCTTCTTGATGGCCTTCTGGCGCGCGGATTCGCTCGCTTCTTCCTGCTTGAGGCGCTCTTCCTTCTGATCGAGCCAGCTCGAATAGTTGCCTTTCCACGGAATGCCGTGGCCGCGGTCGAGTTCGAGAATCCATTCGGCGGCGTTGTCGAGGAAGTAGCGATCGTGCGTGACGGCGACGACGGTGCCGGGATAGCGCGTGAGGAACTGTTCGAGCCATTCGACCGATTCCGCGTCGAGGTGGTTGGTCGGCTCGTCGAGCAGCAGCATGTCGGGCTTTTGCAGCAGGAGCTTGCACAGCGCGACGCGGCGCTTTTCGCCGCCCGACAGATGTTCGATCTTCGCGTCCCACGCGGGCAGGCGCAGCGCGTCGGCGGCGACTTCGAGCTGCTGCTCGGGACTGCCGCCGTCGCTCGTCGCGAGAATGGCTTCGTACTTCGCCTGCTCGGCGGCGAGCTTGTCGAAGTCGGCGTCGGGCTCGGCGTACGCGGCGTAGATTTCGTCGAGCTTCTTTTGTGCCTGGAACACATCGCCGAGACCTTCTTCCACGGCCTGACGCACCGTTTGCTGCGGATCGAGCTGCGGCTCCTGCGGCAGATAGCCGATGTTGAGATTGGGCATCGGCTGCGCTTCGCCTTCGATGTCCTTATCGACGCCCGCCATGATCCGGATGAGCGTGGACTTGCCCGAACCGTTCAGCCCGAGCAGACCGATCTTCGCGCCGGGAAAGAACGAGAGGGAGATGTCTTTCAGAATCTGACGCTTCGGCGGCACGATCTTGCCGACGCGGTTCATGGTGAAGACGTATTGGGCCATTTGGATGGGTGCGATGTATGTGTTGATCGAAGTTGGGGCGTCGCGCACGGGGCAATCGGCGCGTGCGCGATGCTTCCTTGCTCTGTGGCGATCCGGGCGTGAACAGGTTGTGATTGTACTGCGCGGGCGTTCGTCGAGCCGGGCCACTCACGTTCCGCGTGTTGGCGGCGGTTCTCTTGTCTGACGCAATGCAGGATGATATCGGCTCGGTCATGACCCAGCTCTTGACGGACGCCTTCATCGTTCTACTTCACATGCATCACTCCAACGAACCTCTCTCGCATGATCTACCACCTCTACTCACTTTGCGCGTTTTCGAGTCGGTGGCGCGGCATTTAAGCTTTGTTCGCGCCGCTAGCGAACTTGCTGTCTCGCAAAGCGCCGTAAGCCACCAGATCCACAAGCTGGAGCACCACCTGGGCGCGTCGCTTTTCGTGCGCCGGACACGCTCTATCGAATTGACGCCCGATGGCAGCATCTACTACTCGAAGATACGTCGGGCGCTCGAATGGATCGCCGAGGGAACGCGCGAGATGCGCAATAAGCGAGAGTCGCGCGCGCTTCTGCGGGTCAGTCTGCTGTCGTCATTTGCGACGCACTGGCTGGCTCCGCGGCTAGCGGACTTCAGCGCCATGTATCCAGAGATTAATCTTCAACTACTGCCGTCGATCGAGCTGGCAAACGTAGGCGAGGGGGGGCCGGATGTCGCAATCCGTTACGGTGAGGGCGACTGGAAGAACGTCACCGCATCGCTGCTCATGGCGGAGCGCTTGTCACCGGTCTGCAGTCCGGCTTTTCTCGCGGCGCACGGGCCGTTTCTAGATGCTTCGACCATCAGGAAGGGACCGCTGCTTCTGTCCTACGCACAACGTCACTTCGAATGGGAGGCATGGAGCGTCCGCTTTGGATGTGATCTGTCAGGGGTTCCGAGAATTATGCTGCACGATTACAACATTGTGCTTGAAGCTGCTGCTTCTGGGCACGGAATTGCGATGGGCCGCCACCGCTTGATTGAAAGGCGGCTCACTGCGCGGACGCTCGTCGAAGCGGTTCCCGGTTCAGTCTACGAAGGAAGGATCGGCTATTGGCTGGTCACGGCCGAACGTTCGGCGGATGCCACGATCGAGCGATTCGTCGACTGGATAAGGCACGCCGCTGCGGCAGCCGTGCAACGTCGTGACGGATGAGTTATTTCGATAGGTAGGCCGCAAACGTTTGATTGGTCAGCGGTGTAGATGTTAGATAGGATCACTACCAGTTTGGGATTGCAAGTTCGAACCTGACATGCTCTGGAGCGAAGGCGATCGGTGTCGAAGCGCGTCGCTCAATTGCAGGTGTCTGGCCTATCAGGAGAAGTGTCGAATGTTCAAGTTAACGTTGGTGCCGCAGGACGTGGAAGTTCTGCTACCCGCGAATAGCTCGCTGACGGAACTCGAGTTCGAGTTGCATGGTCAGGACGGCATTCCGTTCGGCTGTCGCTCTGGCGCGTGCGGCGCTTGTGTCATAGAGGTGTTGAATGGTCCCGGGGCACTTGGCGCGAAGCACGGCTGCGAGGCGGAGTTCCTCGACCACCTTGGCTTCAAGGGCGAGCGTTTCCGGCTGGCTTGCCAGTGCCGGCTGATCGGTGACGTCACCATCAGCACGGCGGCGCGTCCATATGCAGAAAGCATCGAAGTCGATCAATAAAGAATCGGCCAGTTCCCACCCTGACGAGACAAGTCCGGCGTTCGATCGGCATTTCGTCAAACGTTCCAAGAGGCAAAAGCAGTGAATCGCGTAAAAAACGTTGGACTTGAGCACAGGACGCCGTTCCTGAGCGCGGCAGCATCGATAAACCTTCGCAGCGAAATCGATACGATCATTGATCGTCAGATCGAGCAGTGGTACGAGACCGTCCCGTATGCTGCGCACCTCGAAGGTAAAGCGGTAGATTCGGAGTACTACAAGCGCCATCTCATCGAGACTGCATGGCGAATTCGGCTCCTGCGTGTTTCGGAGTCGAAAGCCCTTGCAGAAATTGCCAAGTGCAGCCCGGAGGCGGCGCAAGTCTGGGCGAACTATGAACGCGAGGAAATGCTCCACGACGAGCTCTTCATACAGGATCTGGCTCGCACGGGTGTGACACGCGAGCAGTTTCTTGCAACGGAGCCGTATCTGTCCACCAAGCTGCTGACCGGCTTCTTCTCGTATCTACTGGATCACGAAGGGCCTCTTGGCGTCGTGGCCTACTCGTACCTGGTCGAATATGTCAATGTGAAGCTCGAGCCGAAGAAGATCGAGGCGCTCAAGCAATCGGTCGGCGAGGCGAATATTGGCGGGCAGGTTTCGCATTCCCATACCGACATCAACGACGATCACCCGGGTGAAGTGTGGCAAACGATCCGCCATCTGATCCGCTCCGACGCTGACGTGCAAAACCTGAAACGTTACCTCGCCGAGCACCAAGCCATCCTTGCGATGTACTTCAAGGAACTCCACGACGACAAAATCCTGGGCGAACGGCGGCAAGCCGCGTGAAGAGGCGCACGACGATGACGAGAACCGGAGTATTGCTTCTTAGCCACCGCGGCTTTTCCTTCATGGAGGACCTGATCGCTGCGCTCGAAGCACGCGGCTTGTGCAGCTTCGTCTTGTCATCGTCGCCTTTGGCGCCTGGCCGGGCAAAGCGGCTACAGGAACTGTCGACGAAAGCGGACGCTCTCTTCTGCACCGAATGCGATGCACTGACGGCGGATGACGTCGAAGCCGCCTTGGATGAGTTGCGGGAACGGGGCGAGCGCGTCGTAGCTTGCGTATCGGTATGGGAAGGCTATCGAGGCCTGATGGCGCTCGGCAATGAAAAGCTCGGTGTCGCCGACTTGAGCTCGTCCCAAGTGAACTTCCTGAGAAACAAGCTCGCAGTTCGAAACCAACTCGCTGCGGCGGGCTTGAGTCATGCTCGCGCCGTAGCACTAACGCGGGACAACCTGGACGTGCTCAAGTGCGAGGCACGTCCTTACTTTATTAAGCCGATCTGTGGGATCGCATCCTATGGCGCCTTCGCGCTTCGTCCGGACACGTCATGGGATTCGATTGAACGCATCGCCCAAGAGGCGCGCATCGACGAAGTCTACCGTTCCGCGTTCGGCGAGGGCCTCGCTTTCATGGCCGAAGACTACATACCTGGACGGGAGTACAGCTTCGAACTGCTTTTGACGAGCGGGCGTGTTCACGTGTTGGCCATTCACGAGAAGTGCGCAGTCACCGAGATGGCGGGAACTGTTCTCGAGGACGCGTGCGCGAGTCCGCCGATATCGATCGACGCAGCGGCGTGTGCGGAAGGAATCGAATGGATCGACCGGGCTTTCCGGCAACTCGGCCTGAAGTGGGGATGCTTTCATGTCGAGGCGCGGCAGGACGGTGCGCGCTGGGATCTGATCGAAATCAATCCGCGCGTCGGCGGCTGTCTGATCTCGCCCAGCGTGAAGGCGCTGAACGGCGAGGACGGCATACTCGAGTTGTGGCTCGACTTGTTGCTCGCGTCGAGCGCACGAAACGAGAGTACGCTCGACGCCTTCGAGGCTCGCCTCGCGTCGCTCTCATTCACTGCGGACGGCGCGCCCCCCTACGAGCACGCGACATTTTTTCGGGCCTACTTCGGACGTACGGGCAAGCTGGACTACGTCGGTGTGCGTGACGTGGACCCGGCGCCGATCTTAAGTCAATTATTCGTCACGGTGGGAACCGAAATCACGCAGGCGTCCCGAGAGGTGTTCCTGGGACAATTGTTGTGGCGCGTCGCCCGTCGGGAACTTGAGGCTTCGTTGCCGAAGCTGATGCGGATCTCCGAACAGGCCGTCGAAGTCCGCTATACGGAGCCGAACGCGGTACGTGCCGCCTGAGAACCCAAGCTAACGAGAGAGCGCTATGACTATAAAGACCTCAGTGTTCCTAATAATCGACTACAACCTAGCTCGTGTCGCCGAAGTCGCGCATATGTCCGACTATGCGCGGCGCCGCTATCACGTCGATACGCTTCTGATTCGTGCGAATCCGGGCGAGCACGACAAACGCCTCTGCGACCATGTGATCGCGCTAGATCCACGTTCCCCCGGTTTTGTCGATGCCGCATTCGAGGCGCTTGCCCCGTGGCGCCACGCTCTGCGCGGCGCCATTGTGTTCTCGGACAATGCAGTATTCAACGGTGCGGCACTGCTGGAACGTCTCGGATTGCCCGCCGACTCCGCCGAACTTGCGCTCGGCGCATTCAGCAAGCTGGAATACCGACGCACGGAGACTCGGTTTCGCGACATATTGGCAGCGCAGCGCATCATGACTCCCGGGTGCCAGGCCGTGGCGACTCTCGAGGACCTGGAGCGCTTCGCCGCTGCCCATCCGGAGGGTTTCGTCATCAAACCATCCTGCGAGGGCAACAATCGTGGCGTCGTGATGCTTCGGTCGGGCGACGACCTGACGAGCGCGCTCAACGAGGTAATGCCCTATCTCGAAAGCGGCGTCATTTGCGAACAACTCATTCCCTATCACCGGGAATTCTCATACGACGGCGTAGGGAGGCTGTCGTTCGTCACTGAAAAAGTCAGTGCGTCAGGTCGTTATCCAGTCGAAGTGGCGCAGGTGGTGCCGGCGCGCCTCGAACAGCACGAAAATGAGACGCTGCGTCGCGCCGGAGAAGCGGCGAATTGGCTCGTGGGCCAGCGCGACGGGCCCTTCCATAATGAGATCAAGCTTAGCGACGACGGCCGGTCCGCCGCCGTAGTTGAGCCAAACCGCCGCCCCGCCGGCATGAAGATCTGGAAGCTCGCGGAGACAGTGTTTCACGTTGACTTTTATAAGTTGTGGATCGATTCAGTGCTCGGCGGCGGCTTCGAAGCATCGGTGCTCGCACCGACGTGTCAAGCAGCGAGCGTGATGCTCGGCGTGGCCGCGGATAGCTGGTTCGCACCGGAGGAGGTAAGACCCGGCGAGGAACTCCTGAATCGGGCGCTTGCAGCGACTCGCCAACGGCACGGCCTCGCCGAAAATGCACTGCGCATTATCGATTTCAACTGGCTTGGGCAAGATCGCAGGTTCGTGCCGGCAGTGCCCCGCGACAACGGCGATTTCGTCGCCTGCGTCTGTATTTCGCTGCACACAGATGCAGTTGATATTCGTGAAGTGGTGGCGAGCGTGCGCGATTGCTGGACGGAGTCGCTGGGGCGCATTACATCGGCCGACGACAAATCCGAGTCACTGGAGCAAGTCGGCGTGCAACTGGCATCCTGACCCCGATGGGACGCTCATGAGAATTCTAATCCTGCACCGCATCCCCTATCAAAAGATCGAGTATCACCGCGCCGTTGATCACGACGTGCACGAGGTGACGTATTTTGGCAAGCGTGAAGCGCTCGACACGCTTCCGGCATCGTTGCGCTGCGCCACCTTCGAACGGCCCGGTGTTGCTAGCGCATTCGAAGAAGCGCGCGTGTGGCTGACGCGCGAGCCGAAACGGTTCGACCGGATCATCTCGCTGTCGGAGTACGAACTTCTCGACGCGGCGCGTCTGCGCGAGTGGCTCGGCGTGCCCGGCCCGGCGCTCGAACAGGTGCGCCTCGCGCGCGACAAGACGCTGATGAAAACCGCGGTGACCGAGGCGGGACTGAGCGCGCCGCGCTTTCTTCTGCTTCCGGACTTCCTTTCGTCGGGGGGGAGGGCGGCGTGGCAGGGCGCCACGGTGCTGAAGCCGCACAGCGGCGCTTCGAGCGAAGAGGTGGTTGTGTTTCCGAGCGTCGCGGATGCGTACACGGCCATCAAAGCACACCGTTCGGGGGTGCCAGGGCTTGATAGCGGGCACCGTGACGCGGCGCAGTACGAGCTAGAAGAGTTCGTCACAGGCGCGATACTGCATTTCGATGGACTCGTGCAAGATGGGCACGTCCTCACAATGACTGCCAGTGAGTATGTTGGTGATTGCCTGCGATTTGCCAATGGCGAACCGCTAGGGTCATTTCACATTCCATTCGATGACACCGCCCGTGCCTGGGTATCAAGCGCACTGAGTGCTACCGGCATCTGCAATGGCAGCTTTCACCTGGAGGCGATCCGACGGCGCGACGAGTTGGTATTTCTCGAGGTTGGCAACCGAGTCGGCGGCGCTGATGTCGTGAGAACGTTTGAATTGGCGACAGGAATACATCTGCCGTCGCAGGAATTGCGCATTTTGCTCGGCGAAGGCGGTGACTTCTGCAGTTGCGAGAAGTCACGCACGAAGTGGCACGGGTGGTTCGTCTACCCGGGGCATCATCTCAGGAATGCGGCCAACTTTGGCGTCGCTGGCGCGGCTGCGTTCAGCCGAAGTCCATACGTCGTTCACTGGCACGAATTGCCTTTCGGTGCGACGTTGCCTCGAAACATCACTTACCAAGCGCACGAGACGCCGCTCGCGGGCGTCATTGCGACTGATTGCGCGAGCCACACCCGCGACTGGATAGAAAGCTTGTTTGCGTCTGCGTCGCACCAAACGGTGCCGCACCGTGCGTCCGCGGAGGGAAGATGAACCTCTTCTTACTGGCTACGTTCATCTATCGCTTCGCCAATGGCTTACTGTTTCTCGCAGTCGCCTGGAACCTCGTGACGTCTGCCCACGGCGGCGCGATGCCGCTCGCGGTTTCGGCCATCGGCGGATTTCTCCCCGCGGTCATCGCCGCACCGTTCGCGCGCCGCCTGCTTGAGCGCGTGGATGTCGGCAGACTGACACTTTGGGGCATGGTTGCGTTGTCCGTGTGCGCATTGGCATTCACGCTCTTCTTGCATCTTTCGGTCGCGCTGCTAGTCATCAACTTCGCGGTGTTGTCCATTTTTTTCGTACTTGAAGGCGCGTGGGATGCACTTCTAGCCACGATCGCGAGCAGTCTGACAGAGAGCGTGAGCGACAGACTCAACGCACGGCAAAGCGCCGCCACGCAGGCCGGCCTCATGCTCGGCGGACTGCCGCTCGGTTGGCTCGTTCGTCTCGGCGGCAGCGCCACACCCTTCATCGCAGCAGCTGTGCTTTACGTGGCGGCGCTGCTCCTGTTCACTTTGCCCGCGCTACGGCGCATCGTATGGAATGAGCCGCGGCTCCTTGCGACCGAAGCGAACGCGGCGGCGATAACGAAGGCGACTGAGTCGATGCCCTTGACTGAGTGGAGCGTGAAGACGACGCTCGCGCTGGTGTGGCCATGTCTGACGCTCGTCAACATGGTGGTGCCGCTGGTCGCGAACTCGAAAGGGCATGGAACGGTGGAGCACGCGGCCGTTCTCGACGCGGCCATTGGCCTCGGCATGGCGTGCATTGGTGTGGCCTATGAGCGCGTGGCGCGGTTGCCTACCCCAATGCGGCGGGGCTTCGTTGCGGCGGCCGTGTGCTGCGTCCCCTTGCCATTCGTCGTGCTCTTAGCTGCCCCTTATCTGCTTCCCGTGTTGGCGCTTGCATTCTTCGTCTGTGGTATCGGCTTTGGGCTGCTCCGTGTGAGTCTGCGCAGGCAGCTCATCGCGACGCAACCCGCACATCGGGTCGGGCAGACGGTTGCATCGTGCAATGCATACGGATTTCCGGTGCTTACGGTTCTCGCGCTTCTGTACGCGCAGACTTGGGAGCGCGGTGCGTTCGTTCCGTTTGTCGCTTTCTCTGCGATGGCCGTCATCGGCGGAATCGCAACGTTCGATCTGCGACGGGCCACTGCTCGACGCGATGTGGCCTAGCCGCAAATCGGTTAGGCCAAGTGCGCACGACACGTCCCGCCGCTATTCCCAGCGCGCGACGCCCCCATGCCGCGAGCACGTCCCGCTGTGATGCTGGCTGAAGCTGTAGGTTCCGTCGCGGCATTGCGCGCTCGCGCCTTCGGGAACGGCGCCGGAGCGCGAGCGGGCGGGGGAGTGGATCACGTTGCCGTCGTGGTTGCGGTAGTGGCGGTGGGAATCGAGGTCGGATTCGTCGGGTTGCTGCGGGCTGTAGCCGTGGTGGTAGTACGCGTGAGCCGGTGCGCATGCGAGCGCGATCATGCAACCGACGACGAACGCGCCGATTCGTGGCTGTATCTTCATTTTCTGGTCTCTCGTTGTTGTACTCGACGGTCTTGGCCGCCGTCCGCTCATGAAAAAAGCGGAGCGCCATTTTTCAGGCACTCCGCTTTTCGAATCAAGCCGTTGTGACGACTTTTGACGCTCAGACGTTGAACAAGAAATTCATCACATCCCCGTCCTGCACGACGTATTCCTTCCCTTCCGCCCGCATCTTCCCGGCTTCCTTCGCCCCTTGCTCGCCCTTGAACGCGACGTAGTCATCGAACGAGATGGTCTGCGCACGGATGAAGCCGCGCTCGAAGTCCGTGTGGATCGCGCCGGCCGCCTGCGGCGCCGTATCGCCGATATGAATCGTCCACGCCCGGACTTCCTTCACGCCTGCCGTGAAGTACGTCTGCAAGCCGAGCAGCTTGAAACCGGCGCGGATGACGCGGTTCAGCCCCGGCTCATCCATGCCCATGTCGGCGAGGAAATCCTGCTTGTCGGCATCGTCCAGATCGGCGATTTCCGCTTCGATCGCCGCGCACACCGCGACCACCGGCGCGCCCTCGGCTTCCGCGTGCTTGCGCACGGCGTCGAGGTACGGATTGTTCTCGAAGCCGTCTTCCTTCACGTTTGCGACGTACATCGTCGGCTTCGACGTGATGAGGCAGAACGGCTTGATGAGCGCCTGCTCCTCGTCGGTCAGCGAAAGCGCGCGCACCGGCTTTGCCTGATCGAGCTGCGCGCGCACTTTGTCAAGCACCGCGACGAGCTTCGCCGCTTCCTTGTCGTTGCCCGATTTCGCCGCCTTCGAATAGCGGGTAAGCGCCTTTTCGACCGTGGCGAGGTCGGCGAGCGCGAGTTCCGTGTCGATGACTTCGATGTCCGCGAGCGGATCGACCTTGCCCGCGACGTGAATCACGTTTTCGTCTTCGAAGCAGCGCACGACGTGCGTGATGGCGTCCGTTTCGCGGATGTTCGCGAGAAACTGGTTGCCGAGGCCTTCGCCCTTGCTCGCGCCCGCGACGAGACCCGCGATGTCGACGAACTCGACGACAGCCGGCAGGATGCGCTCGGGCTTCACGATCTCGGCAAGCGCCTGAAGGCGCGCGTCCGGCACTTCGACGACGCCGACGTTCGGCTCGATGGTGCAGAACGGATAGTTCTCGGCGGCAATCCCCGCCTTGGTCAGTGCATTGAAAAGCGTGGACTTGCCGACGTTAGGCAAGCCGACGATGCCGCATTGGAGGCTCATGGAATCCTTCGAACTGGTGAGACGGCGCTTCGCCGCGCGGGGTTCGTCAAACGATGCGCGCCGGGCGGCGACAAGGGCGTCCGCCAGCGCAGCGGCCGCTCGGGCGGCCGGGCAAACCGCTATTGTACCGCCGGGCCGGGCCGGCGTTTCCGCCGGCTTGTCCTTTGAGCAAGCGCCAAAACCAGCGCAACCCTCGCAGCTATAATGCCCGCATGACTTCGCATCCCCTGACCTTTCACGCGGTCGTCGTCGGTGGCGGGCTCGTCGGCAAGACCGCCGCGCTCGCGCTCGCCCAGTCCGGCCGGCGCGTCGCGCTGCTCGCGCCGCCCGCGGCCGGTTTGCCGCCCGGCGCCGTCTTCGATTCGCGCATCTACGCGCTGTCGTCCAGTTCGGAGACGCTGCTCGAACGGCTGCGCGTGTGGCAGGCGCTCGATCGTTCGCGGCTCGGCCCGGTGTTCGACATGCGCGTGTTCGGCGACACGCACGCGGAACTGCACTTTTCGGCGTTTCAGGCTTCGGTGCCGCAGCTCGCGTGGATCGTCGAATCGACGTTGATCGAACAGGCGCTCGACGCCGCCTTGCGCTTCCAGCCGAGCCTTTCGTGGTTCGAGGCGCGCGCGCAGGGCATGACGATCGACGACGATGCCGCGCACGTCGTGCTGTCGAGCGGCGAAACGCTGCAAACGGACCTGATCGTCGGCGCGGACGGCGCGCATTCGTGGGTGCGCGCGCAGATGGGCGCGAAGATGCATCGCCGCGATTACCGGCAAACGGGCGTCGTCGCGAACTTCAAGGCCGAGCGGCCGCACGGCGAAACTGCATACCAATGGTTCCGCGATACCGAAATCATCGCGCTGTTGCCGCTTCCGGGCGATCACGTGTCGCTCGTCTGGTCGGCGCGCACGGAGCACGCGGACGAACTGCTCGCGCTCGATCCGGCGCAACTGGCCGCGCAAGTCGAAGCGGCCACGCAGAACACGCTCGGCGCGCTGGAATGCGTGACGCCCGCGCAGGGCTTTCCGCTCGGGCTGCAGACGGTGGACCGGCTGATCGCGCCGCGCGTGGCGCTTGTCGGCGATGCCGCGCATCTCATTCATCCGCTGTGCGGGCAGGGCATGAATCTCGGCCTGCGCGACGTCGCCACGCTCGCCGATGTCATCGCGAACAAGGAAGCCTTCCGCGATCTCGGCGATCCGATTCTGCTGCGCCGCTACGAGCGCGCGCGCCGCGAAGACATTCAGAAGCTGACGCTCGTGACGGACGGCATGCAGCGCCTGTTCTCCGCGCCGGGCACCTTCGCGCAGGCCATTCGAAATACCGGCATGGCGCTCGTCGGCGCCCAGCCGCTCGCCAAACGCTGGCTCGTCTCGGCGGCGCTCGGGTGACGCGGCAAGTTCAACGGTCCAACTCACAACACCAAGGCGGGCGCGGTCGTCACGCGTCGCCCCATTATCGGGATACGGCATGAAAACCACTCTTCGCCTTGCTCTCGCCGCGGCAGCCACGCTCGCCGCGACGCTCGGCCTCGGCTGTTCGGCGCAGGCCGATCAAACCACCGACAAGCTCAAGTCCACGCTCGAAGCGCGCATGGGCGAAGTGACCATCAAGAGCATCGACAAGACGCCGATTCCGGGGCTCTACGAAGTGAACCTCGGCACGCAGATCGTCTATAGCGACGCGACCGGCAACTACGTGATGGTCGGCGATCTCGTCGACACGCGCAGCAACAAGAACCTGACCGAAGCGCGGCTCTCCGAGACCAACAAGATCGACTTCGCGAAGCTGCCGTTCGAGAACGCGGTGAAGGTCGTCAAAGGCAACGGCAGCCGCAAGATCGCGGTGTTCTCCGATCCGAACTGTCCGTACTGCAAGCAGCTCGAATCGTCGCTGAAGTCCATCGACAACGTGACCGTGTACACGTTCTTGTATCCGGTGCTTTCGCCGGATTCGACCGAGAAATCGAAGTCGATCTGGTGCTCGAAAGATCGCGCGATGAGCTGGGAGAGCTGGATGCTCGACCGCAAGCCGCCGACCACCGCCGGCACGTGCGACACCGCCGCGATCGACAAGAACCTGAAGCTCGGCCACGCGATGAACGTCTCGGGCACGCCGACCGTGTTTCTCGCGGACGGCCGCCGTCTGCCCGGCGCGGTGCCCGCCGACCGGCTGGAAAAGGAAATCTCGGCCGCGCACTGATCGCGGCCCGATCTGGCAAGAGGAGGCGTGAGGGCGCCTCCTTTCGTTTTACGGCTCGCCATTGCGCATCCGGCGCAATGAAGCAACGCCCAGAACAAGAACAAGGACGACTATGGCAATGACTTCGCTCACGCAACCGGTGCGCTACAGCATCGTTCCGAAGAACCCGGCGGCGCATCTGTTCGAAGTGACGCTGACCGTCGCGCAGCCCGATCCGGCTGGACAGCGGTTTTTGCTGCCGGTGTGGATTCCCGGCAGCTACATGATCCGCGAATTCGCCCGCAATATCGTCACGCTGCAGGCGTTCAACGCGGCCGGCCGGCGCGTCGCCATCGAAAAGACGGACAAGCACGCGTGGCAAGCCGCGCCGGTCGACGGCCCGATCACGCTGCGCTACGAAGTCTATGCGTGGGACATGTCGGTGCGTGCCGCGCATCTGGACGATACGGTCGGATTCTTCAACGGCACCAGCGTCTTTCTCGCGGTGGAAGGGCAGTCGAGCGCGCCGTGCGTCGTCGATATTCAGCCGCCACCGGGCGGCGCGCACCGCAACTGGCGCGTCGCGACGGCGCTCGCCGAATCGCGCGGAACGAAGCGCTACGGCTTCGGCAGCTACGAAGCCGCGAACTACGACGAACTGATCGACCATCCGGTTACGCTCGGCGAATTCGCGCTCGGCAACTTCACCGCGCACGGCGTGAGGCATGACATCGTGATCGCGGGGCGCGTCGTCGCGCTGGACATGCAACGGCTCGCGGCGGACCTGAAGCGCGTGTGCGAAGCGCAGATCGCGCTCTTCGAACCGCGCACGAAGAAAGCGCCGATGGACCGCTACGTGTTCATGACGGTCGCCGTCAGCGATGGTTACGGCGGGCTGGAGCATCGGGCATCGACGGCGCTGATCTGCAATCGCACCGACCTTCCGGTGCAGGGCCGCCCGGAGATGACGGACGGTTATCGCACGTATCTGGGCCTGTGCAGCCACGAGTACTTCCACACGTGGAACGTGAAGCGCATCAAGCCGGCGGCGTTCGCGCCGTACGATCTGTCGCAGGAAAATTACACGTCGCTGCTTTGGCTCTTCGAGGGCTTCACGTCGTATTACGACGATCTGATGCTCGTGCGCAGCGGTCTCATCAGCGCGGGCGATTATTTCTCGCTGCTCGGCAAGACCATCGGGGGCGTGCTGCGGGGCAGCGGGCGGCTCAAGCAATCGGTCGCGCAGAGTTCGTTCGATGCATGGGTCAAGTACTATCGCGCCGACGAGAATGCGGCCAACGCCATCGTCAGCTATTACCAGAAGGGATCGCTGCTCGCGCTGGCGTTCGATTTGTCGATCCGCGCGCAGACCGACAACCGCAGATCGCTCGATGACGTGATGCGGCTACTCTGGCATCGATACGGCCGCGAGTTCTACAACGGCAAGCCGCGCGGCATCCGCGAAGAAGACGTCGAGGCGCTGTTCGCGGAGGCGACCGGCGCTGACCTGCGCGCGCTCTTTCGCGATGGCGTGCGCGGCACGCGCGATCTGCCGCTCGATGCGCTGCTCGAGCCGTTCGGCATCGCCCTCGCGCCCGACATGCCGACCAACGGCACGGCCGGCAAGCCGTCGCTCGGGGCGCGGGTGCGCGGCGGCGCGGAATGCACGCTCGCGGTCGTTCATGACGGCGGCGCGGCGCAGAAGGCGGGACTGTCGGCCGGCGACGTGCTGGTGGCCATCGACGGCCTGCGCGTCACCGGGTCGAATCTGGACGCGCTGCTGTCGCGCTATTTGCCGGGCGCGAGAATCGAGGTGCATGCGTTCCGCCGCGACGAACTGCGTCGCACCGAGGTCAGGCTCGACGCGCCCGAAGTGTCGCGCTACGTGCTGACCGCGATGGACGGCCGCGGTCCGTCGAAGCAGTGGCGCGAGCGCTGGCTGAAAGGCTGACCTGCAGCGCGGCCGTCGGAGGATTGTTCTACCGATGCAACGATCCTTCACGGCCGCGCCGCTTTTTCCCGAACGTCGAAAATTGAAGAATGCTTCCTAACGCGGGCGCGCTTGCCGTCCGCTCCTCACTCAGGAAGGAAGACATCATGACGACGATTCTGCAAATCAATTCCGCCGCGCGTTCGCAAGGCGCTCAGTCGACGCTGCTCGCCGACGAACTCACCGCGAAACTGCAACAAAGCAATCCGGGCGCGAAGGTCGTTGTGCGCAATCTGCTCGCCGACAACCTGCCGCACCTCGACGACGCCACGCTAGGCGCGTTCTTCACGCCCGCCGACAAGCGCACGCCCGAGCAGGCCGCCATCGATGCGAAGAGCATCGCGCTGATCGAAGAACTGCAAGCGGCGGATATCGTCGTGATCGCGGCGCCGCTGTACAACTTCGGCATTTCGTCGCAACTGAAGGCGTACTTCGACCAGATCGCGCGGTCCGGCATCACGTTCCGCTACACGGCGAACGGTCCAGAAGGTCTCGTGAAGGGCAAGAAGGTGTTCGTGGTGTCGGCGCGCGGCGGCAAGTATGTCGGCACGCCGCATGACTCGCAGACGCCGTATCTGAAGTCGTTCCTCGGCTTCCTCGGCATGACGGATGTCAACTTCATCTACGCCGAAGGCCTGAACATGGGCGCGGACGTGGCCGGCACGGCGCTGGCGCAAGCGCGCGAGGCGATTGCGGCGCTGTAAGCGGCTTCTAGAGCCGCCGATAGTTAAAGCCCGCTGCGTCGTTCGACGCAGCGGGCTTTTTTATGCAGGCGGCAAGCGCCAGTCGATCGGCGCTCGTCCGTGTTCGACGAGATACGCGTTCGCCCGCGCGAAATGCCCGCAGCCGAGAAATCCGCGATGCGCGGAGAGCGGCGACGGATGCGGCGCTTCCAGCACGCAGTGCGCTTTGCCGGTGCCCTCGATCAACCCGCGCTTGGCCTGCGCGTGCGCGCCCCACAACATGAACACGAGGCCGTCGTGCCGCAGCGCCATCTCGTGGATGAGCGTGTCGGTGCATTGCTCCCAGCCGCGCTTCGCGTGACTGCCGGCCTTGTCGCGCTCGACCGTCAAGGACGTGTTCAGAAGCAAGACGCCTTGCTTCGCCCAAGCATCGAGACAACCATGCGACGGCGCCGCGAACCCGAGACTCGCCTGAATCTCCTTGAAGATGTTGCGCAGCGACGGCGGCGGCCGCACCGGCGCGGGCACCGAAAACGCGAGACCGTGCGCTTGCGGCGCGCCCTTGTCTTCGCCGTGATACGGGTCCTGGCCGAGAATGATGACCTTGACGTCGCCGGGGCGCGTCAGACGCAGTGCGCGAAAAACGTCGGCGGGATAGACGGTCTTGCCGGCGGCGCGCTCGGCATCCACGAACGCGCAGAGCGTCGCATAGCGCGGGCTTTCGATGAACGGCATCAAATGCCGCCGCCAGTCGGCGGGCAGCGCATCGAACTGGCTTTCGAGCGTGGTGAACGCGGGCGCGTCCGTCGCGCCTTCCGGCTCCGCAAACAGGGAAGGCTGACGATTCATGCTTCGGCGTCTTGAATACCGCTTTGCGGCTGCTCGCGCAGCCGGTAGCCGCGCTGCGCCTTGCTCAGATCTTCGGGAACGAGTTCCGGAAAAGCGCCGCGCACTTCGGCGGAAAGCGTTTCCAGCGCGTGTTCGTTACCCGACTTCAACTCGAACTCCAGTTCGCTGATTTCCGCGCGACGCGTTTCGCCGTCGACATTTGCTGTCACTTCGCCGAGGTCGAGCGCCACTTCGATCTGCGCGCCCTCGTGCTCGACGTCCCACACGATGCGCCGGTAGTCCGTGCGAAACAGCGCAACCAGTTCCGGCGCGGCGGCTTTGAGCGCCTCGCGGGCGGTTTCGTCGTCGCAGGCGGCGAGCAGCGCGTCGATTTCGAGCGCCTCGCCTTTCACCGGCATTTCCCATTCGTGGCGGCTGTGCATGCCCGCGCGCGATTCGCCGAGCGTCTTGTAGGTTTGCAGCCATTCGTCCGGCGCGCGGCGCAGGCGCAGCGCGGCCTTGGCTTCGGCGAGCGCGAGCTGAGGCGTGTCGAAGTAGACGTTGCCCAGATCGAACGGCCTGCCCGCGCCGGCGCGCTCGTCGAAGAAACGCGCCACGTCGTCGTGTTGCGACGGCGGCAGCGCCAGCTTGATTTCGCGTTCGATTGCCACGATGCAGTCCAATTAGAAGAACATGCGGGCGAGTTCCGCGCCCGGGTCGTCGGCGCGCATGAACGCCTCGCCGACGAGGAAGGTGTTTACGCGCATCGCGCGCAGCCGCTCGACGTCGAGACGCGACAGGATGCCCGATTCCGTCACCACGATACGGTCGTCCGGCATCGATTCGAGCATGCCGATGGTCGTATCGATCGTCGTCTGAAACGTGCGCAGGTTGCGATTGTTGATGCCGATGAGCGGCGTCTTGAGCGTGAGCGCGTCGCGCAGTTCGTCGGTGTCGTGGACTTCGACGAGGACCGCGAGACCGAGCGAATGCGCGTACGCTTCCAGGTCCTGCATCTGCGAGAGCTCCAGTGCTGCTGCGATCAGCAAGATGCAGTCCGCCCCCATCGCGCGAGCTTCGATCACTTGATACGGATCGACGATGAAGTCCTTGCGCAGCACCGGCAGGCTGCACGCGGCGCGCGCCTCTTCCAGATACGCGACGCTGCCTTTGAAGAACTGCACGTCGGTGAGCACGGACAGGCACGCGGCGCCGCCTTTTTCGTACGAACGCGCGATGTCGGCGGGCACGAAGTCCTCGCGTATCACGCCTTTCGACGGGCTCGCCTTCTTGATTTCCGCGATCACCGCGGCTTGCCCGGCGGCGTGCTTCGCGCGCAATGCGCCGACGAAATCGCGCAGGTCCCGCGCGCTCGCTTCGAGCTTCAGCTCTTCGAGCGGCGCGCTCTGTTCGGCGGCGCGAACTTCCTCGCGCTTGACCGCGATGATGCGATCGAGAATGTCGCTCATGATGGGTTCCGTTATTTCGTGAATTGCTGCGTGAAGCGTACCAAGGCCTCGACCTTCTCGCGCGCCGCGCCGCTTTCGATCGCTTCGCGCGCGGCGGCCATGCCTTCGGCGATCGAATCGCACCTGTCGGCGGCATAGAGCGCCGCGCCCGCGTTCAGTATGACGATCTCGCGCGCGACGCCCGCCTTGTTGTTCAGCGCGCCGAGCAGCATGGCCTTCGACTCTTGCGCGTCCTGCACTTTGAGCGAGCGGTTCGAGACCATCTGCAAGCCGAAGTCTTCCGGATGAATCTCGTACTCGCGCACTTCGCCGTGCCTCAGTTCGCCGACTTTCGTCGCCGCGCCGAGCGACACTTCGTCCATGCCGTCCTTGCCATGCACGACGAGCACGTGTTTCGCGCCGAGCCGCTGCATCACGCGAACCTGAATGCCGACGAGGTCTTCGTGGAACACGCCCTGAAGCTGGTTCGGCGCGCTCGCCGGATTCGTGAGCGGCCCGAGGATATTGAAGATGGTTCGCACGCCGAGTTCGCGCCGCACGGCCGCGATGTTCTTCATGGCCGGATGATGATTTGGCGCGAACATGAAGCCCATGCCCGTTTCGGCGATGGAGGCGGCCACTTGCTCCGGCGTCAGGTCGATGTTGACGCCGAGTGCTTCGAGCACGTCCGCGCTGCCCGACTTGCTCGACACGCCGCGATTGCCGTGCTTCGCGACTTTCGCGCCGGCTGCTGCGGTGACGAACATCGACGCCGTGGAGATGTTGAACGTGTGCGAGCCGTCGCCGCCCGTGCCGACGATATCGACGAAATTGGAGTTGTCCGCCACCTCGACGTGATTGGCGAACTCGCGCATGACGGTCGCCGCCGCCGCGATCTCGCCGATGGTTTCCTTCTTCACGCGCAAGCCGGTGATGATCGCGGCGGCCATCACGGGCGACATCTCCGCGCGCATGATCTGGCGCATGAGATGCAGCATTTCGTCGTGGAAGATTTCGCGGTGCTCGATGGTGCGTTGCAGGGCTTCTTGTGCAGTGATCGTCATGTTCTTAAGCCCGCTTGCCGGACGCCGTGTTCTTCACGAAGTTTTCGAGCAGCGCGTGGCCGTGCTCGGAAAGAATGGATTCCGGGTGGAACTGCACGCCTTCGACGGCGAGTTCCTTGTGACGCACGCCCATGATTTCGCCGTCCGCCGTCCACGCCGACACTTCCAGACAGTCCGGCAACGACTCGCGCTCGATGGCGAGCGAGTGATAGCGCGTGACGTTGAAGTGCTTCGGCAGATCGGAGAAGACGCCCTTGCAGTCCGTCTCGATCTGGCTCACCTTGCCGTGCATGATGGTCTGCGCGCGCACGACGCGCCCGCCGAACGCCTCGCCGATCGCCTGATGGCCGAGGCAGACGCCGAGAATCGGCAGCTTGCCGGAGAATTCGCGCAGCACGTCGAGCGTGATGCCCGCGTGCTGCGGGTTGCTCGGCCCGGGCGAGAGACAGATGCGCTCGGGTTGCAGTTCCGCGATCTGGTCGAGCGTGATTTCGTCGTTGCGATACGTGCGCACGTCCTCGCCGAGCTCGCCGAAGTACTGGACCAGGTTATAGGTGAACGAATCGTAGTTGTCGATCATCAGCAGCATGGTCTTGTCTCCTCAGAAGTCGCTGTCGAGGCCGTCTTGCACTTGCTCGGCCGCGCGCAGCACGGCGCGCGCCTTGTTCTCCGTCTCTTGCCATTCGGATTCGGGCACGCTGTCCGCGACGACGCCTGCCGCCGCCTGCACATACAAATTGCCTTTGTGGATGAGGCCGGTGCGAATAGCGATGGCCAAATCCATCTCGCCGCTGAACGACAGATAGCCGACTGCGCCGCCGTACAGCCCGCGCTTGACGGGCTCGAGTTCGTCGATCAGTTCCATCGCGCGGACTTTCGGTGCGCCGGAAAGCGTGCCGGCGGGAAATGTCGCGCGCAGCACGTCGAAATTGTTCATGCCCGGCTTCAATCTGCCTTCGACCGAGCTCACGATATGCTGCACGTGCGAGTACTTCTCGATGACCATCTTGTCCGTCACCGCGACCGAGCCCGTCTCCGCGATACGGCCCACGTCGTTACGCGCGAGGTCGATCAACATGACGTGTTCGGCGATTTCCTTCGGATCGTTCAGCAACTCGGTGGCGAGTTCGGCGTCGCGCTCGGGCGTGTTGCCGCGCGGCCGCGTGCCGGCGAGCGGGCGAATGGTGACGATACGGTCTTCGGCGCGCTTTTCCTGACGCACGAGAATCTCGGGCGATGCGCCGACCACGTGAACGTCGCCGCCGAAGTTGTAGTAGTACATGTACGGCGACGGATTCAGCGACCGCAACGCGCGATACAGCGAAAGCGGATTGTCGCGGAACGGCTTGATCAGCCGCTGGCCGACTTGCACCTGCATGAGTTCGCCCGCCGCGATGTACTCCTTCGCGCGACGAACGGCCTTGAGATAGTCCTCTTTCGCGAACTCGCGATACGTCTCCGTGCGCACGCTCGCCGACGTCACCGGCGGCTGAACCGTGGCGCGCAGACGGCCGCGCAACTCGCGCAGACGGTGCTTCGCCTTCGCGTACGCTTCGGGCTTCGTCGGGTCTGCATAGACGATGAGGTAGAGCTTGCCCGCCAGATTGTCGATAACCGCGACTTCTTCAGTCAGCAGCAACTGGATGTCGGGCAGGTTGAGATCGTCGCGCGGGGCCGTGTCGGCGAGCTTCTTCTCGATGTAGCGGACCGCGTCGTAACCGAAGTACCCGGCGAGACCGCCGCAAAAGCGCGGCAGGCCGGGGCGCATGGCCACTTTGAAGCGTTTCTGGAAGCGTTCGATGAACGCGAGCGGATCGCCTTCGTCGGTCTCGGTGACCGTGCCGTCCGTGACCACTTGCGACACGCCGTTCTGCACGCGCACCGTCGTGCGGGCCGGCAAGCCGATGAACGAATAACGCCCGAACCGCTCGCCGCCGACGACCGATTCCAGCAGGAAAGAGTTCGCGCCATTGCGCTCGCTCTGGGCGAGCTTAAGGTAGAGCGAGAGCGGCGTTTCGAGGTCGGCGAGGGCTTCGGCGATCAGCGGAATGCGGTTGTAACCTTCGTTCGCCAGCGATTGGAATTCGAGTTCGGTCATCTTGCGGTCCTTGAGCGACGCGTTCGTTGTGTCAGGGCGCGTCAAAGGGGATGCTTACGGCGCTGCGAGCAGCCCGTTTGCCGGATTGACGGTCGATGCGGCTTGGCCGCGCGGCATCGAACGAGTTCGATGTCACGTGAGCGGCCTGCACGTACGGCACATGCCGCGCGCAACGCTAGACGGCGCATGCCGAAGCAAGGCTCGATGTACGACCGATGTACGACCAATCAACGGAAACGGCGCGGGAATGCGCAGCGAAACAAAAAACGGTTGCTGAAGCGAGTGAAGCGGAACGCAACGTCACTTCAGCGTACCTCGGGCGAGGTTAGCGCGACCAGCGACGCCAGGGCCAGGCTCCCCGGTCGATGCTGCTCAGACTCCGTTTTCTGTTGAGAAACATGAGAGATGGACTATTCAGTCAGTGTGGTATTCGGCGGCGCAAGCGTGGCGGCAATTGCCGAAGCGGCTGCGCGCAGCGAGGAAACTATACCATCGGATTTCACCGATTGCACGGCTTTCCCATGGTTGTAACCGTAGGGCACCGTGAGCGTCGCCATGCCGGCGGCGCGGCCCGCGAGCGCGTCGTTTTCGGAATCGCCAACGGCCACCGTCTCGCGCGGCAGCACGTCCAGCCGCTCGCATGCGGTGAGCATCGGCAGCGGATCGGGTTTCTTCAACGGCACGGAATCGCCGCCGAGAATGACCTTGAAGTATTGCGCGATGCCGAAGTGCGACAGCAATTCCACCGCGAAGCGATGCGGCTTGTTCGTGACACACGCGAGCGCGATGCCGAGCTCGCGCATGGCTTCGAGCCCTGCCTCGACCTCGGGGAAAAGCGTCGAATGCTTGCCGTTGATCTTCGCGTACTCGCTTTGATACGTGGCCAGGGCGTCGTCGAACTGAGCGGTGGCCTGCGGATGCGGCAGGCGCGCGCCGAGCACGCTGCGGATCAAATTTTCCGAACCCTTGCCGATGTAGCCGACGACTTCTTCGCGGGTGGCGGGCTGGTCGATGCCCACGCGCGTCAGCATGCCGTTGAGCGCGGCGACGAAGTCGTCTGCGGTGTCGACCATCGTGCCGTCGAGGTCGATGATCGCGGCGCGGATGGGGCGGTTCGTGAATGCCGACGGCGGCGCGGTGAGCTCGCTCATTGCTGCGCTCCCGATTTCGCCAGTTCGGCGCGCATGGCGTCGATGACCTGCTTGTAGTCGTGCTTGCCGAAAATGGCCGAGCCCGCGACGAACGTGTCCGCCCCGGCCGCCGCGATTTCCGCGATGTTGTCCACTTTCACGCCGCCGTCGATTTCCAGATGAATCTCGCGGCCCGTGCGCTCGCGGTACGCGTCGACGCGCGCGCGCGCCTCGCGCAGCTTGTTGAGTGCTTCCGGAATGAACGACTGCCCGCCGAAGCCCGGATTCACCGACATGATCAGCACGAGATCGAGCCGGTCCATCACGTGATCGAGATAATTGAGCGGCGTTGCGGGATTGAAGACGAGACCCCCCTTGCAGCCGTGGTCGCGAATGAGCGAAAGCGTGCGGTCGATGTGGTCCGAACCTTCCGGGTGAAAGCTGATCACATTCGCGCCGGCTTTCGCAAAATCGGGCACGATGCGATCCACCGGCCGCACCATCAGATGCACGTCGATAGGCACTTCCGTGTGCGGGCGAATGGCTTCGCACACCATCGGGCCAATCGTGAGATTCGGCACGTAATGGTTGTCCATCACGTCGAAGTGAATCCAGTCGGCTCCCGCGGCGACGACGTTGCGGACTTCCTCGCCGAGCCGGGAAAAGTCGGCGGAAAGGATGCTGGGAGCGATGTGAAATTGCGCCATGGACGTATCCGGTTTGGGGCCGCAGGGACCACGAGACTCGATTCGCGCGGCCAAGCGTGCAGCCGACGGTCTGAAACGCAATTCTAACCCGCGCTGTCTTTAGCGTAAGTCGGCCGGACGGCCAGCTTGGCAGCGCGGAAAACGCCCGCGAGGCCCGGTCCGTGTTGCGGGCGCGGGCTGCATCAAGCAGAATGCCTGACCAGTAGCGGCGCACCCGCGCGCTGTTTTTGCGCAGCGCAGCGATGAATTGAATTGGAACGACGATGAGCCAGTACGAATTCACCGTGTCCGTCGAGACGCGATATATGCCCGAGCAGTCCGACCCGGACAGCCGCCAATACGCGTTCGCCTACACGCTGACGATCCGCAATACGGGCCATGTGACGGCTCAGTTGATTTCGCGCCACTGGATCATCACGGATAGCGACAATCAGGTGCAGGAAGTGAAGGGGCTAGGCGTGGTCGGCCAGCAGCCGTTGCTTGCGCCGGGCGAGCAGTTCGAATATACGAGCTGGGCTGTGATCGCGACGCCGGTGGGCACCATGCGCGGCGAGTACTTCTGCGTGGCGGACGACGGCGAACGCTTCGAAGCGCCCATCGCGGAATTCGCGTTGCACGTGCCGCGCACGCTGCACTAAGTGCGCAGGCAGCGGCCGAGCGCAAATCAACGACGTTTGGCCGAATCGTTCGCGCGGTTCTGGTGTTTCTTTTTGCCCGAAGCCGTCCACGCGACGATGAAAATCAAGAGCCCGAGCGCCACGAGCGCCTCGAGCGCGAAGATCAGCATTGGATATTCGTCGAACAGATCAGACATGGCGGTTCCCATCAAGAACGAGCATTGTATGCGGTTAGCGCCACGCGCCGCGCGAGGAGCGGCCTGGGCCGCGTCGATTGCAACGGCCGTGCTGCTCGCCTCGTGCGGCGGCGGCAGTTACGTGAAGCCGGGGCCGAGCACGGCGGGCGGCACGCCCATTACCACCGGCCAGCGCGCGTCGTCGCGACTCACCGCAGTCAGTTGGCAGCAGGTTCCCGGCTGGCAGGACGATAGTCTGATCGGCGCGACGGCTGCGCTCCGACAAAACTGCAGCCGGCTCGCGCGCCAGCCCGGATGGCAGAAGGCATGCGCGGCGGCACAAAGCCTCGACGATCTGGACATGTCGGCGGCGCGCAGTTTCTTCGAAGCGTATTTCACGCCGTTCCAGCTCGCCAATACCGACGGCACCGTCGACGGCCTCGTGACCGGCTATTACGAGCCGTTGCTGCGCGGCTCGCGCACGCGCCACGGTGCTTATCAGTACGCGTTGTATCGCTGGCCGTATCGGTACAAGCCGGGCTCCGCGCTGCCGGCGCGCGCGCAACTCGAACGCTCCGGCGTGCTGAACGGCAACGAACTCGTGTGGGTCGACGACCCCATCGAAGCGTTCTTCCTGCAAGTGCAGGGGTCGGGGCGCATCGTGATGGAAGACGGCAGCGTCATGCGCGTGGGTTTCGGCGGGACGAATAACCAGCCGTACCGATCCATCGGCAAAGAGTTGCTCGATCGCGGCGAACTCACGCCCGCGCAGGCGACGATGCAGGGCATCAAGGCGTGGGCGAAGGCGAACCCGGCGCGCGTCGATGCGCTGCTCGACGTGAACCCGCGCTTCGTCTTCTTCCGCGAGATGCCCGCGAACGACGTGATGAGCGCGAGTCTCGGCGATGGCCCCGTCGGCGCGCTCGGCGTACCGCTCACGCCCGAACGTTCGATTGCCGTCGATCCGTCTGCCATTCCGCTCGGCACGCCCGTGTTCCTGCAGACCACGCGGCCGCTCAGCAACCAGCCGATGAACCGCCTCGTCTTCGCGCAGGACACCGGCACGGCGATCAAGGGCGGCGTGCGCGCCGATTACTTCTGGGGCCTCGGCGACGATGCCGGCGATCTTGCCGGACGCATGAAGCAAGGCGGCCGGATGTGGCTGCTGATGCCGAACTCCTGAACGCATCGACTTACGCGCTCACATTGCGCTTGTCGACCACACGCCGCGCCTTGCCGACCGACCTTTCGATGCCATTGACCGCAAGGACTTTCACGACCGCGCTCACGCCGATGAGCGCCTTGATGTCATAGGCAAGCGCGGTCTTCGCACTCTCCAACGCGGCTAGATCCGGCGCCGATTCCGGACACGGCTCGCAGTTGAGCGTGAGAACGTCGAGCGGGCCGTCCTTCGTCAGCACGATCTGATAATGCGGCGCGAGCACGGGACGCTTCAGCAGCAATTCCTCGATCTGCGTCGGGAACACGTTGACGCCCCGCACGATCATCATGTCGTCGGAGCGGCCGGTGATCTTTTCCATGCGGCGCATCGTCCGAGCGGTGCCGGGCAAAAGGCGCGTCAGATCGCGTGTGCGATAGCGGATGATCGGCAACGCTTCCTTCGTGAGCGAGGTGAACACGAGCTCGCCGAATTCGCCATCGGGCAGGACTTCGCCCGTTTCGGGATCGATGATCTCGGGATAGAAGTGATCTTCCCAGATCGTCGGGCCGTCCTTGGTCTCGGCGCACTCGGACGCTACGCCCGGTCCCATGACCTCCGACAATCCGTAAATGTCCACGGCATCGATACCCATGCGTTGCTCGATGGCACGGCGCATGTCGTTCGTCCACGGCTCCGCGCCGAAAATGCCGATGCGCAGTGACGAGTTCGACGGATCCAAGCCTTGCCGCTCGAGCTCGTCCGCAATCGACAGCATGTAGCTCGGCGTGACCATGATGATGTCGGGCCGGAAGTCCTGGATCAGTTGCACCTGCTTCTCGGTTTGCCCGCCGCCGAACGGAATCACGGTGAGCCCCGCGCGTTCGGCGCCGTAGTGCGCGCCGAGCCCGCCGGTGAAGAGGCCGTAGCCATAGCTCACGTGCACCTTGTCGCCGCGCCGCGCGCCCGCTGCGCGAATCGAGCGCGCGACGAGATCCGCCCACGTGTCGATATCTTTCGCCGTGTAGCCGACGACTGTCGGCTTGCCCGTGGTTCCCGACGACGCGTGAATACGCGCGACTCGCCCTTGCGGCACGGCGAACATGCCGAACGGATAGTTGTCGCGCAGGTCCTTCTTGGTCGTGAACGGAAACCGCGCGAGATCGGCGAGTGACTGCACTTCGTCGGGATGCACGCCCGCTTCGTCGAACTTGCGCCGGTAGACCGGCGAGTTCTCGTAGGCGTGCTTCAGCGTCCATTTCAGGCGTTGCAGTTGCAACGCGACGAGCTCGTCGCGGCTCGCCTTTTCGATCGGATCGAGCGGCAATGCTGTGGTCATCAGTGTCTCCTTCATGCTCGCTGTCGTGGTGCGCTGGACGGCCCGTCAGACGGGAATCACAGTTCCCTTGATTTGCGCCGACTTGCCGCGAAACATCGCCACCGTTTCGCTGTCGCGGTTGGTCACGCGGATGTCGTAGATGCCCGCGCGTCCGCTCAACGTCTGTTCGACCGCCTCCGCAGTGAGCCGGTCGCCGCCTTGCACGGGCCGCAAAAACTCGATCGAGCAGCCCGCCGCGACCGTGCTGACGTTGTACGAATTGCACGCGAAGGCGAACGCGGAATCCGCGAGCGTGAAGATCAGACCGCCGTGGCAGATCGCGTGACCGTTCAGGAAGTCAGGACGGACGTTCATCTGCAGGCGGGCATAGCCCGGGCGCACTTCTATCAACTCGATACCGAGCGCGCGCGAGCAAGCGTCCGCTTCGTACATGGCCTTGGCGGTGGCTTCCGCCAGCTGTTGAGGCGTCACAAGTCTCTCCGGTAATGGTCTTACAGGCCCTCGAAGCGCGGCGCGCGCTTCTCCTTGAACGCCGCGACGCCCTCGATATAGTCGGGCGATGCGCCCAGTTCGCGTTGAATGTCGCGTTCGAGGTCGAGCTGGGCATCGAACGTGTTGTTCGCGCTCGCACCCATCAGTTGTTTGATCGCGGCCACTGCGCGCGCCGGCTGTTGCGCGAGTTGCGCCGCCAGTTGCGCGGCGGCCTGCTGCAATTCACTGTCTTCGACGACCCGCCACACGATGCCCCAGGCTTCCGCCTTTTCCGCGCTCAACTTGTCGCCGGTGAGCGCGAGGGCGAGGGCACGCGCTTCGCCGACGCGGCGCGGCAGCAGCCACGTCCCGCCCGAATCGGGCACAAGGCCGATCTTCACGAATGCCTGAATGAAGCTTGCCGAGCGCGCGGCGATGACGAGGTCGCACGCCATCGCCAGATTCGCGCCCGCGCCGGCGGCTGTGCCATTGACGGCAGCGATGACGGGTAGCGACATCGTCTGCAGGCGGCGCACGAGCGGATTGAAGTGCGCGTCGATCAGCTCGCCGAGGTCGGACATCGAACCGGGCGTGAAGTCGAGGTCGGCCAAGTCCTGTCCCGCACAGAAGCCGCGCCCCGCGCCCGTGATGACGACCGCGCGCGCGTTGCTGGCCTCTACCTCCGTGAGCGCGTGGCTGAGATGGCCGTGCATTTCGCGCGTGAAACTGTTCAGCTTGTCCGGGCGGTTCAGCGTGATGGTCGCGACGCGCGTATCGCCGTCGATGTGATACAGGACAGACTTCTCTGACATGGCATCTCCTTGGACAGGTGCCGGCTGCGTTGCTCACTCACCCGCCGATACTAGGCGTGCTGCGCGCCGCTTTCCATTCGGCCGAACGGCATAAGCCGATTGCACGCTTTCGCGTGTTGTCGTTTTCGCCTATGCCGTTTGGCCAGCTTCCGCGGGCGTTGCTTTCGGGGCAACATGAACCCGACTCTGAACAACCCGGAAGCGATTCGCGACGAAGGCGGCATCCGCGAGCGCGGCGTTGGCGGCCGGGTTGGCGCCGGTGCCATGGAAGTCCGAAAACGCGGCCGACTGATTGACGAACACGCCACCGGTCAGATTGATCGAAAGCGCGACGCCGCCGCGTATCGCGGCCTCATGAGCGGAATGAATGACGACGTCGTCGGTGCTGTAGACGGACAACGTAAGCGCGCCGTGCTCCTGAGCGATCGAGCCGGCGAGGTGGAGGGACTGCGCGGTCGAATCCGTCGCGATGACGAACGAGATGGGGCCGAACCATTCCTTCGTGAACTTCGCTTGGTCGGAGCGGGCGTCCATCTTGAGCAGGAGAGGCGTATGAATGCGCGCGTCGGGGAAACCCGGATGGGTGAGCGTCTGGCTATCGAGCAATACCTCGCCGATTGCGCGGGCCTCGGCAATGCGCGCGACGACGCCTTCGTTCTGGATTGCGCCGATCAGCTCGACGGCGCGCGCTGCATCCGACGTCAGCTTCTCGACCGCGCCGGCGAGCGACTTCGCGACATCGTCGAAGCTCAAGTGACCGTCGGCGGTGCTGATGCCGTCGCGCGACACGTAGATGTTCTGCGGCGCGGTGCACATCTGACCGGAGTAGAGCGCGAGCGAGAACGCGATGTTGCGAGCGGCGGCTTTCATGTCGTCGACGGAATCGATGACGATCTGGTTGACGCCCGCCTTCTCGGTGTAGACCTGAGCCTGATGCGCATTGCGCTCGAGCCAGGTGCCGTTTTGCGTGCTGCCGGTGAAGTCGATGACTTTGATCTCGGGGCGAACCGCGAGCTGCTGCACGAGCGGGCCGTCATTCGGCTCCGTTGCGAGCAGCGTGACGATGTTGGGATCGAAGCCCGCTTCGCGAAGCACCTCTCGGGCGATTCGGACGGTGATTGCCAGCGGCAGGATCGCGCCCGGATGGGGTTTGACGATGACGGTGTTGCCGGTGGCGAGATCGGCGAAGAGACCGGGGTATCCATTCCACGTCGGAAACGTGCAGCAGCCGAGCACGAGCGCGGTGCCGCGAGGTACGACGGTGTAGCGCTTGTGCATGGCGAGCGGCGGATTCTTGCCCTGCGGCTTTTCCCAGTGCGCTTCGGAAGGAATGCGGCGCAACTGGTCCCAGGCGTAGACCACGGCCTCGAGCGCGCGGTCCTGCGCGTGCGGGCCGCCTGCTTGGAAGGCCATCATGAACGCCTGTCCGGTGGTGTGCATCACGCTGTAGCCGATCTCGAAGCTCGCGCGATTGAGCCGTGACAGGATCTCGAGGCTCACGCCGACCCACGCCTGCGGACCGGCGGCGCGCCATTCGACCTGCGCTTTCGCAGCAGCGTGAATGAGCGCGTCCGGGTCCGCCTTCGGATAGCGAATATCGAGCGCGATGCCGAAAGGCGATTGCTCTTTGCCGACGGTTTCGCCCGTCGACGGTTGGTCCAGTTCGAACGTCTTGCCGAGGTACGCCTTGAACGTCGCTTCTCCGTCCGCGTTGGCGGTTTCCCCGTACACTTTGGGACTGGGCATTTCGGCGAACGGGCTCCAGTAGCCGCGGGTTTCGATGGCAGCGAGAGCTTGGTCGAGCATCGCCTCATGCTTCGTGAATAGCGGATGTGTCATGGTCGCGAGAACGGAAGTGAAGGACGGTTCAGCCGATTAATTAACCGACCGGTTGGTTGGTGATGTTAGCATTATCGAGATGACGGACAAGAGGTCTTTTCATTAGGACTTACCTGAGGATCGCTAGGAGGAGCGCATGACTTACGAGAATCTGCTGGTCGAGACACGCGGGCGGGTCGGACTGATCACGCTGAATCGCCCGAAGGCGCTGAACGCGTTGAACGATGCGTTAATGGATGAGCTCGGCGCGGCCCTGAAGTCGTTCGACGCGGACGACGACATCGGTGCGATCGTGCTGACCGGCAGTGAGAAGGCTTTCGCGGCGGGCGCGGACATCGGCATGATGGCCAAGTATTCCTATATGGACGTCTACAAAGGCGACTACATCACGCGGAATTGGGAGACGATCCGGTCCATTCGGAAGCCGATCATCGCTGCGGTGGCCGGGTTCGCGCTCGGCGGCGGGTGCGAGTTGGCCATGATGTGCGACATCGTCATCGCGGCGGACACGGCGAAGTTCGGTCAGCCGGAAATTAAGCTCGGCGTGATTCCGGGCGCGGGCGGCACGCAGCGCCTGCCGCGCGCCGTATCGAAGGCGAAAGCGATGGACATGTGTCTCACGGCGCGAATGATGGACGCAGCCGAAGCCGAGCGTGCGGGCTTGGTGTCGCGCGTGGTGGGAGCCGAGCGTCTGCTCGACGAGGCTGTGGAAGCCGCGACCATCATCGCAGGCTTCTCGTTGCCGGCGGTCATGATGGCCAAGGAGTCGGTGAACCGCGCCTATGAGACGACGCTTGCCGAAGGCGTTCACTTCGAGCGGCGTTTGTTCCATTCGCTGTTCGCGACCGAGGATCAGAAGGAGGGAATGTCGGCGTTCGTCGAGAAGCGCAAACCGGCGTTCAAACATCGATAATTTCTTGCGCGGAACCCTTGCGTATTGCCGCGCCGGTCACTAGAATTCCGTTCCTTCGCGATTCAACAAACGCGAAGGAAGCGGGAAGTAGTGGTGTCGTGGTTGGCTTGGAAGGTGAGAAGTGTTCCGAGCGCGGTTGACGAGTGAAATGCTTCAAAAACTTGTTGACACTGACCGAAACGACGTACATAATCTCGTTTCTCTG
>NZ_JALQDC010000012.1:0-263014 GCF_023631445.1 Caballeronia sp. GAWG1-5s-s | reverse complement strand
CGAACAGGACCGTGAAACGACTCCACGCCGATGATAGTGCGGATTGCCCGTGTGAAAGTAGGTAATCGTCAGGCTCCCCTTGCCATAAACAAAAACCCCACCCCGAAAAGGTGGGGTTTTTGCGTTTGGGGCGGCTTGAAGCGTCACGTCACTCGGCGGCGCCCCTAAATCAACAGGCTAAAAACCGCTCAGCGAGCCTAACCCAATACGACGAGCCGACAGACAGTAACGCGTCATTGAAGTCGTAGCTCGCGTTGTGCAGCATGCAAGGACCTTCGCCGTGTCCATGCTCACGATGCCCCCCATCTCCATTACCCAGAAACGCGTAGCAGCCGGGCTTCTCGAGCAGCATGAAGGAGAAGTCTTCAGCGCCCATCGTCGGTTCGACGGAAAAATCGACGTTCTGCTCGCCGACCACTTCGGCCATTACCTCGGCTGCGAACTTTGTCTGTGCCGGATCATTGATCGTCGGCGGATAGTTTCGATGGAAGCAGACTTCAGCTTCGCAGTCGTAAGCTGAAGCGGTCGATTCAGCGATTTTCCGCATACGCGCTTCGATCAGGTCGAGCGTTTCCACAGAGAAAGTACGCACCGTCCCGCCCAGCCACGCACGATCGGGCACCACGTTGACCGCATCGCCCGCATGGATCTGCGTAATCGACAACACGGCCGTATCGAGCGGCTTCTTGTTGCGCGTGATGATGCTCTGCAGTGCATTGGCGATTTGAACCGCGCTGAAGACGGGATCCCGCCCGTTATGCGGCAAAGCGGCGTGCGATCCAACTCCGCGGACGTTGATACGAAACGCATTGCTCGACGCCATGATCGGCCCTTCCGTCACGCCGAAGTGCCCTGCCGGAATGCCAGGCCAGTTGTGTATGCCGAAAACGGCGTCGACGGGGAAGCGGGTGAAAAGTCCATCGTCGATCATGGCCTTCGCGCCGGCGCCGCCTTCTTCTGCCGGTTGAAAGATGAAAACGACCGTTCCGTCAAACCTTCCGTGTTCCGCGAGATACTTGGCCGCGCCAAGCAACATGGCCGTGTGCCCGTCGTGACCGCACGCGTGCATGCGTCCGGCGTGAGTCGACTTATGGCTGAAGCTGTTGGTTTCCTGAATCGGCAAGGCGTCCATGTCTGCGCGCAGCCCGATAGACGCGCTGCCCGTCCCACGCTTCAAAACGCCAACGACGCCTGTCTTCCCCAAGCCTCGATGGACCTCGATCCCCCAGCGTTCGAGATTCTCCGCCACCAGTTTCGCAGTCCCTACCTCTTCATAGCGCAGTTCGGGATGAGCGTGGATCGTTCGTCGGAGAGCCTTGATTTCATCGTTAGATGCTTCGATTTCCGGAATCAGGTTCATTGAACCGCTCGCTTGTTTGAATTCGGACCAACCGTGTGATGCACCGCTGGTTCATTCTACGCCGCCACTATTTGAGTCATCGGACGGACGGTCGCATAGCCGGCGTAATAGAATTCTGGCATCTGCCGCCCTTGCCGATTGACCGGACTATCCGATGAACGCCCCAGCCGAGTTTGCCCGAGCCGTTTGCCCGCACGATTGCCCCGACACCTGCGCGATGCGCGTGACCGTAGAGAACGGCAAGGCAGTGAAGGTGAGTGGCGATCCGGATCATCCGCCGACGCAAGGCGTGCTCTGCACGAAGGTCACGCGATACGCCGAGCGGACGCATCACAAGGACCGCCTGCTCACGCCGCTGATTCGTGTCGGGCCGAAGGGCTCGAATCGTTTCGAACGGATCAGTTGGGACGCTGGGCTGCGAATAGCCGCCGAGCGCCTCGGTCCGATCGCGCGCCGTGCGCCGGAAGCCATCCTTCCGTACAGCTACGCCGGAACGATGGGTCTCGTCCAGGGAGAAAGCATTGCCGCGCGTCTTTTCAATGTGCTCGGCGCGTCACGACTGGATCGCACGATTTGCGCGGCAGCCGGTGCGGCCGGGCTGCGCTATACGTATGGCGCCGGCATCGGCATGCATGTCGAGTTCTTCGAGGAAAGCGAGCTGATTCTGATCTGGGGCTCGAACCCGATCGCGTCGAGCCTGCATTTCTGGACGCGCGCGCAGGAGGCGAAGAGGCGCGGCGCCAAATTGATCGCAATCGATCCGTATCGGTCGCTGACCGCCGAGAAATGTCATCAGCACATCGCGCTGCGGCCCGGCACGGATGCCGCGCTCGCGCTCGGCATGATTCACGTGCTGATCCGCGAAAACCTGGTGGATCACGCGTACATCGCAGATCACACCGTCGGTTTCGACGCACTCGCGGCGCGGGCCGCGCAGTATCCGCCGTCGCGCGTGGCGACGATTTGCGGCATCGAGGAACAGACCGTACTCGATCTGGCGCGCGCATTCGGCTCGACAAAGAAAGCCGCCATCCGCCTGAACTACGGCATGCAGCGCGTGCGCGGTGGTGGCAACGCGGTGCGCGCCGTCGCGTGTCTGCCGTCGCTGACGGGCGCGTGGCGCGAGCGGTCGGGCGGTCTATTGTTGTCGTCGTCGGGATGGGCACCGGTCGACAATGCCGCGCTCGAACGCCCGGACTTGCTGCCGGGCTGGCCGCACAAGCTGCCGCGCAGCATCAATATGAACGCAATCGGTGGCGCCTTGCTTCATCCGGGCGATGCCGCGTTCGGGCCGAAAATCGAAGCCCTGATCGTCTACAACTCGAACCCGGTCGCCGTTGCGCCGGACTCGGCAAAGGTCGCGGCTGGCTTCGCGCGCGACGACTTGTTCACCATCGTGCTGGAGCACTTTCAGACCGATACCGCGGACTACGCCGACTTGATCTTTCCGGCGACCACGCAGCTCGAGCACTTGGACGTACACAAGTCGTACGGCCACACGCACATCATGGCGAACCTGCCGGCCATACCGCCGGTGGGCGAGTCTCGTCCGAACACCGATTTCTTCCGCGGCCTCGCCCGCGCGATGCAGCTCACCGAGCCTGCTCTCTTCGAAACGGACGAGCAGATTGCGTCGAAAGCCTTTCGCTGGGACGACCCTACGCTGAACGGGCGCGGATGGGAGGCACTCAAGGCGTCGCGCTGGCTCGAACTCGACATTCCCGACGCGCCGCTCGCGCACGGAGGATTTCGCACGCCATCAGGAAAGTGCGAATTCTTCAGCGAACGTCTCGCACGCGAAGGCATGGACCCGCTGCCGGATTACCTTCCGCCGTACGAGTCGGCGGAAGCGGCGCCGGAGCTCGCCGCGCGCTATCCGCTCGCGATGATCTCGCCGCCCGCGCGCAACTTCCTGAACAGCAGCTTCGTGAACATCGAGAGTCTGCGCGCGACCGAGGCGGAGCCGCATCTCGACATTCACCCGGCGGACGCCGACGCACGCGGTATCGCGGACGGCGCGCAAGTGCGGATCTTCAACGATCGCGGGTCGATGCAGGCGCGTGCGCGTGTCACCGATCGGGCGCGCGAAGGCGTGGTCGTCGGCTTGTCGATCTGGTGGAAGAAGTTGTCCCCCGATGGCTGCAACGCCAATCAAGTAACGAGCCAGGCTTTGACCGATCTGGGGGGATCGGCGACGTTCTACGATTGCCTGGTGGAAGTGGAGTCAGTGCATTGAGAAGTATGGAAAGACCCGACCCGAAGTGGTCTGGAGTGCGGCGTCTAACCGGATTGTCGGAACGGAAGGGAGCGGCTAGCATCCTGTTTTCGCACGACCATTCGAAAATTAAATAAGGAGACGCCGTATGGAGAAACTCTGGCTGAAATCGTATCCGGCCGGCGTACCCGCGGAGATCGACGTGTCGGCGTACCGGTCGGTCTCGCAGTTGCTCGAAGACAGTTTTCGCAACAACCGCGACCGTCGCGCCTTCCTCTGCATGGGGCAGGCGATCACCTATGGCGAGCTCGACGACATGTCAGAAAAGCTCGCTGCATGGCTGCAGGAGAAGGGCTTGAAGCGCGGTGCGCGCGTCGCGCTGATGATGCCGAACGTCCTGCAATACCCGATCGCCATCGCGGCCGTGCTGCGCGCGGGCTATATCGTCGTGAACGTGAACCCGCTCTACACGCCGCGCGAGCTGGAACATCAGCTTCGCGACAGCGGCGCGGAAGCCATCGTCATTCTGGAGAACTTCGCTACCACGCTCGAGGCCGTGATCAAGAATACGGCGATCAAGCATGTCGTCGTCGCGGCAATGGGCGACCTGATGGGCATGAAGGGCCTGCTGGTCAATTTCGTCGTCCGAAAAGTGAAGAAGATGGTTCCTGCGTTCAACTTGCCGGGCAGCATTCGCTTCAACGATGCGATCAGCGAAGGCAGCCGCCACGCGCTGGAGCCGGTCGCGCAGACACCGGACGACGTCGCGTTCCTTCAATACACTGGCGGCACCACCGGCGTGGCGAAGGGCGCGACGCTGACGCATCGGAACCTGATCGCCAATGTGCTGCAATCCGAAGTGTGGCTGGAACCGGCGCGCAGACAGCGGCCCGACATCGACCAGTTCGTGTGCGTCGTCGCGCTCCCGCTGTATCACATCTTCGCGTTGACGGTGTGCGGCATGCTCACCATCCGCACGGGCGGGCTCGGCGTGCTGATTCCGAATCCGCGCGATATCGCGGGCACCATCAAGGAACTGAAGGGCATTCCCATCAACACGTTTCCGGCGGTGAACACGCTCTATAACGCGTTGCTGAATCATCCCGATTTCTCGAAGCTGGACTTCTCCAAGCTGATCGCGGCGAACGGCGGCGGCATGGCGGTCCAGGAGGCGGTCGCAAAGCGCTGGTTCGCGGTGACCGGCGTGCCTATCGTCGAAGGCTACGGGCTGTCGGAGACTTCGCCGTGCGTGACATGCAACCCCGTGACGGCCACCGAGTACACCGGCACCATCGGCTTGCCGCTGCCATCGACCGAAGTCTCCATCCGCGACGACGACAACAACGAAGTGCCGCTCGGGCAGGCCGGCGAGATCTGCATCAAGGGACCGCAGGTGATGGCCGGCTACTGGAATCGCCCGGACGAAACGGCGAAGGTGATGACGCCCGACGGTTTCTTCCGCTCAGGCGATGTCGGCGTGTTCGACGAGCGCGGTTATGTGAAGATCGTCGATCGCAAGAAGGACATGATTCTCGTCTCGGGCTTCAACGTGTATCCGAACGAAATCGAGGATGTCGTGGCGATGTTGCCGGGCGTGTTCGAAGTGGCTGCGGTCGGCGTGAAGGATCAGAATTCGGGCGAGGCGGTGAAGCTGTTCATCGTGCGCAAGGACGACAACCTGACCGAAGCGGACGTGATTGCGTTCTGCAAGGAACGGCTGACGGGCTATAAGCGGCCGCGCATCATCGAGTTTCGCAAGGACTTGCCGAAGAGCAATGTCGGCAAGATTCTTCGCCGCGAGTTGCGCGACGGTACGGTCTGAGCGGATCGCGCTCGCATCTATCGAAGCCTTCGCGTCGCAAGACGCGAAGGCTTTTTTCATGGCGAGTGGCGGGATTGTCGAGACAAAAAAGGCGCCCGAAGGCGCCTTTCAACAGATCCCGCTTTATTACGAGCTTCTTAGAACTTGTGGCGGATGCCGACCAGCGCTGCGACCTGGTTCGACGTCGACGACGGCGACAGGCCGTTGATGTTGGCGACTGCGGCGCCACGCGTCGAGTCCGTGCCAGAAGCGTGTTGATACACGCCGTCGATATACACGTCCGTGCGCTTCGACAGGAAGTAGTCCGCGCCAAGCATGCCTTGGTGGTACTTGGCATTGCCCAGGCCGTAACCCTTCGTGTAGTCGTAGGCAGCGCCAACCAGCAGGGCCGGGGTCAACTGATACTTGAAGTTGATTTCGGCGTTGTGGAACTTGCCCGTGCCGCCCGTGTATCCAGCCGGGTTCAGTCCGGTGCCTGCTTCCGTGCCGACATCCTTGAATTGCGTGTTGCTATAAGTCGCGCCGACCGTCGCCGCGCCGAACGTGTACGCCGCGCCTGCCGAGATCACTTGCTGCGTATGAGCCGAAGCGTAGCCCGAATACACGCGGCTGCCTGCCATGTTCGAGCCCGTCGTGCTCGACGCCGGCGTGTTGCCGAAGAACGAGTAGTTCGGGTCCTTGACGTTCAGGTAGCCCGCGCCCAATTGCAGCGGACCTTGCGAGTAGCCAAGGCCGACCGACCAGATCTGGTTGCGGTTGAACTGGCCAGCGTTGCCGCCGAGGCTATACAGACCGCCGAACGAGAAACCTGCGTAGTTGGCGCTCGTGAACTTGATCGCGTTGTTCACGCGGTTCGAGTTGTTCATGTTGTCGAGGTCGCCCGGGTGCGCGCCGTAGTACGTCGCCCACTGGCTGCCGACTTCGAACGCGCCGGTGAAGTCGACCACGGAGTCGTACTGGCGACCCAGCGTGACCGTGCCGAATTGCGCCGTCGACAGACCGACATACGCCTGACGGCCGAACTCCGAGCCGCCTTGGCCGAGACGGCCGTTGAACACGTTGAAGCCGTTCTCCAACACGAACAGGGCCTTCAGGCCGCCGCCCAGATCTTCCGTGCCACGCAGGCCCCAACGGCTGCCCTGCACGTTGCCGCTGCTCATGGAGTACAGCTTCTGACCGAGGACGTTGTTGGAGTAGGCGAAACCTGCGTCGATGATGCCGTACAGCGTCACGCTGCTCTGCGCATGTGCGGCGCCAGCGAAGACGCCCAATGCTGCGAGAGCGAGAAGCGACTTTTTCATTGTGTAGATCTCCAAGGAGTGTTTTGCGACTTGTTTGGCAAGGTCACTGTTCTAGCGCCAGTGTGTTGACGGTCCCTGCCGGGGTCTTCTTTGCGAAGTGACACGTAATGTAACAAACGCGACTTTCCGCACAAAGGAAAAGGGACCGCGCCCGCGGCTACGTGTGACGTTTACGCAACATGCGCTAAAATCCCGGTTTTGCAGCAGTTTTGCGAGTCGTGTTTGCCCTAATTACAAAAAATGGCGCTCGTCGACGGCCGTTTTCGCATGTCTGACCGCGAGAATAGGGATTGCTAATCGTCCCGTACGACATTGCGCGAAACGATGACATCAACAACGAGGTGAGAACATGACGCTCGATGAAATCATTGGCGAGTTCGATCGCGGCCTGCGTTCCATGACCGGAGTAAGCCGCATGTCGCGGCCTGTGCCGCAATCGAACAT
Source organism: Caballeronia sp. GAWG1-5s-s (assembly GCF_023631445.1). NCBI lineage: Bacteria > Pseudomonadati > Pseudomonadota > Betaproteobacteria > Burkholderiales > Burkholderiaceae > Caballeronia > Caballeronia sp. GAWG1-5s-s. Next base: position 255,872 of record NZ_JALQDC010000012.1, on the reverse strand, counting down.
GCCGGTTCTCGTGGAGGGCGGCATGGTCGCTGACGCGCCGCAACTCACTGACGAGGAGAAGGCTCATTCAGCCGGTCTGATGCGCGTGAATCATGTCGGTGAAGTCTGCGCGCAGGCGCTTTATCAGGCGCAGAAGCTCGCGACTCAATCACCGGGCTTGAAGGCGAGCTTCGAGCAGGCCGCCCGCGAAGAGGAAGATCACCTCGCATGGACGTCCCAGCGTCTCAAAGACCTCGACTCGCGCCCGAGCCTTCTGAATCCGCTGTGGTATGCGGGCGCGCTCGCCATCGGTTTCGTCGCGGGTCGTTTTGGCGACCGCGCGAGCCTCGGCTTCATGGCGGAAACTGAGCGCCAGGTCGAGCAGCATCTCGACGGCCACATGAAGACGCTGCCTGCCACCGACTACGCTTCTCGCGCGATCGTCGAACAGATGCGCCAGGACGAAAGCGCGCACGCCGCCGCCGCCATCGGCGCGGGTGGATCGGAGATGCCGTTTCCTGTCCGTCTCATGATGCGAGCGGCGGCGAAGGTGATGACGCGCACCGCCTACTACGTATAGGCGTCCAAGTGCCGCCGCCAGTCGTTTGTATGAACAATAAGATCCGTCGAGCGCCCGGAGCGCTCGCGGAAACCGTTACATTTCACGCGTCTGCGGCGCAGATGTTCATACTTTAGGTTCGCTTCCCTCACTAGTTCTCTAATTTCAAACGATTTTCCCCTTCCTGTCGGCAATAAGTCCCTTCGCTAAGTCCTTGTTCTAGCGAGTAAAAGCTCCCCGAAAAAAAGCCACGCGTCTTGACCGAGGAAATGCGTTCCTCTAAAGTGGGAGACAGTGTGAGAAAGTGGTTGTTTGTGTGATTCAGCGACTACTTTTCGCCAGTTTCAAGGCATGCGCGGCGTCTCGGTGGGCATCGACAGTCAGGCAGCGACAAACGGGGAGAAGGGCGAGTGTTCCAAGGGGCGTCGGCGCTGACGCTCGATGCGAAAGGGCGGATGTCGGTTCCGTCCCGCTATCGAGAGGCGCTGCAAGGGCAGGCAGAAGGCCGGGTGACGCTCACGAAGAGCCCGGATGGATGCCTGTTGCTGTTTCCTCGCCCGGAGTGGGAAGTCTTTCGCGCCAAGGTTGCCGCGCTTCCAATGGAAGCCATGTGGTGGCGGCGCATTTTCCTCGGTAACGCAATGGATGTCGAACTCGATACTGCCGGGCGCGTGCTGGTCTCGCCGGAGCTTCGTGCTGCCGCTTCGCTGGAAAAAGAGGTGACGCTGCTCGGCATGGGCGCTCATTTCGAATTATGGGACTCGCAGACGTACGCGGCGAAGGAAGCCGCAGCGATGGCGCAGGGCATGCCCGACGCGCTAAAGAACTTCACTTTCTGACGCGGCGCTGAAAAACATGGCACCTGCGATGGGAAATGACTTGCAGCATCGCACGGTGCTGTTGAAGGAAGCGGTAGACGGACTGATCACGCGCGCCGACGGTATCTATATAGATGGCACCTTCGGGCGCGGCGGTCATAGCCGGGCGGTATTGCAGCGGCTGGGCGAAACAGGGCGGCTGGTCGCGTTCGACAAGGACCCGCTCGCCATCGCCACGGCGCAACAGATTCAGGATCCGCGCTTTTCGATCGTGCATGACAGCTTCGCCGCGTTGCGAAGCGCGGCGACCGAGCGCGGGATAGAACGGGTGTCGGGCGTGTTGCTGGACCTCGGGGTGTCGTCGCCGCAGGTGGACGACCCCGAGCGCGGTTTCAGTTTCCGCGCGGAAGGTCCGCTCGACATGAGGATGGACCCGACGCGCGGCGAGTCGGCGGCCGAGTGGCTCGCGCGGGCCACGGTGCAGGAAATGACGGAGGTGATCAGAGATTATGGGGAAGAACGGTTTGCTTTTCAGATTGCAAAGGCGCTTGTTGCTCGCCGGGCAGAGTCCGACCGTCTTGGGCCTCTCGTCAGCACGCGCGAGCTTGCCGAAATCGTGGGTCACGTCGTCAAGACCCGTGAAAAGGGCAAGGACCCGGCAACTCGCACCTTTCAGGCTATACGGATTCACATCAATCAAGAGCTTGCGGAGCTGCAAGTAGTTCTTGAATCGGCACTTTCGTTGTTGGAGCAAGGGGGGCGGCTGGTCGTGATCAGCTTTCATTCGCTCGAAGACCGGATCGTCAAGCGGTTCATGCAGGCGCAATCGAGCGCGCCGGCGGTGGACCGTCGTTTGCCGATCCGCGCGGTCGATCTGCCGAGTCCGCCTCTGCGGATCGTCGGCCGCGTGTTTCCGAGCGATGCCGAAGTCGCCGACAACCCGCGCGCCCGGTCCGCGGTCATGCGTATCGCGGAGCGCATCGCGCCATGAACCGTCTCAACATTTTTCTCCTGATCGTCGTGCTCGGGTGCGCGCTGTCGGTCGTCAGCGCCACGAACAAGCAGCGGCAGGTGTTCATCGAGTTGCAGCGGGCGCAGTCGCAGGAGCGCCAGCTTCAGCAGGATTACGCGCAGTTCCAGTATCAGCAGAGCGCATTGTCGAAGACTTCGCGCATCGAGCAGTTGGCCACTAACTCACTGAAGATGCAGCCAGTGACCACCGGCCGCACGCAATACCTGACCTACGACCCGGCGACCGCGAAGGCCGCCGAAGCACCCATGCCGCCGCCGTTGCCCGCCTCGGCGCCGTCCGCACGCGGAGTCAAACGATGAAGAAATCCGCGAAGCAGAAGGACGTCGCCTACACGCCCAACCCGATTCTCGCCGTGCGCCTGCCCATGTGGCGCTCGAAGCTCGTCGTGTTCCTGTTGTTCATGGCGTTCGTCGCGCTGGCGGCGCGCGCCTTCTGGATTCAGGGCCCGGGCAACGCTTTCTTCAAGAAGCAGGGCGAAAGCCGCTATCAGCGCACGCTGGAAATGCCCGCCACGCGCGGCCAGATTCGCGACCGCAACGGCCTCGTGCTCGCCACGAGCCTGCCCGTGAAGGCAATCTGGGCGATTCCCGAAGCCGTCCCGAACGATCTCGGCGCGGACAAGCTCGCCGAACTCGCGAAGCTGCTCGACATGACGCAGAAAGACCTGCGCGCGAAGCTGTCGATGGACAAGACGTTCGTCTACGTGAAGCGTCAGGTTCCGCTCGAAGTCGCGCAGAAAGTGGCGGCGCTCGACATTCCGGGCATTTATTCGCGCGGCGAATACAAGCGCTTCTATCCGGAAGGCGAAATCACCGCCCACCTGATCGGCTTTACTAATATTGAAGACAAGGGCCAGGAAGGCGTCGAACTCGGCGACCAGAGCGTGCTGGCCGGCACGCCGGGCATGCGTCGCGTCATCAAGGACCGGATGGGGCATATCGTCGAAGACGTCGACGAACAGGTCGTGCCGCATAACGGCCAGGACGTCGAGCTTTCGATCGACAGCAAGATTCAGTACATCGCGTACACGGACCTGAAAGCGGCCGTCGAAAAGACGAAGGCGAAGGCCGGCGCTGCGATGGTGATCGACGTGAAGACGGGCGAAGTGCTCGCGCTCGTCAACTATCCCACCTACAACCCGAACGACCGCTCGCGCATGACCGGCGAGCAGTTGCGCAACCGCATTCTGACGGACACTTTCGAGCCGGGCTCCATCATGAAGCCGTTCACCGTTTCGCTCGCGCTCGATCTGCATCGCGTGACGCCGAATACGCTCGTCGAAACGGGCGGCGGCGTGTTCGTGCTGGACGGCGCGCGCATCACGGACGACTCCGGTTTCGGCACGCTCACCGTCGGCGGCGTGATTCAGAAGTCGAGCAATATCGGCGCGACCAAAATTGCGATGCAATTGCGGCCCGAGGAAATGTGGAACATGTACACGAGCCTGGGTCTCGGTCAGGCGCCGAAAGTCGGTTTTCCGGGCGCCGTCACCGGACGCCTGCGGCCGTGGAAGAGCTGGCGGCGCATCGAGCAGGCGACCATGTCTTATGGCTACGGCTTGTCGGCGTCGCTGTTTCAGCTGGCTCGCGCGTACACCGCCATCGCGCATGACGGCATGATTCTGCCGGTCTCGATTTTCCGCACGCCGGGCGATCAGCCGCCAATGGGGCAGCAGGTCTTCTCGCCGACCACCGCGCGCGAGGTTCGCGCCATGCTCGAGACGGTTGTGTCGAAGAACGGCACGTCGCCGGATGCGGCGGTGCCGGGCTATCGCGTCGGCGGCAAGAGCGGCACGGCGTACAAGCACGCGGGCCGCGGCTACGATCACTCGAAGTACCGCGCGTCGTTCGTCGGCATGGCGCCGATGCCGAATCCGCGCATCGTGGTGGCCGTATCGGTCGACGAACCGACGGCGGGCAGCCACTTCGGCGGGCAGGTATCGGGGCCGGTGTTCTCGGGCATCGTCGGCGACACGCTGCGCGCGCTGAACGTGCCGCCGGACATGCCGGTCAAGCAAATGGTCGTGACGGACGAATCGAATTCCGCCACGCAAGCGTCCGCGCAGCCCGCGAACGCGAACGGTTCGAACAACGCGAACACGGCGAAGAAGGTGGCCGTGTCGAGCAACACGAAGACACATCCGGGAGTCGTGCGATGAGCGCGCCCCGTCAGAGCAAGATGCAGAAGGACGTTTCACATGCCGTTCAATGGCTGCGCGCCCATGCGCGGCCCGAGGCCCAGTTGCACGCCGACACGCGCTCGCTCAAAAGCGGCGACGTGTTCCTGGCGTACGCCGTCGACGGCGCGGACAACCGGCCGTATCTCGACGCGGCGCTCGGCGCGGGCGCGGCTGCCGCGCTGTATCAGCCGGAGAACTTCGCGGGCAAGCCGGACGCGTCGAAGGCGTTGGCCGTGCCGGCGCTCAACGAACTCGCCGGTCCAATTGCGTCCGCGTGGTACGGCGAGCCGAGCGCGTCGATGCTCACCGTCGGCGTGACGGGCACCAACGGCAAGACATCGTGCAGCCAGTGGATCGCCACCGCGCTGACCGCGCTCGGTCGTCCGTGCGCGATCGTCGGCACGCTCGGCATCGGCATGCCGGGCAAGCTCGCGTCGACGGGATTCACCACGCCGGATGCGCCGCAGCTCCAGCGCAGCCTCGCGCAACTGAAGGCGCAAGGCGCGGAGGCTGTCGCGATGGAAGTCTCGTCGCATGCGCTGCATCAGGGGCGCGTGAACGGCACGGACTTCGACATCGCCATCTTCACGAATCTCACGCAGGATCATCTCGACTATCACGGCACCTTCGAGGCTTACGAAGCCGCGAAAGCGCGTCTGTTCGCGTGGCCGTCGCTGAAAACGGCCATCGTCAATCGCGACGATGCCGCCGGTCAGCGTCTCATCGAATCGCTGCGCGGCAAGGTCCGCACGATTGCGTACGCCGTCGATATGCCGGCCGATGCCCCGCCGAGCGCCGACGCCGTGCTGCTCGCGAGCCGCGTGCGCGCAACCGCCACGGGCACCGCGTTTCATCTTTCGTCCGATTGGGGCGAGGCCGAAGTCGAAGTGAACACGCTCGGCACGTTCAACGTGAGCAATCTGCTCGCGGTGCTCGGCGTGCTGCTGGAAGTCGGCGTTCCGTTCGATGCCGCGCTCGCGCGAATCTCGAAGCTGGAATCGGTCAACGGCCGCATGGAGCGTCTCGGCGGCCGGCTGCAGAACGATGAGCCGCTCGTTGTAATCGACTACGCGCACACGCCCGACGCGCTCGAAAAAACGCTGGCTGCGCTGCGCCCGATCGCTGCCGCGCGCGGCGGCGAGCTCGTCTGCATGTTCGGCTGCGGCGGCGACCGCGACGCGACCAAGCGTCCGCTGATGGGCGAAATCGCCGAGCGTCTCGCGGATCAGGTCGTCATCACGAGCGACAATCCGCGCAGCGAAGATCCGCTTGCCATCATCGACCAGATTGCCGCCGGCATGAAGGACGCCTCGAAGGCACGGCGCATCGAGGATCGCGCGAGCGCCATTTTGCAGGCGCTGCGCTCGGCGGCGCGCGAAGATGTCGTACTGCTCGCCGGAAAAGGACACGAGGCCACGCAGGAAATCATGGGCAAAAAGCGCGCGTTCTCGGATCAGGATCACGCGCGCCTCGCGCTTGCCGCACGCGCCACGCAACAACGCGGAGGCGGCGAATGACGATGTTCACCTTGCGCGAAGCCGCCGCGCTGATTCCCGGCGCGGTCTTTCAGGGCGACGAAGCTATCGCCATCGAACGCGTCGTGACCGACAGCCGCGCCGTGCAGGCGGGCGATCTGTTCGTCGCGGTGAAGGGCGATCGCTTCGATGCGCATGACTTCCTCGATCAGGTGGCGAAGAGCGGCGCGGCCGCCGCGCTCGTCTCGCGCGATGTGCGCAATTCGGATGCCTGGCCGCTGCCAGTCATCAAGGTAAAGGACACGCGTGCGGCGCTCGGTGCGCTGGCGCACGGCTGGCGCAAGCGGTTCAGCATGCCGCTCGTCGCCGTCACCGGCAGCAACGGCAAGACGACGGTCAAGGAGATGATCGCGTCGATCTTCGCGGCGGCAATCGGCGAAGACGCGCGCCTTGCGACCGCGGGCAACTTCAACAACGACATCGGCCTGCCGCTCACGCTGTTTCGCCTGAGCGCGGCGCATCGGCTGGCGGTGGTCGAACTCGGCATGAATCATCCCGGCGAGACGGATGCGCTCGGCAAGATCGCTGCGCCGACTGTCGCGGTCGTGAACAACGCGCAGCGCGAGCATCAGGAGTTCATGGCGACGGTCGAAGCCGTCGCGCTCGAACATGCGTCCGTCATTCACGCGCTCGGCGAAACGGGCACGGCCGTGTTCCCCGCCGACGACCACTACGCGAGCATCTGGCGCGTGGCGGCCACCGGCAATCCAATCATGGATTTCGCGCTGACGGACGACGAAGCGAAGGCGGCGGTCACGGGCACGGTCGACGGCGCGACGGTTCATGTCCGCACGCCGCAAGGCCGCATCGACATCGCCCTTAACGTGCTCGGCGAACACAACGCGCGCAATGCGCTCGCGGCCACGGCCGCCGCGCTGGCGGCGGGCGTGTCGCTGGACGTCATCAAGCGCGGCCTCGAAGCGTTCCAGCCGGTGAAGGGCCGCTTGCAGGTGAAGCGCGCGGTGACGGGCGCGCTCGCGGGCGCGACCATCATCGACGACACGTACAACTCCAATCCCGATTCCATGCGCGCCGCCATCGACGTGCTCGCGGCGCAGGCAGCGCCGCGCGTGCTCGTGATGGGCGACATGGGCGAAGTCGGTGAAGAAGGGCCGGCGTTTCATCGCGAAGTCGGCGCGTATGCGGCTGAGTGCGGCATCGACGCGTTGTTCGCGATCGGCGAAGCGAGCCGCGATTCGGTGAACGCATTTCGCGCGGCGGCGTCGAAGCAGACCGCCGTTCATTTCGCCGACGTGACCGCGCTCATCGACGCTCTTCAGCAAGCCGGGTTCGGACCCGGCGCAACGTATCTCGCGAAAGGCTCGCGCTTCATGAAGATGGAGCGCGTGGTAGACGCCCTGACGAGCCCACAACAACCCGCGGCGGGCAATGCGCCCGCTGCACACTGACTCACAGAAAGAGAAGGACCAGCATGCTACTCGCACTCGCGCAATGGCTTCAGAATGACGCCAGCTTCATGCGCGTGTTCACCTACATTACGTTCCGCGCGGTGGGCGCCACCGCGACGGCGCTTTTGATCGGTCTCGTCTGCGGCCCGTGGGTGATCCGCAAGCTGACCGCGATGAAAGTCGGTCAGGCGGTGCGCAAGGACGGCCCGCAAACGCACCTCGTCAAGTCGGGCACGCCGACGATGGGCGGCGTGCTGATCCTCATGGGCATCGCGGTTTCGACGCTTCTCTGGGCCGATCTCACCAACCGCTTCGTGTGGATCGTGATGCTCGTCACGTTCGGCTATGGCGTGATCGGCTGGGTGGACGACTATCGCAAGGTCGTGCACAAGGACCCGCGCGGCATGTCGTCGCGCGAGAAGTATTTCTGGCAGTCGGTCATCGGCCTGTTCGCGGCCGTGTATCTCGCGTTCAGCGTGTCCGAGGCCAGCAACACGCGCGTGTTCGATCTCTTCATGGCGTGGGTGCGCAGCGGCCTCTCGATGGGCCTGCCCGCGCGCGCCGACCTCATGCTGCCGTTCCTCAAGTCGATCACGTATCCGCTCGGCGTGTGGGGCTTCATCGCGATGACGTACTTCGTGATCGTCGGATCGAGCAATGCGGTGAATCTCACCGATGGCCTCGACGGTCTCGTCATCATGCCGGTCGTGCTGGTCGGCGCGTCGCTCGGCGCGTTCGCGTACGTCATGGGCAGCTCGGTGTATTCGAAGTACCTGCTCTTTCCGCACATTCCGGGCGCGGGCGAACTGCTGATCTTCTGTTCCGCAATGGGCGGCGCGGGCCTCGCGTTCCTTTGGTACAACACGCATCCCGCGCAAGTCTTCATGGGCGATGTCGGCGCGCTCGCGCTCGGCGGCGCGCTCGGCACCATCGCGGTGATCGTTCGTCAGGAAATCGTGCTGTTCATCATGGGCGGCATTTTCGTGGCGGAAACGCTCTCCGTCATGCTGCAAGTCTTCTGGTTCAAGTTCACGAAGCGCCGTTACGGCGAAGGCCGGCGCTTCTTCAAGATGGCGCCGCTCCATCACCACTACGAATTGTCCGGCTGGACGGAAACGCAAGTGGTGGTGCGCTTCTGGATCATCACGTTGATGTTGTGTCTCTTCGGCTTGTCGACGCTCAAGCTGCGTTGATCGTGCACGTCTGCGGTTTCTTCGGTTTCAGGAAAGGGTAAAGCGATGTTTGGCGAGAAGTTTTCCGGTCGGCAAAGTCCGATGGTGCTCGTGCTGGGGCTCGGTGAATCCGGCCTCGCGATGGCGCGCTGGTGCGCCAGGCACGGGTGCCGGCTGCGGATCGCCGATACGCGCGAGAACCCGCCGAATCTGTCGGAACTGGTGATTCACAACATCGACGCGGAGTTCGTCGGCGGCGCGTTCACGACCGAACTGCTCGATGGCGGCATCGAACTGCTGGCCATCAGCCCCGGCCTTTCGCCGCTCGCGCCGGACCTCGCGCCGCTCATCGCGGCGGCGAAGGAGCGCGGCATTCCGGTGTGGGGCGAACTCGAACTGTTCGCGCAGGCGCTTGCCGGTCTTGCCGTGAACGGCTACGAGCCGAAGGTGCTCGCGATCACCGGCACCAACGGCAAGACGACGACCACGGCGCTCACCGGTCTTCTGTGCGAACGCGCGGGCAAGCGCGTGGCGGTCGCGGGCAACATCAGCCCGGCGATGCTCGACAAGCTCGCCGAAGCGATCGATCAAACCGCGCTGCCGGACGTCTGGGTGCTTGAACTCTCCAGCTTCCAGCTCGAAACATCGCACAGCTTCGCGCCGGATGCGGCTGCCGTGCTGAACATCACGCAGGATCATCTCGACTGGCACGGCGGCCTGGACGCCTACGCCGCCGCGAAGGGCCGCATCTTCGGTCCGCGCACGGTGCGCGTGCTGAATCGCGACGACGCCCGCACGATGGCGCTCGCTGCGAACATCGCGCACGACCGCGTGGTGACGTTCGGGCTGGATGAGCCGTCGAAGGTAGGCGACTACGGCCTGTTGCGCGACAACGGCATCGCGTGGCTTGCGCAAGGTATCGACCGCGACGCGGCCGACGAACCCGCGCCGTCGCGCCGCCGCAAGCAGGACGTGACCGCGCCGAACGTCGTTGCCAAGCGACTGATGCCCGCCGACGCGCTGCGCATTCGCGGCCTGCACAACGCGGCCAATGCCCTCGCCGCGCTCGCGCTCGCCCGCGCCATCGACTTGCCGCTCGCCGCGCTCTTGCACGGCTTGCGCGAGTATCCCGGCGAACCGCATCGCGTGGAGGTGATCGCGCAGATCGACGGCGTCGATTACGTGGACGACAGCAAGGGCACGAACGTCGGCGCGACGGTCGCCGCGCTGGATGGCCTCGCGCAACGCGTCGTGCTGATCGCGGGCGGCGACGGTAAAGGTCAGGACTTCTCGCCGCTCGAAGCGCCAGTCGCGCGCTGGGCGCGCGCCGTGATGCTGATCGGCCGCGACGCGCCGCGCATTCGCGAGACGCTCGCAGCCACCGGCGTCGCGCTCGAAGATCACGCGACGCTCGAAGCCGCGACGCAGGCGGCATCGCGCATCGCCGAGCCGGGCGACGCCGTGTTGCTTTCGCCCGCGTGCGCGAGCCTCGACATGTTCAAGAACTACGCACACCGCGCCGATGTGTTTCGCAGCGCGGTCGAAGATATCGCCGCCGCGCGGGGAGTGATGCTATGAGCTGGTCGGACCGCTTCGGATCGAAAATCACCGGGCAGCGGAACGCGGTTCCGAACGATTCGCTCGCCGGGCGCTCGGGCGGCATTTCGAGCGCCGTCAACGGCGTGCGTCCCGCGCGCTCGCGCATGCTCGACTACGATCACTCGCTGTTGTGGGTGACGATCGCGTTGCTCGGGCTCGGAATCGTGATGGTGTATTCGGCGTCCATCGCCATGCCGGATTCGCCGAAGTACGCGCAGTACCGCGACTATCACTTCCTCGTGCGGCACCTCGTTTCGGTCGCGACGGCGCTGGTCGGCGCGGTGATCGCGTTCAAGATTCCGGTAAAGACCTGGGACAAGCTCGCGCCCAAGCTTTTTCTGGTCGCGCTCGTGATGCTCGTCATCGTGCTGATTCCGCATATCGGCAAGGGCGTAAACGGCGCGCGCCGGTGGATTCCGCTCGGCATCACGAACATGCAGCCGTCCGAAATCATGAAGCTCGCGGTGACCATCTACGCCGCGAACTACACGGTGCGCAAGCAGGAGTTCATGCACAGCTTCGGCAAGGGCTTCTTGCCGATGGCCGTGGCGGTCGGCGCGGTCGGCGCGCTCCTGCTGCTCGAACCGGACATGGGCGCGTTCATGGTGATCGCGGCCATTGCAATGGGCGTGCTGTTCCTCGGCGGCGTGAACGGCAAGCTGTTCGGCGGTCTGGTGCTCACGGCTATCGGCACGTTCACGATGCTCGTGTGGCTCTCGCCGTGGCGTCGCGAGCGGATCTTCGCTTATCTCGATCCGTGGGACGACCGCTACGCGCAGGGCAAGGCGTATCAGCTGACGCACTCGCTGATCGCATTCGGGCGCGGCGAGTGGTTCGGCGTCGGTCTTGGGGGCAGCGTCGAGAAGCTCAACTATCTGCCCGAAGCGCATACCGACTTCATTCTCGCGGTGATCGGCGAGGAACTGGGTTTCGTCGGCGTCATCTGCGTGATTCTGCTGTTCTACTGGATCGTGCGCCGCGCGTTCGAAATCGGTCGTCAGGCACTGGCGCTGGATCGCACGTTCGCGGGTCTGATGGCGAAGGGCGTCGGCATCTGGTTCGGCGCGCAGACGTTCATCAACATGGGCGTGAACCTCGGTCTTCTGCCGACCAAGGGCCTGACGCTGCCGCTCGTCAGCTACGGCGGCTCGGGCATCTTGCTGAATTGCGTCGCGCTTGCGGTGCTGCTGCGCGTCGATTACGAAAATCGCGTGCTCATGCGCGGAGGCAAAGTATGAGCGCGCAACGCCCCACGCTGATGGTCATGGCGGGCGGCACCGGCGGCCACGTGTTTCCGGGGCTCGCGGTCGCGCACTGGATGCAGGCGCGCGGCTGGCGCGTCGTCTGGCTGGGCAACGCGAGCGGCATGGAAGCGACGCTCGTCCCCAAGCACGGCATCCCGATGGAATGCGTGCGTTTCGGCGGCGTGCGCGGCAAGGGCATCAGGACGAAGCTGATGCTGCCGGTGAATCTCATGCGCGCGTGCTCGCAAAGCCTGCGCGTGCTGCGCCAGGTGAAGCCGGATGTTGTGCTGGGCATGGGCGGCTACATCACGTTTCCGGCGGGCATCATGACGAAGCTCGCGGGCTGCCCGCTCGTGCTGCACGAACAGAACTCCATCGCGGGTCTCGCGAACAAGGTGCTCGCGCATCTCGCCAAGCGCGTGCTCGTCGCGTTTCCCAATGCTCTGCCGAATGCCGAATGGACCGGCAACCCGATTCGCGCGGAACTTACGTCGACATTGCCGCCCAAAGAACGCTACGCGTCGCGCACGGGCAAGCTGAACGTGCTCGTCGTCGGCGGCAGTCTGGGCGCGGCCGCGCTGAACGAAACGGTGCCGAAGGCGCTCGCGCTGCTGTCGCCGGAAGAACGGCCGCGCATCGTGCATCAGGCGGGCGCGAAGCATGTCGAAGCATTGCAGGCGAACTACGCGACGGCCGGTCTTTCGCGCGGCGAAGACTTGCAGCTTGTGCCGTTCATCGAAGACATGGCGAGCGCGTACGCATCCGCCGATCTCGTGATTTGCCGCTCGGGTGCGATGACGGTGTCCGAAATCGCGGCGGTCGGCGTGGCGGCGCTCTTCGTGCCGTTCCCGTTCGCCGTCGACGATCACCAGACGACCAACGGCGCGTTCCTCGCGAAGAACGGCGCAGCGGAATTGATACAACAACGCGATTTGTCGGCGGAAGAGCTCGCCGGCTGGCTGCGTGCGCAGACGCGCGACACGCTGGCGGAGATGGCCGCGCGCTCACGCGCTCTGGCGAAACCGGACGCGACCGAACGAGTCGCGACCGTCTGCGCCGACGTCGCCGGCGCGCGTCTTACGGGCCAAGCTCGGGAGGCACATTAAGTCATGAAACACATCGTCAAGCACATTCACTTCGTCGGCATCGGCGGAGCAGGGATGAGCGGCATCGCGGAAGTGCTGCTGAATCTCGGCTATCAGGTCAGCGGCTCGGACCTCTCGAAGAACGCCGTCACCGAGCGGCTGAAGGCGCTGGGCGCGCGCGTCGAGATCGGACACAACGAGCAGAACATCGAAGGCGCGAACGCGGTCGTCGTGTCGACGGCCGTGCGTCCCGACAATCCCGAAGTGCTGGCGGCGCGCCATCGGCGCGTGCCGATCGTGCCGCGCGCCGTGATGCTCGCGGAACTCATGCGGCTGAAGCAGGGCATCGCCATTGCCGGCACGCACGGCAAGACCACGACGACGTCGCTCGTCGCAAGCGTGCTGGCCGCGGGCGGGCTCGATCCGACGTTCGTGATCGGCGGGCGTCTGATCAGCGCGGGCGCGAACGCGCGGCTCGGCACGGGCGATTTCATCGTCGCCGAAGCGGATGAATCGGACGCGTCGTTCCTCAATCTCTTTCCGGTGATCGAAGTCATCACGAACATCGATGCCGATCACATGGACACCTACGGCCACGACTTCGCGCGGCTCAAGCAGGCGTTCATCGAATTCACGCACCGGCTGCCGTTCTACGGCATCGCGGTGCTGTGCGTCGACGACCCGAACGTGCGCGAGATCCTGCCGTTCGTGTCGAAGCCGATCATCCGCTATGGCATCGGCGCCGACGCGCAGGTGCGCGCGGTGAACGTCGAAGCGCGCGACGGCCGCATGCATTTCACGGCCATGCGCGAAGACGCGCCGCCGCTCGAAATCGTGTTGAACCTGCCGGGCCTGCATAACGTGCAGAACGCGCTCGCCGCCATTGCGATTGCGACTGAACTCGAAGTGGCGGATGCCGATATCCAGAGGGCGCTCGCCGAATTCAACGGTGTCGGCCGGCGCTTCCAGCGTTACGGCGACGTGAAGACGAACGACAACGAAGGCGCGTACACGCTGATCGACGACTACGGGCATCACCCGGTGGAAATGGCCGCGACCATCGCGGCGGCGCGCGGCGCGTTCCCGGACCGGCGTCTCGTGCTCGCGTTCCAGCCGCATCGCTACACGCGCACGCGCGACTGTTTCGAAGATTTCGTGAAGGTGCTCTCCACCGTGGACGCACTCGTTCTCACCGATGTTTATGCCGCAGGCGAAGCGCCGATCGTCGCCGCGGACGGCCGCGCGCTCGCACGCGCGATCCGCGTGGCGGGCAAGGTGGAGCCGGTATTCGTCGAAACGGTGGATGAAGTGCCGGACGCCGTGACGACGCTCGCGCGCAACGGCGACGTGGTGATCACGATGGGCGCGGGCTCCATCGGCGGTGTATGCGGACGGCTCGCGCAGAGCCAGCCGCAGTGAAGACAGCAACAAACGACGTCATGAGTAACACAGTGAACAACATCGATCCGAAGGTCTTCGGCAAAGTGGCGGTGCTTCTCGGCGGGAATTCCGCCGAGCGCGAAGTCTCGCTCAATTCGGGCCGCCTCGTGCTGGAAAGGCTGCGAGAGGCGGGCGTCGACGCGCATCCGTTCGATCCCGCCGAACGCCCGTTGTCGGATCTGAAGGCGGAAGGCTTCGAGCGCGCGTTCATCGCGCTGCACGGCGGCTATGGCGAGAACGGCCAGTTGCAGGGCGCGCTGGATTTCTACGGCATTCGCTATACCGGCAGCGGCGTGCTCGGCTCGGCGCTCGGCATGGACAAGCTGCGCACCAAGCTCGTGTGGCAGCAGACCGGCATTCCGACGCCGCCGTTCGAAACCGTCTATCGCGGCGACGATTACGCCGGGCGCGCGCAGGAAATCGTCGCGAAGCTGGGGCTGCCGCTGTTCGTCAAGCCGGCGAGCGAAGGCTCGAGCGTCGCGGTCATCAAGGTGAAGAGCGCGCAACGGCTCGTGCCGGCGCTGGAAGAAGCCGCGAAGTTCGACAAGATCGTGATCGTCGAGCAGAGCATCGAAGGCGGCGGCGAGTACACGTGCTGCATCGCGGGCGATCTGGACCTGCCGGTCATCAAGATCGTGCCGGCGGGCGAGTTCTACGACTACCACGCGAAGTACGTCGCCGACGACACGAAGTATCTGATTCCCTGCGGTCTGACGGACGCCGAAGAGGCGCGCATGAAGCAACTGACGCAGCGCGCCTTCGACATGCTCGGCTGCACGGACTGGGGCCGCGCCGATTTCATGCTGGACGCCGACGGCAACCCGTACTTCCTGGAAGTGAACACCGCGCCGGGCATGACGGATCACTCGCTGCCGCCGAAAGCGGCGCGTGCGGTCGGCATCAGCTACAAGGATCTGGTTGTGAAGGTGCTGTCTCTCACCCTCAAGAACTGACGAAGCGCAACCATGTGGAACAACGTTCGCCAGATGAATCTCGCCGCCAGCGCGCTCAACGCCATGCTCGTGTTGATGCTGCTGTGCGCGGCGGGCGTCTATGCGATCCAGCGTCCCGAGTTCCGCCTGCGCGAGATTCAGATCGACGGCGATACGACGCACATCAATTCGCCGACGGTGCGCGCGAGCGTGGTGGGGCACCTGAAGGGCAACTTCTTCACCGTCGATCTGGACACCGCGCGCACCGCGTTCGAGCAGATGCCATGGGTGCGCCGCGCGAGCGTGCGTCGCGTGTGGCCGAACGCGATCGCCGTGACGCTGGAGGAGTACAAGCCGCTCGGCACGTGGGGCAACGATCAGCTGGTCAGCGTGGACGGCGAGCTCTTTACCGCGAACCAGGGCGAACTGGACGACGACCTGCCCGCGTTCGATGGTCCCGAAGGCACGGCGAAGGAAGTCGTCGCGCGGTATCACGACTTCCAGAAGTGGTTCGCGCCGCTCGACGCGCAGCCCGAGGAAGTCACGCTGTCGCCGCGTTTCGCGTGGACCGTGAAGCTTTCGAACGGCACGCAGATCGAACTGGGCCGCGAGCGCAATCAGGACACGCTGGACGACCGTTGCAAGCGCTTCGTCGCGTCGTGGGCAGCGGTCACGGGGCGGTGGGGCAAGGACATCGAATATGCGGATTTGCGTTATCCCAACGGCTTCGCGATACGCGCCGCCGGCATGCGCTTCATCAACGACACCGACAAGGCCAAGAAGTAAGCAGACATCACAGGCATGAGCACGCTATGAGCAAAGACTACAAAGACCTGCTGGTTTCCCTCGACATAGGTACGTCGAAGGTGGTCGCGATCGTCGCCGAATTGAAGGGCGAAGGCCACTACGAGGTGATCGGACTCGGTCAGAGCGACTCGAAGGGGTTGAAGAAAGGCGTCGTGGTCAACATCGAGGCAACGGTGCAATCCATTCAGCGCGCGCTTGAAGAAGCCGAGCTGATGGCCGATTGCAAGATCACGAACGTCTTCACCGGCATCGCGGGCAGCCACATTCGCAGCTTCAATTCGAGCGGCATGGTCGCGATCAAGGACAAGGAAGTCACGCAGACGGACGTCGCCCGCGTGATCGAAACGGCCAAGGCGATCAACATTCCGACCGATCAGCAGGTGCTGCACATCCTGACGCAGGAATTCATCATCGACGGTCAGGAGGACGTGCGCGAGCCTATCGGCATGAGCGGCATTCGCCTTGAAGTGAAGGTGCATATCGTCACGGGCGCGGTGAGCGCGGCGCAGAACATCGTGAAGTGCGTGCGGCGCTGCGGGCTCGAAGTGAACGATCTCATCTTGCAGCCGCTCGCGTCGTCGCTGGCGGTGCTGACCGAGGACGAAAAAGAACTGGGCGTCGTGCTCGTCGATATCGGCGGCGGCACCACCGACATCGCCATCTTCAGCGAAGGCGCGATCCGTCATACGGCGGTGATTCCGATTGCCGGCGATCAGATCACGAGCGACGTCGCGATGGCGCTGCGCACGCCGACGCCCGACGCGGAAGACATCAAGGTGACGTACGGCATCGCGAAGCAGGCGCTCGCGGACCCCGACGAGATGATCGAAGTGCCGGGTCTCGGCGAACGCGGACCGCGCACGCTGTCGCGTCAGGCGCTGGCGGCGGTGGTCGAGCCGCGCGTCGAGGAGCTGTTCTCGCTCGTGCAGCAGGTCGTGCGCGAATCCGGCTACGAAGAGTTGCTGTCGAGCGGCGTCGTGCTGACCGGCGGCGCGGCGATGATGCCCGGTATGGTGGAACTCGGCGAGGACATCTTCCTGAAGCCGGTGCGCATCGGCGTGCCCGAGTACGCCGGCGGTCTCGCGGACGTCGTGCGCAATCCGCGCTATTCGACCGCCATGGGCCTGCTCGCCGAAGGACGCTCGCAGCGCATGCGCGGTCGCAAGGTCGCGGTGCAGAACGGATCGATGGGGCAAGTGCTCACACGAATGAAAGACTGGTTCCTCGGAAACTTCTGAAGCTTGCGCGGAACAGAGCAGTACGAAACAAACGTATTTAAGTAATGAATATAATTCGCGCCGGTACCGGCGGCTAGCGCGCGGCGAGAGGTTGCCCGATCTCTCTCCGGATAACGCCGATCTTCATTCTTGACGGAGGCAACATGGATTTCGAAATGCTGGAAACGGAAACCAACGGAACGATCATCAAGGTGGTCGGAGTTGGTGGTGCGGGCGGCAATGCCGTTCAGCACATGATCAACCGGGGTGTGCAGGGCGTCGACTTCATCGTGATGAACACCGACGCGCAGGCGCTCGCACGTTCGCGGGCGCCGCAGGTGTTGCAGTTGGGCATGACCGGTCTGGGCGCGGGCGCCAAGCCGGAGAAGGGCAAGGAAGCGGCCGAAGATGCCCGCGAGCGTATCGCCGATGCACTGCGCGGCGCGCACATGGTGTTCATCACCGCGGGCATGGGTGGCGGCACCGGCACGGGCGCGGCGCCGGTGGTCGCGCAGATTGCGAAGGAAATGGGCATTCTGACGGTCGGCGTCGTAAGCAAGCCGTTCGAATTCGAAGGCGGCCGCCGCATGCGCGTGGCGGAAGCCGGCTCGCAGCAACTGGAGGATCACGTCGATTCGCTGATCGTCGTGCTGAACGACAAGCTCTTCGAGGTGATGGGCGACGACGCCGAGATGGACAAGTGCTTCCAGTGCGCAGATGACGTGCTGAACAACGCTGTCGCGGGCATCGCGGAAATCATCAACGTCGACGGTCTCGTGAACGTCGACTTCGAAGACGTGAAGACCGTGATGGGCGAGCAGGGCAAGGCGATGATGGGCACGGCGACCGTCGCCGGCGTCGATCGCGCGCGTCTTGCTGCGGAACAAGCTGTGGCGAGCCCGCTGCTCGAAGGCGTCGATCTGTCGGGTGCGCGCGGCGTGCTGGTCAACATCACGTCGAGCCGTTCGCTGCGTCTGTCTGAGACGCGCGAAGTGATGAACACCATCAAGAGCTACGCCGCCGACGACGCAACCGTGATCTTCGGCGCGGTGTACGACGACGCAATGGGCGACGCCCTGCGCGTGACGGTGGTCGCAACGGGCCTCGGCCGCGCGGCGAAGAAGCAGCAGCAAGCGCCGATGACGCTCCTGCGCACGGGCACCGACAATCAGCCGGTCGCGCACGCGTCGCATAACACGTACGCGCCGCAGCACGGTCAGGCAACGGATTACGGTTCGCTGGACACGCCGGCTGTGTGGCGTTCGTCGCGCGAAACGGCGGCATCGCACGTGCAGGCATTGCAGGAAAAGGGCGTCGATACGTACGACATCCCGGCGTTCCTGCGCAAGCAAGCGGACTGAAGTCGCGCTGTGCTCGTTGCTCGCTAACTAGCAAGAGCAATGCAGCCACCGCAGGCACGCGCCGAGCATGAACCGGCGGCGCAGGTTTCGCGTGGGGCGACTGTCCAAGGCCGCGTCAGCATCAGACGCCAGGCCGTGGCCAGCCGACCTCCACGAATTTGCCGACGAGCAAATGAAACCTGAATCGTCGATCAAGCGCGAGGCGAGACTGCGGGACGATGCAATCGCAAGGTGTTTCGAGCACTGACGAGGGAAGGACCGAGCATGATCGAAGTGGGTGAAACGTTGCCTGATGCGCGTCTCTTCGAGTTCATCGAAGTGGCGAGCGAGGGCTGTGCCGTGGGACCGAACGGGTTCGCGGTGCGCGAGCGGACCGCCGGCAAGCGCGTGGTGATCTTCGGATTGCCGGGCGCGTTCACGCCGACGTGTTCCGCCAGACACGTGCCGGGTTTTGTCGAGGCGGCGGATGAGTTCCGGGCCGCCGGCATCGACGAAGTCTGGTGCGTTTCCGTCAACGACGCGTTCGTCATGAACGCGTGGGGACGCGATCTCCAAGCCGCGGGCAAGGTGAGGATGATGGCGGACGGCAGTGCGCGTTTCACTCAGGCACTCGGACTGGATCAGGATTTATCCGAGCGTGGCATGGGAATCCGTTCCCAGCGTTACGCGATGGTGGTCGACAACGGCGTGGTCAAGACGCTCGCTGTCGAAGCGCCCGGAAAGTTCGAAGTCAGCGACGCTCGCAGCATCCTGGCGACGTTGCGCTGAGCGCAGCGGCGTCGCGTTGTCTTTGTACAACGCGTAACGACGCCCTCGCATTCGGCGACAACTTGGGGCCGATGACCGGAAATGCCTCCATTCCGGCCATCGGCCCGTTCTACTTGACTGGCCCTGCGTCGCGGCGTAACACAGGGAAACAGTTGATACCTCTTCGTTTGGGACGACTTACTCCGAATGGAGTATACTTCGGTCTATTAGAATTCAATGAACGATTAATTCTCTTTATTGGGAATTGCTATCGGAAAAAAATCATGTTGAAGCAGCGAACAATCAAGACCGTCGTCAAAACCGTGGGAATCGGGCTTCATTCCGGCCGCAAGGTCGATCTGACGCTGCGCCCGGCACCGGTTGGAACGGGCATCGTGTTTTCTCGGATCGACCTGCCGCAGCCGGTCGACATCCCTGCGTCCGCCATGGCGATCGGCGATACGCGGCTCGCGTCCGTGCTCCAGAAGGACGGCGCGCGCGTGTCGACCATCGAGCACCTGATGTCAGCGTGCGCGGGCCTGGGCATCGACAATCTGTACGTCGATGTCACTGCCGAGGAAATCCCGATCATGGATGGCAGCGCGTCTTCGTTCGTGTTTCTCATTCAGTCGGCGGGTATCGAAGAGCAGAACGCGCCGAAGAAATTCATCAAGGTGAAGAAGCCCGTCGAAGTGCGCGAAGGCGATAAATTCGCGCGTCTCGAACCGTATTTCGGCTTCAAACTGAGCTTTACCATCGATTTCCGCCATCCGGCAGTCGACAAGACGGGCCAGGCGCTGGAAGTCGATTTCGCGACGACGTCGTATGTGCGCGAAATTGCTCGCGCTCGCACGTTCGGTTTCGCGCATGAAGTGGAAATGATGCGCGAGTTGGGTCTGGCGCGCGGCGGCAGCATGGACAACGCCATCGTGCTCGACGAGTACCGCATTCTGAACAACGACGGCCTGCGCTACGACGACGAGTTCGTGAAGCACAAGATGCTCGACGCCATCGGCGATTTGTACGTGGTGGGTCATCCGCTGCTCGCGTCGTACACCGCGTACAAGGGCGGTCACGCGATGAACAACATGCTGCTGCGCGAACTGCTCGCGAACGAAGAGGCGTTCGAAATCGTCACGTTCGAGGACACGCAGAAAGCGCCGCGCGGTTTCGCATTCGATACGCAGACGGCGTTTGCCTGATCATCGGCAAAACGCAGAACGAAAGGTGAGCGGCAGCGAAAGCGCCGCTCATTTTTTTTGCCCGCGCCCCTGGTGACGCGCCGCCATGCGCGCGAGCGCTTCCTGTAGCGGCGAAGGCGCGAGCGTCTCGGCGAGGTCGTGCAGCGCGGACGCGCCCGCCGCGGACATGCGCGCCTGCTTCGGTGGCGGCGCTTCCTTCATCGACTGGGGACGCACGCGGATTTTGAGGGAATCCACCGCCCAGCCGCGCTGCTGGAGATCCGACAGAAGCCGCGGCTCGATATGCCGCAACCGCGCGGCGAGCGCATTATGCGCGGCGAAAAGCGCGAGCACGCCGTCCTTGATGAAGCCGGGCTCGACATTCGCCGCCAGATAGTCGGGCAGAAGCGCGGCCAGATCGCGCTGGAGCGCCGCCACTTGCTCGACGCCGGCGCGCAGCGCGCGGAACGCGTCGGTGCGATCCAGCACGTCGGCCAGGGCTTGCGGACGGCGCGGATCGAACCGCCCCGGCGCAGACCTTGAATTTGTAGAAAAGCGGCTCATTTTTTAATCAGCGGACGCCTGATGCGACCGCTCGATTGTACCGCGAGCCTGCCTTCCGCTTCGCGTGGACGCCCGCCGCGAAAGCCCGCGCGGCCAAGCTTTCAACGCGTTGACTGTCGCGTGGCGCAGACGCCCGAGCGCCCACGCTGACGCAAGATGTGCTTGAGTCGCGTGCTAAAATTCCCGATTCGAATTTCACCCAATGGACTTAAGTCGCCGAGGTTTTCCGAGCCCGGACGCAGCATCGCGCTGCCGCCCATCCGAAGCCGCGACGCAGACACTGATCCAATGACGACCGGTTTCCTTCAGAAGATTTTTGGCAGCCGCAATCAGCGGCTGGTCAAGCAGTACCAAAAGACCGTTGTGGCGATCAATGCCCTTGAGCCGACCGTCGAGAAATATACGGACGATCAGTTGCGCGCGAAGACGGACGAGTTCCGCAAGCGCGTCGCGGGCGGCGAGTCGCTGGACGTGATTCTTCCGGAGGCGTTCGCCGTCTGCCGCGAAGCGAGCCGGCGCGTGCTGAAAATGCGCCACTTCGACGTCCAGCTGATCGGCGGCATGGTTCTGCACTACGGCAAGATCGCGGAAATGCGCACCGGCGAGGGCAAGACGCTCGTCGCCACGCTCGCCGCGTATCTGAACGCGCTGTCGGGCCGCGGCGTGCATGTGGTGACGGTCAACGACTACCTCGCCCAGCGTGACGCCGAGTGGATGGCGCGCCTCTACAACTTCCTCGGGCTGTCGTGCGGCGTGAATCTGTCGCAGATGGAGCACTCGCAGAAACAGCAGGCGTACGCGGCGGACATTACCTACGGCACGAACAACGAGTTCGGCTTCGACTATCTGCGCGACAACATGGTCTACGAGACCGACGCGCGCGTGCAGCGGCCGCTCAACTTCGCCATCGTCGACGAAGTGGACTCCATCCTGATCGACGAAGCGCGTACGCCGCTCATCATCTCCGGTCAGGCCGAAGATCATACGGACCTTTACGTGCGCATGAACGCGCTGCCGCCGCTGCTCGAACAGCAGATCGGCGAGGAAAAGGCGGACGGCACGGGCGTCGAAAAGCCGGGCGACTACACGCTCGACGAGAAAGCGCGTCAGGTGTTCCTCACCGAATCGGGCCACGAGAAAGCCGAGCGCCTGCTCGCCGAGTGGGGCCTGATCGGCGAAGGCGAGAGCCTGTACGCGCCGCAGAACATCACGCTGATGCACCACATCTATGCCGCCCTGCGCGCGCATACGCTTTTCCATCGCGATCAGCATTACGTGGTGCAGAACGGCGAAGTCGTGATCGTCGACGAATTCACCGGCCGCATGATGACGGGCCGCCGCTGGTCCGACGGTCTGCATCAGGCGGTCGAGGCGAAAGAGCACGTGCAGATTCAGGCCGAGAACCAGACGCTCGCCTCGATCACGCTGCAAAACTACTTCCGCATGTACGCGAAGCTGTCCGGCATGACCGGCACGGCAGACACGGAAGCGTACGAATTCCAGGAAATTTACGGTCTTGAAACGGTCGTGATTCCGACCAACCGTCCGCCGAAGCGCATCGACAAGCAGGACCAGATCTACAAGACATCGAAGGAGCGTTACGACGCCGTTATCCGCGACATTCGCGATTGCGTCGAACGCGGCCAGCCGACGCTCGTCGGCACGACGTCGATCGAAGCGTCCGAACTGCTGTCCGGCATGCTGATGCAAGCCGGCATCAAGCACGAAGTGCTCAACGCGAAGCAGCACGCGCGCGAAGCGGCAATCGTCGCGGAAGCGGGCCGGCCGGGCGTCGTCACCATCGCGACGAACATGGCGGGTCGCGGCACGGACATCGTGCTCGGCGGCAATGTGGAGAAACAGGCGTCGTTCATCGAAGCCGATCTGTCGATTCCCGAGAACGAGAAAGCCGCGCGCATTCAAAAGCTGCACGACGAATGGCAGGCGCTGCACGACCACGTGAAGGCGGCGGGCGGACTGCATATCATCGGCACCGAGCGTCACGAGTCGCGCCGTATCGACAACCAGTTGCGCGGCCGCGCGGGCCGTCAGGGCGATCCGGGCTCGTCGCGGTTCTATCTGTCGCTGGATGATCCGCTGTTGCGCATCTTCGCGGGCGACCGCGTGCGCGCCATCATGGATCGCCTGAAGATGCCGGAAGGCGAGCCGATCGAAGCGGGCATGGTCACGCGTTCCATCGAAGGCGCGCAGCGCAAGGTGGAAGCGCGCAACTTCGACATTCGCAAGCAACTGCTCGAGTACGACGACGTCGCGAACGATCAACGCAAGGTCATCTATCAGCAGCGCAACGAACTGCTCGAAGCGAACGACGTGCAGGAAACGATCGCGGCGATGCGTCATAGCGTGATCACCGACCTCGTGCGCACGTTCGTTCCGGCGGGCAGCATCGAGGAGCAGTGGGACGCGCCCGAGTTGGAAGAAGTGCTGCGCAACGAGTGGTCGCTCGATCTCGCCATTCAGGAGATGATCAACGAGTCGAACTCGATCGACGCCGAGGAAATCTGCGAAGCCGTTCTCGCCGCCGCCGACGAAGCGTACGAGGCAAAGGTCGCGCTCGTGGGCCGCGAATCGTTCAGCGCGTTCGAGCGTTCGATCATGCTGCAGACGCTCGACAGCCGCTGGCGCGAACATCTGGCGGCGCTGGATCATCTGCGTCAGGGCATCCATCTGCGCGGCTATGCGCAGAAAAACCCGAAGCAGGAATACAAGCGCGAGGCGTTCGAACTGTTCGCCGCCATGCTCGACGCGGTGAAGCAGGAAGTCACGCGCATCGTGATGAACGTGCAGATCCAGTCGCCGGAGCAGTTGGAAGAAGCCGCCGAGCAGTACGAAGAAAAGGGCAGCCACGTCGAGAATGTGTCGTTCACGCACGCGGACTACAACGCGGCGGCCGCGCCCGCTGCGCCCGCAGCAGCGGCGGCAACGGCCACGGCTCAGATGATCAGCCAGGCTATGGCCGGCGGCGACGACATCAGCGTGGCCACGCGCCCCGCCGACGACGTGCCGAAGGTCGGCCGCAACGACCCGTGCCCGTGCGGCAGCGGCAAGAAGTACAAGAACTGTCACGGCAAGCTCGTATAACGAACTGTCCGTCCGACAAATCTGGCAAGCGACGCAGCAATGCGTCGTTTGTTTTTGCGGGCTCGAGCACGCCTTGTGCTGCGCGCCCGGCGTTTCACGGCGCTCCCGGCCTGCCGGCGGCGTCAGTCTTTCACAGCGTGCCGGCGCATGCGAGCCGGCACTCGCCACCTTCAGCGAGTCGCGAACATGGCTGTCAACTTCCCCTCGATCGATCCCGCCGCGCTTCATCCGGTCACTGGCGTCACGCTAGGCTGGGCCGAAGCGAATATCCGCAAGCCGAATCGCAAGGACGTGCTCGTGATTCGCGTCGATGAAGGCGCGACGGTCGCGGGCGTGTTCACGCAGAACCGCTTCTGCGCGGCGCCCGTGACGGTGTGTCGCGAGCATCTGGACGCGGTGCGCGCGGGCGGCAAGGGCATTCGCGCGCTGGTGGTGAACACGGGCAACGCGAACGCGGGCACGGGCGAGCCCGGCATGGCGCACGTGCGCGAGACCTGCGCGGAGCTCGCGCGTCTCGCGGGCGTCGAACCGCAGCAGATTCTGCCGTTCTCGACCGGTGTCATTCTGGAGCCGCTGCCGATCGATCGTCTCAAAGCGGGCCTACCCGCCGCGCTCGCCAACCAACAGGCGGCGCACTGGTTCGATGCCGCGCAAGCCATCATGACCACCGACACGCTGCCGAAAGCCGCGTCGCGTCAGGTGCAGATCGACGGCCACACAGTCACGCTGTCCGGCATCAGCAAGGGCGCGGGCATGATCAAGCCGAACATGGCGACGATGCTCGGCTTTCTCGCATTCGATGCCGCCGTCGCGCAGCCGGTCCTCGACGAACTGGTGAAGCACGTGGCGGATCGCTCGTTCAACTGCATCACCATCGACGGCGATACGTCCACCAACGATTCGTTCATCCTGATCGCGTCGGGCAAGTCGAGCCTGCCCGCCATCACGTCCACGGATTCGCCCGCGTACGCCGCGTTGCGCGACGCTGTCACGTCCGTGGCGCAGGAACTCGCGCAGTTGATCGTGCGCGACGGCGAAGGCGCGACCAAGTTCATGACCATCACGGTCGAAGGCGGCAAGGACGTCGCGGAGTGCCGCCAGATTGCCTATGCAATCGGTCATTCGCCGCTCGTGAAGACGGCGTTCTACGCGTCGGACCCGAATCTCGGCCGCATTCTCGCCGCCATCGGCTATGCGGGCGTAACCGATCTGGACGTCGGCAAGATCGACCTGTACCTCGACGACGTGCTCGTCGCGAAGGCGGGCGGACGCAACCCCGACTACCGCGAAGAAGACGGCCAGCGCGTGATGAAAAAGAGCGAGATCGCCATTCGCGTATTGCTCGGCCGCGGCCAGCAGCAGGCGACCATTTGGACCTGCGACCTCTCGCACGACTACGTGAGCATCAACGCGGATTACCGCTCGTAACGCGCGCCCGATCGGCGCGCACAGAAATGGACATGGACAAACTCGAACAATTTCTTACTCGCGCCGAGGCGGTTCTGGCGCGCATCGAAGGCATGCTGCCGCCCGCTGCGCCGGAAATCGACTGGGAATCGGCCGTGGCGTTTCGCTGGCGTAAGCGGCAAGGTCGCGGCTTTTTGCAGCCGGTGCCGGCCATCTCGCAGATTGCGCTCGGCGACCTGCAAAACATCGACCGGCAGAAGGCGCTCATCGAGCAGAACACGCGGCAGTTCGTCAACAAGCTGCCGGCCAACAACGTGCTGCTCACGGGCGCGCGCGGCACGGGCAAGTCGTCGCTCATCAAGGCGTGCCTCAATGCGTACGCGAAGGACGGCCTGCGCCTGATCGAAGTCGACAAGGACGATCTGCATGATCTCGGCGATATCGTCGATCTCATCTCGACGCGGCCCGAGCGTTTCATCGTGTTTTGCGACGATCTCTCGTTCGAAGAGGGCGAGTCCGGCTACAAGGCGCTGAAAGTGGCGCTGGACGGTTCGGTCGCGGCGCAGTCGGACAACGTGCTGATCTACGCGACCTCGAACCGCCGGCATCTGCTGCCCGAGTACATGAGCGACAACGAGACCTACAAGCACACGCCCGATGGCGAGATTCACCCCGGCGAAGTGGTCGAGGAGAAGATTTCGCTGTCCGAACGCTTCGGGTTGTGGGTCAGCTTCTATCCGTTCAAGCAGGACGACTATCTGTCGATCGTCGGGCACTGGCTGAAGCATTTCGGCTGCGACGCGAGCGAGATCGAAGCCGCTCGCGGCGATGCGCTCGTCTGGGCGCTGGAGCGTGGATCACGCTCGGGTCGCGTGGCGTGGCAGTTCGCACGCGACTGGTCGGGCCGCAAGCAATGAGCGGGGCGTCGGACGTTGCGAACGCTTCGGGTGATCTCGCTCCCGATGGCCGCAAGGTGACGGAAGTGGCCGTCGGCGTGATGGTGCAGCCGGACGGCCATTATCTGCTCGCGCAGCGCCCCGAAGGCAAGCCGTACGAGGGCTACTGGGAATTTCCGGGCGGCAAGCTGGAGCCGGGCGAAAGCGTCGAAGCGGCGCTCGGGCGCGAATTGCACGAAGAACTCGGCATCGACGTGACCGCGTGCAAGCTGTGGCGCACGCTCGAGCACGACTATCCGCACGCGTACGTGCGGCTTTTCTTCTGCAAGGTGATGGAGTGGACGGGTACGCCGCTCGGCCGCGAAGGGCAGGCTATCGCGTGGCAGACGCTGCCTGTTGACGTCGGCCCGCTGTTGCCCGCCGCGATTCCCGTGCTGGAGTGGCTCGCGGCGGAAGCGCAGCCATAGTGCGCGTTAGTTGAGGCCGCCGTGCGAGTCGTCGTCCGGCGGCGTTTCCTGGGAGTTACCGGAGATACGGTACTTTTCGGTCGCCCAGGCGCCGAGGTCGATTTGCTTGCATCGCTCGGAGCAGAACGGACGAAAGCGGTTTTCCGGGACCCAGCGCACTTCCTTCGCGCAGGTCGGGCATTTGACGACAGTGGTCATGACGGTGAGACGTTTTGGATTGAGCCAGCGTTGATCGACATTCGATCATATAAGGCCGAAGCGCGTGGTTCAAAGACTGCAAAGCGTCAGATGAAAGGGCACGTCGACATCGACGGCGCGCGGTTTCAGGTCGCCGTCCTGCACGGTGAAGCGCACCCAGAGCATGTATTTGTTCGCGCTCGCCTCGGGAATGACGCGCACTTCCGGCGACACGCGCACCTGCATCAACTGATACGTACGGCCGGACAGCATCTGCTGATAGCTGCCCTGCATGGCCATGACCTTCGACGCCTGACCGGATTCGCGCGCGAGCCGCAGCACGATAGCGGCGGCGTCGCGTAGCGCGAGCATCGGCATGACCCATTTGGCAATGTCCTGACGGCGATCTTCGACGGGCAACTGCTGCCACGCGTAATACGACGGCAGATCGAACTTGCAGGTTCCACCGGGAATGATCGTGCGGCTGCGAATGCTCGCGAGCCATTCGTTGTCGGCCAGATGCTGCCCCGTCTTGCCGTGCATGTCGGTGAGCCCGGCAAGCGTCTGCTCGATCTCGCCGAGAACGGCTTCCAGCGCTTCCTGTTCGATGCCCGGATTGCCGCGAAACGGCGCCAGCGTCTGCCGCTGCCGTTCCAGTTCCTTCATCAGATCGGCTTTGAGGTCCGTACGGCCCGCGACTTCCGCGATCTCGAACAGCGTGGTGAGCGCAACGTGATGTTCCCGGGGATCTTCCTGCGTGAGGAAGAACGTGAAGCGCTCGAACAAGTCTTCGAGACGCAGCAGCGTCCGAATCCGCTCGTTGAAGGGATACTCGTAAAGAATCAAGCGCTCGCCTCGGCGTGGGTCGGTTGCTTCCATGAGCGGAAGTCAGGACATTCTAATGCCGCATCTTTACCCTAGCAAATCCGCTCACATTTACGGCGCTTTTGACGCGGTTCGCGGCAATAAATGGAACTTTTCCTGATGTTTCAGGCAAGCAATGCGCTGCTCACGGCTCGGTCCGCGCCGCGAGTTCGAGATATCGCCCGTGCAGCGCCTCGACGTCGTGCGCCAGCGATTCGAGCGTGGCTGAGTCGTCGTTGACCAGGATGTCGTCTGCTGCGGCGAGGCGGGTTTCGCGCGAAGCCTGCTTCGCGATGATCGCCAGCACCTGCTCGCGCGAAAAGCCGTTGCGCCGCATGACGCGCGCGATCTGCGTCTCGACGGGGCAATCGACGACAAGCACCCGCGATACCCGCGACGCCCAGTTCCCCGACTCGACGAGCAGCGGCACCACGACGATGTGGTACGCGCCGCCGGCGGCCACCCGCTGCCGCTCCGTCTCCGCGCGGATCAGCGGATGAAGAATGGCTTCGAGACGCGCGCGCGCGGTGTCATCGGAGAACACCAGCTCGCGCATCTTCGCGCGATCCAGCGAGCCGTCCGGCGCGACGTACGCGCTGCCGAACTCGCTCGCGATCAGCGGCATCGCGACGCCGCCCGGCGCGCTTACCTGATGCGCGATGAGATCGGTATCGACTAGCGGCACGCCGCGCTCAGCGAAGAGGTCGGCGACCGTGCTTTTGCCGCTGCCAATGCCGCCCGTCAAGCCGATGCTGAACATCCGTTGCTCCCTTCGCTCATCCGAACAGTGAATAAAGCGGCGTCCCGATAAAAAGCGTGATCGCGCCGCCCGCCGCGAGAAACGGGCCGAACGGCAAGGGCTCCTCGAAGCGCATGCGTCCGCGCCATGTCGCGAGGATACCGAACAGCGCGCCCGCCACCGCCGAAATCAGCAGCACCTGCGCGAGCGCCGCCCAGCCGAGCCACGCGCCGATGGCCGCGAGCAGCTTGAAATCGCCGTAGCCCATGCCTTCCACGCCGCGAGCCAGTTTGAAGAGCCAGTACACGCACCAGAGAAACAGATAGCCCGCGATCGCGCCGATCACGCCGTCATGCAGCGTCGCAAAGCCGCCATCGCCGAAATTGACGATCAGCCCCGCCCACAGCAGCGGCAACGTGAGCACGTCGGGCAGGTAGCGCGTGTCGTAGTCGATCAGGCCCGCGGCCAGCAGCGTCGCGCACAGGCCGAATGCGGCGAGCGCGGGCCAGTCCGGGCCGAACGCATAGAGCGAGAGCGCAGCGAAGGCGCCGGTCGCCAGTTCGATCAGCGGATAGCGCGGACTCACGCGCGCGCCGCACGCGGAACAGCGCCCGCGAAGCGCGAGATAACTGACAACCGGAATGTTCTCCCACGCGCGCAGGACGTGACCGCAATGCGGGCAGGCGCTGCGTGGAACGGCAAGATTGAACCGCGCCGGATAGCCGTCCGGCGGCGGCTTCGGCGCATCGGGCAGCGCCGCGTCGAGTTCCGCGCGCCACGCGCGTTCGAGCATGACCGGCAGGCGATGCACGACCACGCTCAGAAAGCTCCCGACGATCAGCCCGAACACGATCGCGAACGCGTATTGCGCGGCCACCGGCAACGCGGCGAACGTTGCCAGATAAGGGCTCGCGTGATGCGCGGCGGACGTAGTGATCGGAGGCTGCATGGTCGTGATGCGATGTCTTTGGCCCGCGATGCTACACCACGTTGCCGAGCTGAATGATCAGAAGATACATCGCGATGACGAGTCCGCCGACGAGCGCCCCCAACACCGCGATGACGAGCGGCTCGCACAAGCTCGCGAACGCGCCGATGCGCTCGTCCACCTGACGATCGGCGAGCGCCGCGAGATCGAGCAGCATGGAGTCGAGCGAGCCGGATTCTTCGGCGACGGCGATCGGCTGCACCACGTCCTGCGGAAAGCAGCCGAGCGCGCGCATCGCGGCGGCGAGCCGCTCGCCGTTGCGCAGGCGCGACGCGATCTCGACGGTGGCGCTATCGAACACCGGACTCCCGGTGGCCTGCGAGAGCGAGTCGAACGCGTCGGAAAGCGGGGTGCCGGCCGCGAGCAGCGTGCCGAGCGCGCGGCTCCAGCGCGCGACGGCCAGTGACCGTAGCAAGGGACCGGCAATCGGCAACTTCAGTGCGATGTGGTCGGCCGTCTTGCGGGCGTGGGCCGATCGCTTGATCCAGCGAGCCGCGACGAGCGTCATGCACGCGCTCACCGCGATGAACGGCACGCCATGTCGCGCGACCACATCGGACAACGCGAGCACGAAGCGCGTCGGTGCGGGCAGCGCGGCGCCGAAGCCGTCGAAAATCGTCTTGAAAGTCGGCACGACGCCGATCAGCAGTCCTGCGGTGATCGCGAGCGACAGCAGCAGCACCACGACCGGATAGGCGAGGGCGGCGCGCAGCTTCGCGCGCTGGGCGCTGGCCCGCTCGCGATCGTCGGCGAGACGCGCGAGCACCGCAGGCAGCGCACCGGCTACTTCTCC
Organism: Caballeronia sp. GAWG1-5s-s; assembly: GCF_023631445.1. Taxonomy (NCBI): domain Bacteria; kingdom Pseudomonadati; phylum Pseudomonadota; class Betaproteobacteria; order Burkholderiales; family Burkholderiaceae; genus Caballeronia; species Caballeronia sp. GAWG1-5s-s. The sequence continues at coordinate 225,578 of NZ_JALQDC010000012.1, read as the reverse complement.
GACGGCGACGAGTTGACAGTACAACGCGCCGAACGCCGGGTGACGCGCGAGCGCGGCCGAGAACGGCACGCCGCGCGTGATGTCGCGCGCCAATGAACGCACAATGCGCGGCAAACCTCCGCGCCCGCCCGCGTTGCCAAGCAGGTCGAGCGCGCTCGCGAGCGGCAACCCGGCGCGAAGCAATCCGGCGAGTTGGCGCGTGAACACGCCGACTTCCGCCGACGATGCCTTGGGCGGCGGCGCTGCGCCCAACGCGTCGAGTTCGAGCACGGTCACGCCTTCCCGGCGCAACGAGGCGCGCGCCGAAGCGGAATTCGCCGCGATCAGCTTGCCGCGCTTCGTCGCGCCTTGCGCATCGATGCCGCGCCACGCGTAGCGCATCTCGCGCATCTCGGATAAGTCGGCGGCCATCACGCGATCTCCGTCGCGTCGGCGGCTTCCGCGACGCTCGTCACGCCTTCGCGCACGCGCGCGAAAGCGGCGTCGCGCAAGGCGGGCATGCCTTCGGACTGCGCAAGCCGCGCAACCGCGTGAGTCGCCGCGCGACCGACGATCAACTCGCGGATACCATCCGACACCGGCATCAACTGATGCACGCCGACGCGCCCGCGATATCCGATGCCGTGACACGCCGGGCAGCCGCGCGGCTCGAACGGACGAAAACCATCTGGGAGCGTCAGCGCGGACGGCGCGCGGCACGCATCGCAGAGCTTGCGCACGAGCCGTTGCGCCGTCACCAGCCGCAACGCCGACGCGAGGTTGTACGGCGCGACGCCGATGTCGATCAGGCGCGCGATGGCGGCGGGCGCGTCGTTGGTGTGGAGCGTCGAGAGGACGAGGTGGCCGGTCTGCGCGGCTTTCACGGCGACGTCGGCGGTTTCGGCATCCCGAATCTCGCCGACCATGATGACGTCCGGGTCCTGCCGCATGAACGCACGCAGCGCGACGGCGAAGGTGAGGCCGGCCTTCTCGCGCACGCTGACCTGATTGATGCCCGCAAGCTGGATCTCGGCGGGATCTTCCACGGCGCAGATGTTGCGCGCTTCGGCGTTGAGCATCTGAAGGAAACAGTACAGCGAGAGCGTCTTGCCGCTGCCGGTCGGACCCGTGACGAGCACGAGGCCATGCGGCGCGCGAATCGCGGATTCGACGACGCCGCTTTGCTCGTCACTGAGGCCGAGCGCGCCGAGCGACAGGTCTCGCGGCAACGCATCGAGCCGGCGCAGGACCAGCTTTTCGCCGAAGAGCGTCGGCAGTGAACTCACGCGATAGTCGCCGGTCTGGCCGCCCGGCAAGGCGAGCCGCAGACGTCCGTCCTGCGGCACGCGACGTTCCGCGATATCCATGCGCGCGAGCACTTTGATTCGCGTGACGAAGGCATCGCGCAAATGCGGCGGAGGACGGCGCAAGACGTGCAGCGCGCCATCGACGCGCAGCCGAATGCGCCAATCGTGCTCGGACGGCTCGACGTGGATGTCCGACGCGCCGCGCTCGGCGGCTTCGCGCAAGGTGTCGGCGAGCAGCGAAACGGCGGGCGAGTGACCGTCGGACGTTGTCTCGAAGGTGGGGTCGGCCGGGCGTGGAAACGCGGCGGGAGGAACGGAATTCATCGGCGGTAGCGGGTCGGGATCGGAACGAGATGACCGATCATCCCGCCGTCCCGCGTGCCCGGCTACTCGTCCGAACGGCTAACGCAACGCGCGCTTCGCCGGCGCGGCCGGACGAAAGATCTTGACCGTGCGAACCGCCTGATCGTCGCTGCGCATGACTTCCAGATACACGCCGCCGATGCGCATCGCCACGTCGCCGTCCGGAATGTCTTCGAGCGTTTCGAGGATCAGCCCGTTGAGCGTCTTCGGACCGTCCGTCGGCAGCGTCAGCTTGAGCCAGCGGTTCAGTTCGCGCAGCGGCATGCTGCCGGGCACGATGCACTCGCCGTTCTCGTCCCAGCCGCGCGAGCCCGCGCCGCGCGGAATCGTCGACGTGAATTCGCCGATCAGTTCCTCGATGATGTCTTCCGGCGTGACGAGCCCTTGCAGCTCGCCGTATTCGTCGACGACGATCGCGATGCGGTGACCGCTCTCTTGAAAGTACTGCAACTGCTGAAAGACAGGCGTGCCGGCCGGCACGAAATAAGGCTCGGTCAGCAGTTCGCGCAGCGTGTCGCGCTCGAGTTCCTGGTTATGCAGCGCCGACAGCGTCTTGCGCACATGAAGGACGCCGAGCACGCGGTCGATATCGCCCTGATAGACGACGAGCTTGTTGTGATAGCACGTCTCCAACTGATGCAGGATGTCGTCGAACGGCGCGTCGAAGTCCAGCGCCTCGATGCGCCGGCGCGGGATCATCACGTCATCGACGGAGATGTTTTCCAGGTCGAACAGATTGAGCAGAATGCTGCGGTGCTTGGTCGGCATGAAGCTGCCGGTTTCCAGCACGATGGTGCGCAGTTCCTCGGGCGAAAGACGCTGATCGCGGTTGCCCTTCAGATTGATATGCAGCGCGGCGAGAATCGCGTTGGCGAAAAGGTTGACGAACCACACCAGCGGCCGCGCGATGCGCATGAGCGGCGCGAGCACGAGACTCGCCGGCAATGCGACCTTTTCGGGATACGTCGCGCCCACGATCTTCGGCGCGATTTCTGCGAACACGATGATGAGGAACGCGATCACGCCCGTCGTGACCGAGAGCACGACGTTGTCGTGCCCGAACGTGCGCAGCGCGATGGAGGTGGTCAGGACCGGGATGATCGTGTTGATCAGATTGTTGCCGATCAGGATGACCGAAAGCAGCTGATCCGTCTTGGCGAGCAAACCTTGCGTCGTCCGCGCGCCCAACGAGCCTTGGCTAGCCAGGAACTTCAGCCGATGGCGATTGAGCGCCATCATCGACGTTTCAGAGATGGAGAAAAAACCGGAAAGGAACAGCAGCAGAAAAATGGCGCAGATTTGCGCCCATAAGGGAAGGTTGTCCACGCGGTGATCGAGTAGGGGCGGTGATGGATGGACTATAGCAGACGGCTTTCCCGGGCCGCCGGGGCCCGCCCGCTGGCTCGCGCGCGGAGCATCGGACGAAAAAGAAAAAACCCGCATGGCGAACCATGCGGGTTTTTGCAATTCTGGTCGGGGTGAGAGGATTCGAACCTCCGGCCTCTACGTCCCGAACGTAGCGCTCTACCAGGCTAAGCTACACCCCGAATTCGTTACTTGGACGCTTTCGGCTCGAAAGTCTCTTTCAAGACTGCCTCGACGTCGAGTAAGAACATAATTCTAGCAGGCTCTCTTTGTAAATGGAAGCGGGGAATGCAGAAATCGCGTTCGCCGCTGCCTGCGCTTCTTTCCGCGCGCATTCGAGCGTATGGTCCAGCGCGCCCGACGTGGTGATGGCGTGGAAAATCGTGTCGAAGCGATCCGTGCCGCCGTGCTCGATCGCCTCGCGCGCGAGCGCCGCCTGTTCCGCCGTGCCGTGCTCCATCAAATAGATGAGCGGGAGAGTGGGCTTGCCTTCGCGCAGATCGTCGCCGGCGTTCTTGCCCATGGATTCGGGCGTGCCGGTGTAGTCGAGCCAGTCGTCCATGATCTGGAATGCGGTGCCGATGCGCCGGCCGAATTCCGCCGCCGCCGCTTCCGTGCGCGCGTCGGAACCCGAAAGCACCGCGCCCAGTTGCGCCGCCGCCTCGAAGAGCTTCGCGGTCTTGTAGCGGATGACCTGCATATAGCGCGCTTCGTCCACATCCGGGTCGTGCATGTTGAGGAGCTGCAGCACTTCGCCTTCGGAGATAATGTTGGTCGCGACCGACAGAATCTCCATCACGCGCATCTTCCCGACGCTCACCATCATCTCGAACGAGCGCGAGTAGAGGAAATCGCCGACGAGCACGCTCGCCGCGTTGCCGAAGAGCGCATTCGCCGTCTTGCGGCCGCGGCGCAGGTCGGATTCGTCGACGACGTCGTCGTGCAGAAGCGTGGCCGTGTGAATGAACTCGACCACGGCGGCCAGTTCATGGCGATGCCCGGTCGTATCGCCCAGCGCGCCCGCCACGAGCAGCAAGAGCGCCGGGCGCAGCCGCTTGCCGCCCGCGCCGATGATGTACTCGGAAATCTGGTTGATGAGCATCACTTCTGATGCCAGGCGCTGCCGGATGACGCGATTGACCTGCTGCATGTCCTCGGCGATCGGGGCAAGCAGTGCGGCGGCGTCGGGGGAGGAAGTGGCGGTGGACGACATGATCGGCAAATGAGGTAATGCGGCGGATTATAAGGCGAATCGGACCCGCGACGAATCACCGGGCGCTTTGCGGCGTCCTTCGCGCACCGCTTTGCGGCTGCCATCGCCTTCAACGGGCTCCCAAAGCCGCTTGCGCGAAATGTCAATGCCTTTTGACGCGGCGTCTAAGCCTATGTATAATCTCGTGTTTTCCCCGCGCGGTGCGTGGAAAAACGAATTCTGAGTGAGGTTCTCAATGTACGCGGTCATAAAAACCGGCGGCAAGCAGTACAAAGTTGCCGTTGGCGAAAAATTGAAAGTAGAACAGATACCGGCAGACATTGACGCTGAAATCACGCTCGACCAGGTTCTCGCAGTAGGCGAAGGCGAATCGATTCAGTTCGGTACGCCGCTGGTCAGTGGGGCTTCCGTCAAGGCTACCGTCGTGTCGCAAGGTCGTCACAAGAAAGTGACCATCTTCAAGATGCGTCGCCGGAAGCACTACCAAAAGCACGCTGGCCATCGCCAGAACTACACCGAACTGCGCATCGACGCGATCAACGCTTAAGCGTCGCGCAACGGTCAAGGAGCTATAGCAAATGGCACACAAAAAAGCAGGCGGGTCTTCCCGCAACGGCCGCGATTCGGAATCGAAGCGCCTCGGCGTGAAGGTTTACGGCGGCCAGGCAATCAATGCAGGCGGCATCATCGTTCGCCAGCGCGGCACGCGCATGCACCCGGGTGAAAACGTCGGCATCGGCAAGGATCACACCTTGTTCGCGCTGACGGACGGCCACGTCCAGTTCACGACGAAGGGCGCAGCGAAGAAGCACACGGTCGTCGTCGTCCCGGCAGCAGCGTAAGGTTCACTGCACGGGCTTCAGGACCGCAAAAAAGGCCCCGCGAAGTTCGCGGGGCCTTTTTCATTGGCGCGCCGGAAAACGCGGCGCCCACAGAATCGAAGCATATGAGTGCCCGGCACGCGCCGGTCACGGCAAAATAGCGTGTCGACTGAGCGAGTTCGGACTCGCGGCAGTCATCGCACGGAAACACGGGACGGAGCAACGCATGAAGTTCATTGACGAAGCGAGGATCGAAGTCATCGCCGGCGACGGGGGAGATGGCAGCGCGTCGATGCGCCGCGAAAAGTTCGTCCCCTTCGGCGGGCCGGACGGCGGCGACGGCGGGCGCGGCGGCAGCGTCTACGCGGTCGCGGACCGCAACATCAACACGCTGATCGACTACCGGTTCGCGAAAAAGCACCAGGCGCGCAACGGCGAAAACGGGCGCGGTTCGGACTGCTACGGCAAAGGCGGCGACGACATCACGCTGCGCATGCCGGTCGGCACCATTATCTCGGACCAGGAAACGGGCGAGATCATCGCCGACCTCACCGAGCACAATCAACAAGTGCTGATCGCGCAAGGCGGCGCGGGCGGTCTCGGCAACCTGCACTTCAAATCGAGCACGAACCGCGCGCCGCGTCAGAAGACCGACGGCAAGCCGGGCGAGCGCCGCATGCTCAAGCTCGAGCTGAAGGTGCTCGCGGATGTCGGCTTGCTTGGCATGCCGAACGCGGGCAAATCGACGTTCATCGCTTCCGTTTCGAACGCGCGGCCGAAGATCGCGGACTATCCGTTCACGACGCTCGCGCCGAATCTCGGCGTCGTGCGCGTCGGGCCGAGCAAGAGCTTCGTGATCGCGGACATTCCGGGGCTGATCGAAGGCGCAGCGGAAGGCGCGGGCCTCGGCCACCGCTTCCTGCGCCATTTGCAGCGCACGGGCGTCTTGCTGCACCTCGTGGACCTCGCTCCGTTCGATGAAAACGTCGATCCGGTCGCGGAAGCGAAGGCGATCGTCAACGAACTCCGCAAGTACGACGAGTCGCTGTACGAAAAGCCGCGCTGGCTCGTGCTGAACAAGCTCGACATGGTGCCGGAAGACGAGCGCGCGTCGCGCGTGAAGGACTTCCTCGACCGCTTCGAGTGGGACGGCCCGGTGTACGAAATTTCGGCCCTCACCGGCCAAGGCTGCGAGGCGCTGGTCTACGCCATCTACGACTACATCTCGACGCATTCGGACGCGTCGCGTGCGGCGGAAGCAGAAGATCTCGCGGCCGACGTGCGTTTTCGCGATGACATCGCCGGAAATCAGGCGGACGACGAAGACAGATAACGACGCCGCCCGCAGTCGCGGGCCGCGACACCGAGGAGAGAAGCGCACGATGCGTTCGGTCATTGCCGCTGCGAAGCGAATCGTAGTGAAAGTGGGGTCCAGCCTCGTCACCAACGACGGGCGCGGACTGGATCACGCGGCCATCGCCCGGTGGGCGGCGCAGATCGCGGCGCTGCGCGGAGAGGGCAAGGAAGTCGTGCTCGTGAGCTCGGGCGCGATTGCGGAAGGCATTCACCGGCTCGGCTGGACGAAGCGCCCAAGCGAAATCGACGAATTGCAGGCCGCCGCGGCCGTCGGGCAAATGGGCCTCGCGCAAGTCTACGAGAGCAGCTTCGGCGCGCATGGCATCCGCACCGCGCAGATTCTGCTCACGCACGCCGACCTCGCCGACCGCGAGCGTTATCTCAACGCGCGCTCCACGCTGCTCACGCTGCTGCGTCTGGGCGCGGTGCCGGTCATCAACGAGAACGACACCGTTATCACCGACGAAATCAAGTTCGGCGACAACGACACCCTCGGCGCGCTCGTTGCCAACTTGATCGAAGGCGACGCCCTCGTCATTCTCACGGATCAGCGCGGCCTGTTCACCGCCGATCCGCGCAAAGACCCGAACGCGACGCTCGTCGAACAGGCCGATGCCGGCACGCCCGAACTCGAAGCGATGGCCGGCGGCGCGGGATCGAGCCTCGGCCGGGGCGGCATGCTGACCAAGATTCTGGCGGCCAAGCGTGCCGCGCACAGCGGCGCGAACACCGTGATCGCGAGCGGCCGCGAGGCCGACGTGCTCACGCGCCTCGCGTCGGGCGAGCTCATCGGCACGCAGCTTATCGCGCGCACCGCTCGCATGGCTGCGCGCAAGCAGTGGATGGCGGACCACTTGCAGGTGCGCGGGCACGTCGTGATCGACGATGGCGCGGTGCAGAAGCTCACCGCCGACGGCAAGAGCTTGCTGCCGATCGGCGTGGTCGATGTGAAAGGCGCCTTCGGTCGCGGCGAAGTGATCGCGTGCGTCAACGATAAAGGGCAGGAAGTCGCGCGCGGCATCACGAATTACAGCAGCGCCGAGGCGCGGCTGATTCATCGGCGGCCGAGCGCGGAGATCGAAGCCGTGCTCGGGTATATGCTGGAGCCGGAACTCATCCATCGCGACAATCTGGTGCTGGTCTGAGGCACTTCATCCCGCCGAATGAAAAAAGCCCGCTGAGCCGAAAGGCCAGCGGGCTTTTTACTGCTACATCGCCAACGCAATCAGCGCAGGTTGATGGACCGTTGCGTGCGCTCGTACTGGATGTTGTTGACGATCTGCTTCGCGGTGCCGACCGGCAGCTTGCTCGTGCAGAAGTAGTCCTGATACAGCGCTGCCTGATACGCGTTCAGTTCGCCGTTCTCGATGCGCCGGAAGTCGAACGCGACGCCGCGATCCCAGCCGGTGCCGTCTTCGTTGATGCTCGCATAGCGGCGCCATTCGTACGTGTCGCAGCGAATGCCTTCGTAGTTGATGTTGCGCGCGCCGCTCGGGCTCGTCGCCACGACGACATAGCGCACGACGCCGTCATCGCCGACCGTGAGCGAGGTCTTGTCGACCGCGAACGTCAGCGGTGTGTTCTGCGAAACATTGAACGGCAGCAGGTTCGACGGCTGCGGCAGCGGCGGCAGCGTATCTATTTTGTTCTCCACCCATTCGGTCTTGCGGTCGAGCAGATAGGTGAAGACGCCGTCGTCCTGATTGGACGGGCCCTTGGAACTGGAACAGCCGGCAAGCGCGGCGAGCATGGCGACGAGTACCGCGGATGAGACGATGACTTTCAATTCGATGTTCCCGAATAACGGATGCGCGGACGGCGAACGCCCGGCGCCGCGAGCAGTGCTCGCCGCGCCGGGCTATGAAACATGCCGAGTGTCAGAATGAACGAAGAATCGCCGCGCTCGACGCCAGGACCGAGCGCGAAGTCAGTCGCACGATGAACGCCGCGCGATGATCTGCACTTCTTCGCTGACCGTACATTCTGCCTGAACCGCGGCGCCCGCGGCGGTTACGGCAGGTGTCTCGATCGTCATGGTTTGAATGACGCGCGGATAACGCGGCCCATGATGCGCGGCGCGCTCACCGCGTTCGCCACGAGTATTGGTTCGCCGCAAGAAGCGGGAAAGCTCGGTGAGAGCCAGTTGATAAACGTCGCGCTTGAACTCGATCACCGCGTCGAGCGGCACCCAGTATTCGTTCCAGCGCCAAGCATCGAATTCCGGATGGTCCGTCGCGCGCAGGCAAATGTCGCAGTCGCGCCCGACCATGCGCAGCAGAAACCAGATCTGTTTCTGACCGCGATAATGACCGCGCACTTCGCGCTTGATGAACTTATCCGGCACCTCATAACGCAGCCAGTCGCGCGTGCGACCGACAACTTTCACGTGCTCAGGAAGCAGGCCGGTTTCTTCGTGTAACTCCCGATACATTGCTTGCACGGGGGTCTCGCCGTATTTGATACCCCCTTGCGGAAACTGCCAGGAATGTTCACGCAGCCGCTTGCCCCAAAACACTTCGTTGCGCGCGTTCAAGAGGATGATGCCGACGTTCGGGCGAAAGCCTTCACGATCCAGCATACAACCACCTTCGAATCCTTTAAAATTGCTTTGATTATAAACAGATAACGGCCCCGGCGCATCCGTTCCAACCCGTGTCGGAGCCCTAATTTCGGGGCTCGCGGTGCGCCTGCCCGCAAGGAATCTTTGCCAGGCAACCCGGAAGTCGGCAGAATCTTCTTTTCCGGCTTCATGCAGGGCGGTCGGCCGCAAGTGGCGCGCGAGCGTTTCATTGCGGCCTCGTGCAGAGCCGTCGACCGTTTCGTCGTTCACCCGTTTCGCCAGCCTTCAACCACATGGTTTCGTGGGCGCGCGCCGCTTTTGGAAAATTTCTGAATGAAAGCATCCCGTTTCTTCATCGGCACCCTGAAGGAAGCTCCCGCCGACGCCGAGATCGTCAGCCACAAGCTGATGATGCGCGCCGGCATGATCCGCCGCGTCGCGGGCGGTATCTACGATTACATGCCGATCGGCCTGCGCTCCATTCGCAAGGTCGAAGCCATCGTGCGTGAAGAGATGAATCGCGCGGGCGCGCTCGAACTGCTGATGCCGGCCGTGCAGCCGGCCGAGTTGTGGCAGGAATCGGGACGCTGGGAGCAGTACGGCCCCGAACTGCTGCGCATCAAGGACCGTCACGAACGCGATTTCGTCGTCGGCCCGACGCACGAGGAAGTGGTCACGGACATCGCGCGGCGCGAGATCAAGAGCTATCGCCAGTTGCCGGTCAACTTCTATCAGATCCAGACGAAGTTCCGCGACGAGATTCGTCCGCGCTTCGGCGTCATGCGCGGCCGCGAGTTCATCATGAAGGACGCGTATTCCTTCGATAAGGACACCGCCGGCCTCGCCGAGTCGTACAAGAAGATGTATGACGCCTACGTGCGCATCTTCACGCGCATCGGCCTGGAATTCCGCGCGGTCGCGGCAGACAACGGGTCGATCGGCGGCAGCGGATCGCACGAGTTTCACGTCATCGCGGAAACGGGCGAGGACGATATCGCGTACTGCCCGGACTCGGACTTCGCGGCGAACGTGGAAGCGGCCGACGCCTTGCCGTTGATTGCCGAGCGCGCCGCGCCCGCCGAGGAGATGAAGAAGACGCCGACGCCCGGCGCGGCCAAGTGCGAAGCCGTCGCACAGTTGCTCAACATCCCGCTCGAACGCACGATCAAGTCGATCATTCTCGCGACCGACAACGAAGGCGCCGAGCCGACCATTTGGCTCCTGATGCTGCGCGGCGATCATTCGCTGAACGACATCAAGGTCAGCAAGCTGCCGGGCCTGAAAGGTTACCGCTTTGCGACGGAAGCCGAGATCGTCGAATGGTTCGGCACGCCGCCGGGCTATCTCGGTCCCATCGGCACGAAGAAGCCGGTGCGCGTGATCGCGGATCGCACGGTCGCAAACATGAGCGATTTCGTCGTCGGCTCGAACGAGGTCGACTATCACACGACTGGCGTGAACTGGGGCCGCGATCTGCCGGAACCGGAAGTCGCCGATATTCGCAACGTCGTGGCGGGCGATCCTTCGCCGGATGGCCGTGGCACGCTGGAAATCTGCCGCGGCATCGAAGTGGGGCACGTGTTCCAGCTCGGCACGAAGTATTCGGATTCGATGGGCGCCACGTTCCTCGACGAAGGCGGCAAGCCCGCGCCGATGCAGATGGGCTGCTACGGCATCGGCGTGACGCGCGTCTTGGGCGCGGCTATCGAACAGAATTTCGACGACAAGGGCATCATCTGGCCGGAAGCCATTGCGCCGTTCGAAGTCGTGATCTGCCCGATGGGCTACGACCGCAGCGACGCCGTGCGCGAGCAGGCCGACAAGCTGTACGCCACGCTGCAGGACGCGGGCATCGACGTGATTCTCGACGATCGCGGCGAGCGCCCCGGCGTGATGTTCGCGGACTGGGAGCTGATCGGCGTGCCGCATCGCATTGTGATCGGCGATCGCGGGCTGAAGGAAGGCAAGCTCGAATATCAGGCGCGCCGCGACACCGAAGCCACGCTGCTGCCGGTGGACGAAGCGGCGGGCGTCGTGACGGCGAAAGTTCGGGCCGCGCTCGGGAAGTAAATGCAGTACAACTTCCTGTCGGCGACGATCCTTCTGCTGCTGATCACCGATCCGCTCGGCAACATTCCGATCTTCATCAACGCGCTGCGCGGTGTCGCCACCGAGCGGCGCCGCGTGGTGATCTTGCGGGAAGTGGCGATCGCGTTCGGCATTCTGCTCGTCTTCATGCTGGCCGGCGACCGCTTCCTGCGGGCGATGAATCTCACGGATGTGTCGCTGCGCATCGGCGGCGGGATCGTGCTCTTTCTGATCGCGCTTCGGATGATCTTCCCGCATCCGGATGGCCCGATGGGCGGCGACACGCGCGGCGGCGAACCGCTGATCGTGCCGCTCGCGATTCCGGCGCTCGCCGGCCCGTCCGCGCTCGCGACGGTGATGCTGCTGACGTCGCAGGCGCCGGGCAAGATGTTCGAGTGGATCGGCGCGCTGACCGTCACGATGGTCGTCTGCGCGGTCGTGTTGATTCTCGCGGAGAAGATTCAGCAATGGCTAGGCGAGCGCGCGGTCACGGCGTTCGAGCGGCTGATGGGACTCGTGCTCGTCGCGATTTCCGTCGAGATGATTCTTACCGGGATACGCGCGTTCGTGCATCAGTTGTGAAAAAAGCGGCCGAGGCCGCTTTTTCTTTTTCGTCGCACGTGCGAGCGCTCACGCCCCTTCGGTCAACGCCCGGATAGTCGGCAGATTTCGCCAGTAACCCTTCGCATCCATCCCGCAGCCGAACACATAACGGTCCGGCACTTCGAAGCCGCAGAAATCCGGGCGCAGCGGCTTCGCCTTCGGGATGAGCTTCTCGCACAGCACCGCCGACAGGAATTGCTTCGCGCCCATCGCCATAATGCGGTCGCGAATGGCGGCCATCGTTTCGCCCTCGTCGAGAATGTCGTCGAGCACGAGCACCACGCGGTCCTTCACCGATTCGGCCGGCGCCACGCGCCACTGCATTTCGCTGCCGCCCTTGATGGCGTTGCGATAGCGCGTCAAATGGATGTAGTCGAATTCCAGCGGGAAATCCAGATGCGGCAGCAGCATGCCGGTGAACACGGCCGCGCCGCCCATGACGGAGAGCAGCAACGGGAAGTCGTCCTGCGTCGCGGCCTTGATGTCCGCAGCCATGCGTTTGATCGACGCGTCGACCTGATCGGCGCTGACGATCTCTTCGGAGTGGCTGAAAATGTGGAGAGCTTCTTCGCGGTTCATAGAGGCAGGCGGGGGAGACGACGACTCAGTGTGGAAAAAACGGCGGCGTGCGCCATATGATAAACCCGCGTTCTCTTCGCGTCGGGCGAACGAAAGCGCGGGTTCGAAGCGGCGCGGATTAGCGCATGCCCGGCATCATGCCTTTCATGCCGCGCATCATCTTCTGCAGGTTGCCGCCTTTGAGCTTCTTCATCATGCCGCGCATCTGCTCGTACTGATTCAGCATGCGGTTGACTTCCTGCACGTGCACGCCCGCGCCCGCGGCGATGCGGCGCTTGCGAGCCGCCTTGATAAGCTCCGGCTTCGCGCGCTCCTGAAGCGTCATTGAATTGATGATGCCTTCCATGCGGCGCATCTGCTTCTCGGCGTTGTTCATGTCCGCGCCTTGCGCCGCCTGCTGGAACTGCGCGGGCAGCTTGTCCATCAGCGACGACAGCCCGCCCATCTTCTTCATCTGGGAAAGCTGCGCCTTGAAGTCGTTCAGGTCGAAGTCGCCGCCCTTCTTGACCTTGTCGGCGAGCTTCTGCGCCGCTTGCGTATCGACGCCGCGCTGCGCTTCCTCGACGAGCGCGAGAATGTCGCCCATGCCGAGAATCCGGTTCGCCATGCGATCCGGATGGAAGACTTCGAGGCCGTCCAGCTTTTCCGCGACGCCGACGAACTTGATCGGCTTGCCGGTGACGTGCCGCACCGAAAGCGCCGCGCCGCCGCGCGAATCGCCGTCGAGCTTCGTGAGCACGACGCCCGTGAGCGGCAACGCGTCGTTGAACGCCTTCGCGGTGTTCACGGCGTCCTGGCCGAGCATCGCATCGACGACGAAGAGCGTTTCAGCGGGCTTGAGCAGCGCGTGCAGCTCGCTGATCTCTTTCATCATCGCTTCGTCGATACCGAGACGACCGGCCGTATCGACGATCACGACATCGTGGTAATGACGCTTTGCCCAGTCGATCGCCGCGCGCGCGATGTCCGCGGGCTTCTGGTCCGGCTCTGACGGGAAGAAGTCCGCGCCGACCTGTTCCGTCACCGTTTGCAGTTGGCGGATAGCGGCGGGGCGGTACACGTCGACGGAAACCGTCAGCACCTTCTTCTTCTGCTTTTCGCGCAGCAGCTTGGCGAGCTTGCCGGTGGTCGTGGTTTTACCCGCGCCCTGCAAGCCGGCCATCAGGATGACAGCGGGCGGCGTGACGGCGAGATTCAGCTCGGCGGCCTTGCCTTCGTAGTCGCCGCCGATCACGGCGGTCAGCTCGCGCTGCACGACGCCGACGAGCGCCTGACCCGGCGACAGGCTCGAAAGCACTTCCTCGCCGAGCGCCTTTTCCTTCACCTTGGCGATGAACTCGCGCACGACGGGCAGCGCCACGTCGGCTTCGAGCAGCGCGAGGCGCACTTCGCGCAGCATTTCCTGCGTGTTGGCCTCGGTGAGCCGGGCCTCGCCGCGCAGCGTCTTGACGACGCGCGCCATCCGTTGAGTGAGGTTGTCGAGCATGGGAGTGTGAGAGTGCGGCCCTGGTTTCCGGCGACGCGCAGGCGGTTTAGCGGCGATGCGCCCTACTTTGGCGCAAGGGGGAAGACGTCGCGGGTTCGGGGCCTAGTGTAAACTTCGAACATGGATATTGTACTGTATGCCCTCACTGCGTTTCTCTACGGCGGACTGGCCGTGGCGGGCTGGCGCGCGCATCGTCATACGGCCGTGGAGCCGGTTCTGGCGGGCGTGCCATCGGGCATCGGCACCGGGCCGGCGAATCCATCGAAGGCGTCGGGCATGAGCGGCATGGGACGCGCTCTATTATTAATAGCGTTGGTCGTGCACGGCGTTCTCCTGCACATGACCATCTTCCCGCAGAACGCGATGATCTTCGGCTTCGCGTTCGCGTTGTCCGCCATGTTCTGGCTCGGCGCGGGCATCTACTGGATCGAGAGCTTCTTCTTTCCGCTCGACGGCCTGCGCCTGCTCGTGTTGCCGCTCGCCTGCGTCGCTTCCCTGTTGCCGCTCGCGTTCGGCGGCGTGCGCGTGCTGTCGTACTCCGCCGCGCCGATGTTCAAGCTGCATTTTCTGATCGCGAACATCGCGTATGGCCTTTTTGCCATTGCCGCGCTGCATGCCGTGCTGATGCTGATGCTCGAACGACGCCTTCAGCGCATGCGCGGCCTCGCGATGCGTCACAGTGGCGGCAACGGCTGGCTCGCGAGCTGGCTCGACACGTTGCCGCCGCTGCTCACGCTCGAAAAGCTGTTGTTCCGGCTGATCGGCGCGGGCTTCGTGCTGCTGACGCTCACGCTCGTGTCGGGCATCGCGTTCAACGAGCAACTGGTCGATCGGGCGCTGCGTTTCGATCACAAGACCGTCTTCGCCATTCTGTCCTGGCTGATGTTCGGCGGGCTGCTCACTGCGCGCCGCATCTCCGGCTGGCGCGGACGCGCCGCGCTGCGCTGGGTGCTGGCTTCGTTCGTGGCGCTGCTGCTCGCGTATGTCGGCAGCCGCTTCGTGTTCGAAGTGCTGCTGCATCGCGCGGTGGTCTGAGCGCGGTCTTACTTCATCAAGCCGATGCGAAATTTTCTTCTTCTTATCGTTCTCTTCTTCGTGACGCAATGGCTCCTGAAGAAGCTCCGCCGCGCCAACGAGCGCGAGCAGGCGGGGACGCGTGCTTCGTCTAGCCGCGCTTCGTCGACGACGGGCGGCGCGGGCGCCCGCAACGGCGCGGCTCGCCGCGATGCGCCGCAGCTTGCCGATCCGCTCATTCGCTGCGCGCAGTGCGGCGTGCATACGCCGACGAGCGAATCCATAGCCGTCGCGGGACAACGGTTCTGCTGTGCGGAGCACGCGCGGCGTCATGCGGCGCGTCCTGGCGGTCGGGACGCGAGATGAGGGCGCTGGCTGCGGACATCGAGGCGCATCTGCGCCCGCGCGTGAAGCAATAATCGTAGCGGACAAGCGTTCGGCCGCGTCGGGCGCGTCCGACGCCGGTGCGACGCGCGCTGAATGCGTTGCCTGCGAGCGATGCGGATAGCTACGCGCACGTGTGCCCACGAGCGAATTGCTAGACGTTGCGGGACAGCATTAGCTGCGTCTAGCGCGCGGCGTCGCGCGGGCGCGTAAGAGCGGTCGCGACGCCAGATAAATGCGCTGCCTGCGCGCGGTGCCTTTATCGGCGCGCACGGCCGGCTTGGAAGCGCGGCGCGTATGCCGCCGCTGAACGTCGAGGCGCGTCCTCGCGGCTTGACGCCGACGCTCGGCACGATTCGCAACATTTGCATGCCATCCGGTGATATCAGCGCGCGCTTTTTCGAACACGTTCAATCGCGACGCGCTTCCGTACTTCGATCGCCTCAGCCGCATGCGCGTGTCGGCGCATTTCATGATTCACTGCGACGGCGCGTTCGCGCTGTCCGTCCCGTGTGATGAACGCGCGCGCCAAGCGTGCGTGTCGTCGTTTCGGAGCGCGGGCGTCGTAGCGACGACTTGATGAGCCCTGCGGTTCGACGAGTACCGTAGCTTGCGCGGTCGTGTGAATCATCGCGAAGCAATATCCGATCGACGCTTTCCCGCTGTCCGTCCCGAGCGATGAACGTGCGTGCCACGCGTGTGTGTCGTCGTTTCGGGAACGCGGGCGTTGCAGCGACGACTCGATGAGCATCTTCGCGGAGCTTGCCGCTCGCGATGAATCCATCGCGAACCGATATCGCGATCAATGCAATCGCCCCGGCGCCCCCACTGCGACCACGCACCGCCGCCACTTCAACGAGTCGCCCAAGCCGAAACCTCGACGTCCCAGACCACCACCTACGGTCATTCTCGCTGCGATGCAACAGCGTCGCGCGGGAGCCCTTGCCGCGCTTCGACGCCGCAAAAGTCAACCCCGCGCGGGCGCTTCCGAAGCAAATAAACTTTTTTGAGACCGTGCGAAGTTCCACTATACTTGGTACCGAAGGACGTGATTTGCACTATATCTTGTGTTGTAGAGGCGGCGCCCGCTCCCACGAGCCGGCGCCGTCGGCTTTCCGGCGTATCTGAAGTTTGGCTGGCCCGGGGCGGTGCGCAAGCGGTTTCATCAAGAGACCCTCAGCGCATCGAGCGCCAGCGCAGCAGCACCGTGAAGAACGTATGCAAGTGAATGCGAGTCGCGTCGACCGACACCGCGCGCCAACGCGGGCACCGCACGCGACGCCATGACAGTGCGGGCCGCCATCGCCGCGACTCGTGTTCAGGGCCTGCCGTCTTCACAGCCCGCCTTACTGCCAAACACCGCGACGCGCGTCCTCGTTATCGACGGGCGACGCACGCGGCATAAGTGATAAATCCGCGGATCATCCGCACCATTCGAACACCAGGAGTTTTGCACATGCAAACCACCGACAACGCCACGACTTCCTTCGAAGGCGCATCCGCGCAGCATGCTGGCGGGGCGCACGTTCAGGGCGCGCAATCGCCCGCGTCGAACACGACGTATGCCGACTACAAGGTCATCCGTCGCAACGGGAGCGTGGTGTCGTTCGAGCCGTCGAAGATCGCGATTGCCGTGACGAAGGCGTTCATCGCCGTGAACGGCGGTCAGGGCGCTGCGTCCGCTCGCGTGCGCGAGCAGGTCGAGCAACTGACGCAGGCGGTCGTGCGCGCGCTGCTGCGCAGCCGTCCGCACGGCGGCACGTTCCATATCGAAGACATTCAGGATCAGGTCGAGCTGGCGCTCATGCGCGGCGGCGAGCACAACGTCGCGCGCGCCTACGTGCTGTATCGCGAGAAGCGCACGCAGCAGCGTGAGCAGGACCGCGGCCATGCGCAGAACGCGAAGACGCACGAAGGCGTCATTAACGTGACGGACAACGGCATCACGCGCCCGCTCGATCTCGACGCGCTGAAGGCGCTGATCGTCTCGGCCTGCGCGAATCTGGGCGATGCCGTCTCGGCTGATCCGATCGTCGCGGAAACGGTGAAGAACCTGTACGACGGCGTGCCGATGAATCAGGTCTACGATTCGGCCATTCTCGCCGCGCGCACGATGATCGAAAAAGATCCGGCGTACAGCCAGGTCACCGCGCGCATCTTGCTGCACACGATCCGCCGCGAGATTCTCGAAGGCGAAGTGACGCAAGCCGAGATGGGCGAGCGCTACGCCGAGTACTTCCCGCAGTTCATCAAGCGCGGCGTCGAAGCCGGCCTGCTCGACGACAAGCTGCAGCAGTTCGACCTGAAGCGTCTTGGCGCCGCGCTCGACGCGAACCGCGACCTGCAGTTCGGCTATCTCGGCCTGCAAACGCTGTACGACCGCTACTTCCTGCACGTCGAGGGCACGCGCATCGAGTTGCCGCAGGCGTTCTTCATGCGCGTCGCAATGGGTCTGTCGCTGAACGAAATCGACCGCGAAGCGCGCGCCATCGAGTTCTATAACGTGCTGTCGTCGTTCGACTTCATGTCGTCGACGCCGACCCTCTTCAACTCGGGCACGCATCGCTCGCAGCTTTCGTCGTGCTATCTGACGACGGTGGCCGACGACCTCGATGGCATCTACGAGGCGCTCAAGGAAAACGCGCTGCTCTCGAAGTTCGCGGGCGGCCTCGGCAACGACTGGACGCGCGTGCGCGCGCTCGGCTCGCATATCAAGGGCACGAACGGAAAGTCGCAAGGCGTCGTGCCGTTCCTGAAGGTCGTGAACGACACGGCGGTCGCGGTGAACCAGGGCGGCAAGCGCAAGGGCGCGGTGTGCGCGTACCTGGAGACGTGGCACCTCGACATCGAAGAATTCCTGGAACTGCGCAAGAACACGGGCGACGACCGCCGCCGCACGCACGACATGAACACGGCGAACTGGATTCCCGACCTCTTCATGAAGCGCGTGATGGAAGGCGGCGAGTGGACGCTGTTCTCGCCGTCGACGTGTCCGGACCTGCATGATCTGTTCGGCGCGGACTTCGAGAAGGCGTACGTCGCTTACGAAGAGAAAGCCGCGCGCGGCGAAATCAAGCTCTTCAAGAAGGTGCCGGCGCAGCACTTGTGGCGCAAGATGCTCGGCATGCTGTTCGAAACCGGCCATCCGTGGATCACGTTCAAGGACCCGTGCAACGTGCGTTCGCCGCAGCAGCACGTCGGCGTGGTGCATTCGTCGAACCTGTGCACGGAAATCACGCTGAATACGAGCGACACCGAAATCGCCGTGTGTAACCTCGGCTCGGTGAACCTCGTCGCGCACCTGACGAAGCAGGCCGACGGCACGCTCGCGCTCGACCACGCGAAGCTCAAGCGCACCATCAGCGTCGCGATGCGCATGCTCGACAACGTGATCGACATCAACTACTACGCGGTGCCGAAGGCGCGTAATTCGAACCTGAAGCATCGTCCGGTGGGCATGGGCATCATGGGCTTCCAGGACTGCCTGCACTTGCTGCGCACGCCGTACGCGTCGCAGGAAGCGGTGGAGTTCGCGGATCGTTCGATGGAAGCCGTCTGCTACTACGCGTACTACGCGTCGACGGAACTGGCGGAAGAGCGCGGCCGTTATTCAAGCTATCGCGGCTCGCTGTGGGATCGCGGCATCCTCCCGCAAGACACGGTGAAGCTCTTGGCCGAAGCGCGCGGCGGTTATGTGGAAGTGGACACGTCCGAGTCGATGGACTGGTCGACGCTGCGTTCGCGCATCGCGACGCACGGCATGCGCAATTCGAACTGCGTGGCGATTGCGCCGACGGCGACGATCTCGAACATCATCGGCGTGTCGGCGTGTATCGAGCCGACGTTCCAGAACCTGTACGTGAAGTCGAATCTGTCTGGCGAATTCACGGTGGTCAACGACTACCTGGTGCGTGATCTGAAGGCGCGCGGCCTGTGGGACGAAGTGATGGTGTCGGACCTGAAGTACTTCGACGGCACGCTCTCGCGCATCGACCGCGTTCCGGCCGACCTGCGCGCGATCTACGCGACGGCATTCGAAGTGGATCCGAAGTGGCTGGTGGAAGCGGCGTCGCGCCGGCAGAAGTGGATCGATCAGGCGCAGTCGCTGAACATCTACATGGCGGGCGCATCGGGCAAGAAGCTCGACGAGGTGTACAAGCTCGCGTGGCTGCGCGGTCTCAAGACGACGTACTACCTCCGCACGATGGCGGCGACGCACGTCGAGAAGTCGACGGTGGCGCACGGCGCGCTGAACGCGGTGCCGTCGGGTGAGGGCGGCTCCGGTGCTAGCGGTGGCTTCGGGGTGTCGTCGGGCGGTGCTGCTTCTGCTGCCGGCGGCGTGGGTGGCGGTTTTAACGCTGCCGCTGCTGCGCCTGCGGTCGAGGCGGCTGCGCCGGAAGCCGACGGTCCCGTCTGCATGATGCGTCCGGGCGATCCGGGGTTCGACGAGTGCGAGGCATGTCAGTGAGGTTTTTTGCTGGCGCCTGAGTAGGGTTCTGCTCGCGGCGAAGGCCGGTGCTGAGTTTCTCGGTGCCGGCCTTTTTGTTTTTTGTTTTTGTTGTCTTGTCTTGTCGTTGAACTTGTTTTCGTGTCGGTCTATTAGCGTTGCCCCTCCCCGGGGCGGGGGTCACTTTCTTTGCTGCTGCAAAGAAAGTAACCAAAGAAAGCAGCTTCTTCGCCCGTGGTATTGAATGACGTTGCACTCCGCAATACGTCGTTGGCACCCAGCTTGAATCAACCCTGAATCACCTTCCGCGCCCGCTGATCGCCACGTCCTCCGAGCCCCTTGGCTCGTCAACACCGAGGGTTGGCATGCGTGGGCTGCGGCTATCAATCTAAGTTGGGGCGCGACATGGGGGCTAGATGTGCACCGGTGCGTGCAGGAACTTATCGATGCGCTACCGACTACCACTTGCCAGAGGCGAAGCGTGAAGGCGCGCGAATGGTTTTATCGAGCCAAAGGGCTCGGAGGACGTGGCGCTCCGCGGGCGCGGAAGGTGATTCAGGGTTGATTCAAGCTGAGTGCCAATGTCGTTCTGCGGAGTGCACCGTTATTCCGAACCGCGGGCGACAAAGCTGCTTTCTTTGGTTACTTTCTTTGCATGGGACCAGCGTACGGCGCTAAAGCGCCTACTCTGGTCGACAGCAAAGAAAGTGACCCCCGCCCCGGGGAGGGGCAACGCTAATAGACCGACGCGAAAACAAATTCAACGACAAGACTGGCCCACAGGTCGTCGCCGGCAGGCAAAAACAAACAACCCTTACCCCCGCGTCCCACGCGAAATCTCAACGCCAGCATCCCGCGACAACCGAGCCGTAACCGGCATGGAAAGAAACGAGAACAACCCGACGACAACAAACGCAGGCCAGAAGTCCGACCATCGCACGGTCGCATGACCATTCACGTACTGCGTGAGTTCGAGCGTAATGCCCGCCACCGTGACGCCAAGCCCGAGCGACACCTGCTGCACGAAGCTGGCAAGACTCGTCGCCCGTCCGACATCGCGGGTTTCGATCTCCGCGTAAGCGAGCGAATTGAGGCTCGTGAACTGCAGCGCCGGAAAGAAGCCGCCGAGCAGCACCACAGCCCAGATCACCCAGGTCGGCGTGCCGGGAAAGAACGTGCCGCATGCCGCAATCGCCAAGCCCGACAACGCCGCGTTGAAGAGAAGCGTCTGCCGAAAGCCGAACCGATGCAACACGCGCGACGCAAGCGAGCGCATGAACATGCCGCCGAACGCCGATGCGCACGTGATCGCGCCGGACTTGAACGCCGTCATGCCGAGACCTTCCTGCAACGCGAGCGGCAAGAGGAACGGCACCGCGCCGAGCCCGATGCGAAAGAGCGAGCCGCCCAGCACGCTTGCCTGAAACGTCGGCACGCGAAAGAAGCGCAAGTCGAGCAGCGGTCGCGCGGCCCGGCGCGCGTAGAGACAGTAGAGCGCGGCCATCAGCGCGCCGGCCGCGCACATCGCGAACGCAACGCTTTGCGGCACCAGTTCACCGCCGACGAGCGAAAGCCCGAGCAGCAGCAACACCCCCGCGCCCGCCGAGAGAAAGAAGCCGAGCCAGTCGAGCCGGCCCGGGTGTTCTTCGCGCGAGTCGGCGATGTAGCGATTGGTCAGGTAGATGCCCGCAATGCCAATCGGAATATTGATGAAGAAGATCAGCCGCCAGTGCAGATACGTCGTGATGAAGCCGCCGAGCAGCGGGCCGGCGGCCGGGCCGAGCATGGCGGGAACGGAGAGATAGTTCATCGCGCGAATGAACTCGGAGCGGCGCACCGAACGGAAGATGATGATGCGCCCGACCGGTACCATCATCGCGCCGCCCACGCCCTGTATGAAACGCGCGACGGTGAAGGGCCCGAGCGACGTCGAT
Organism: Caballeronia sp. GAWG1-5s-s; assembly: GCF_023631445.1. Lineage (NCBI taxonomy): Bacteria > Pseudomonadati > Pseudomonadota > Betaproteobacteria > Burkholderiales > Burkholderiaceae > Caballeronia > Caballeronia sp. GAWG1-5s-s. The sequence continues at coordinate 204,079 of NZ_JALQDC010000012.1, read as the reverse complement.
GCCGCGCACAGGATCGAACCGGCCACGAACACGCCGATGGCCGCGCGAAAGACGGCGCGTGCGCCGAAGCGGTCGGCCACCCAGCCGCAGATCGGAATGAAGACGCCCAAGCCAAGCACGTAACTGGTGACGGCGACCTTGAGTGTGACGGGATCGCGTCCGAAGGCGCGCGCCATTTCGGGGATTGCAGTGACGATGACGTTCGCGTCGACGCTTTCCATGAACATCGCACACGCGACGATGAGAGGAGCGATGAAAGCTTTGACGGCGAGCGGCATCAGAGAATGCGATCAGTCATGGCGGCAAGAGCGGCGATTATGGCACCGATACTACGCGCATGCGATCGCGCGCCCGGGCGCGATGCGACGCGATCAACATAACGAGGAGTGAAGACACGATGGACCCGCAAGACCTGCAGCGTCTCGTGACGCAGACCATGCCTTACGGCAAGTACAAGGACAGACTCATCGCCGACTTGCCCGGTCACTATCTCGCGTGGTTCGCGCGTGAGGGTTTTCCTCAAGGCAAGCTCGGTGCGTTGCTTGCGCTCAGGCACGAGATCGATCACAACAATCTGCGCTCGTTGCTAGACCCTTTGAGGCGTTGACTCCACGCGCTATAGGTAGTAGAGCAGCGCGACAGCGGACACAATATATAGTGGTAAAGCGAGGCAGCGAATGCTAAACTTCGGCAACGAATTCGAAGCGCGCGAAGGCAACGAAGACATGTCGCTCCGCTGCTGGAGCGTCATCGGGCGAAGCCAGAACGAGCACGCGCTTTCATCTTCGCTTGCATCGCATCGCATTCGATCAACGGCACTCGCGTCGATCGCGTCGATCGCCTCGAACGATTATCGCGGACTGTCGCCAAGCGTTGCATGACAGCATCGAAGCATTGAAGCCACGCAGTTCAATCACACATCGCAACGCTTGAAGAGAGTCGATGAGGACCGCTTCACACACGTCTCTCTCTTGCTCGCATCACGCATGAAAGACCGTGCGCAGAGCCAAGTGTTGTATGCAGGTAGCAACGCTGAATCCAAATCGCTAGAAAACGAGAATTTTCATGAGCAAGCTCTTTTATCGCTCATGAAAAGATGGTACAAACCGATCTAAATTGATGGTGAGAATTTATGCTCAACTGGGATGACGAGACCACTGCCGTAACTCCGTCGAGCGGTTCGCAACACAACACGTTGCGCAACGCTCAAGGCACGGCTTTCGGTACGCGGAGCGCAGCGCATGCTGCCCAATCGTTCGATCATCAAGCCGCCCATCAGACTGCTCAGGCGCAGAACATCTTCTCGGATGGCTTCGTGCCTCCCGCAGCCGCCACGCCTTCCGCTGGCGCCATCGCCGCGCAGAGCGAAGCGCGCGTCAACGTCGCCGACAAGCGCATCATCAACGGCAAGACCGACGTCAACCAGCTCGTGCCGTTCAAGTACAAGTGGGCGTGGGAGAAGTACCTCGCCGGTTGCGCGAATCACTGGATGCCGCAGGAAGTGAACATGTCGCGCGACATCGCCCTGTGGAAAGACCCGAACGGTCTGTCCGACGACGAGCGCCGCATCGTCAAGCGCAATCTCGGCTTCTTCGTCACGGCCGACTCGCTCGCCGCGAACAACATCGTGCTCGGCACGTATCGTCATATCACCGCTCCGGAGTGCCGCCAGTTCCTGCTGCGCCAGGCGTTCGAAGAGGCGATCCACACGCATGCGTATCAGTACATCGTCGAATCGCTCGGCCTCGACGAAAGCGAGATCTTCAACGCGTATCACGAGGTCAAGTCGATCCGTGACAAGGACGAGTTCCTGATCCCGTTCATCCAGACGTTGACCGACCCGGCGTTCACCACCGGCACGCTGGAAGCGGACCAGAAATTGCTCAAGTCGTTGATCGTGTTCGCCTGCATCATGGAAGGGCTCTTCTTCTATGTGGGCTTCACGCAGATTCTGGCGCTCGGTCGCCAGAACAAGATGACGGGCGCGGCGGAGCAGTATCAGTACATCCTCCGCGATGAATCGATGCACTGCAACTTCGGCATCGACCTCATCAACCAGATCAAGCTCGAAGAGCCGCAACTGTGGACCGCCGAATTCAAGGCGGAGATTCGCGAGCTCTTCAAGCAAGCTGTCGATCTTGAATATCGCTACGCTGAAGACACCATGCCGCGCGGGGTTCTCGGCCTGAACGCGTCGATGTTCAAGAGCTACTTGCGGTTCATCTGCAATCGGCGTTGCCAGCAGATCGGCCTGAACCCGCTCTACCCGAACGAGGAAAACCCGTTCCCGTGGATGAGCGAAATGATCGACTTGAAGAAGGAACGCAACTTCTTCGAGACACGCGTGATTGAGTATCAAACCGGCGGCGCGCTGACCTGGGAATAACAACAAGCCCAGGACGTGTTGCAGACGAAATCGATGGGACGGCTGGGCTGCAGCGTGCGTCATTGCGCGCGCCCCGCCGACAAGGTTTAGGAGAACGGTCGCCTGATGCAAAGTGCGCCTACTGACTTGACGGACCGTGTGGTTCGATTGAAAGACAGGCGTTTTGCGTTCCCTTCAATGGGATGGGCAAACTTCCCCCCGGAAAATGCCGGCGACAAGCTCGCTGGCTCGATCAAGCGATGGCCGGCGCCGTGTATGGGCGCTGACTCAATTTGGCGCGCGGTGCCTCGGGGCACGGCGCGCCTTGCCGTATTCATTAGCGTAAGCAGGTGGGATCAGCGTACGCCGATGAATAATCCGCTTCGTAGCGTGTGCCCTGAGAGCCTCCACGTGAAGAAGCGGGTTTTGACGAAGGGTGTTGTTTGAACTGACTCTCATCTGAAAACCTGAAGGAGAAAAACCATGGCAGTTGCCAAGAAGAAACCCGCCGCGAAAAAGGCTGCAGCAAAGAAAGCCCCCGCCAAGAAAGCCGCCGCTCCGGCAAAGAAGGTAGCCGCGAAGAAGGTCGCTGCGAAGAAGGTTGCGGCGAAGAAAGTCGCCGTGAAGAAGGTCGCGGCGAAGAAGGCTGCGCCGGCCAAGAAGGCAGCAGCAAAGAAGGTCGCAACGAAGAAGGTAGCGGCCAAGAAGGCGCCCGCGAAGAAAGCCGCAGCGAAGAAGGTCGCCACCAAGAAGGTAGCCACGAAGAAGGCCGCAGCCAAGAAGGCGCCTGCGAAGAAGGCCGCAGCGAAGAAGGCGCCTGCGAAGAAGGCTGCCGCCAAGAAGGCGCCCGCGAAGAAAGCAGCGGCGAAGAAGGCCGCTGCGAAGAAAGCGCCCGCGAAGAAGGCTGCCGCGAAGAAGGCTCCTGCGAAGAAGGCGTCGGCGAAAACCGCCGCTGCTCCCGCTGCGCCTGCTGCTTCCGCGCCTGCTCCCGCAGCGAAGAAAGCCGAGCCTGCTGCAAAGAAGGCGCCGGCCAAGAAGGCTGCTGCTGCAAAGAAGACGACGGCTGCCGCTCCCGCAACGACGGCTACCACGGTGTCGACGCCCGCTCCGGCGGCTCCGGCCACTGCGGTCAAGACGGCGCTGAACCCGGCGGCGGCATGGCCGTTCCCGACGGGCAGCCGTCCGTAAGTCGCGACAACAGCAGTCCGAAGCACCGCGGCACACGTCGATGTGCCTTAAGACCGGGTAGGCCTACCCGGCCTCGACCCGTCGCCGGTCAAGTCCGGCGGCGGGTTTTTCGCTTCGGCGCCCGAAGTAACTGCGCGCCGTGGCCAGCCAGCCGCGAACGAAAAAAGCGCATGCCTCTTTCGATGCATGCGCTTCTTTGTGCCTATCGCAGGCTGGCTGCGAATCCTCGGCGGAATAGCTCCGACGGACTTAGTGCGTCACGCGCGTCACGCCGCCGCTCGACAGCAGCCGTACGCGCTCGCCGGCCTGGAACACTTCGCCATTCGACGTCTGCGTGATCGCGCGCAGGTCGCCGTTGTCGAGACGCACGGTGATTTCCAGCCCGTTCTTGGTCGCGACGCTGTTCTCGACCGCGTTGCCCGCGACCGCGCCAGCCAGACCACCGATGATGCCCGCGATGATCGACCCGTTGCCGCCGCCGATTGCGCTGCCCGCCGCGACGCCGCCGAGCGCGCCGCCGCCGATGGCGCCGAGGCCGGTCGGCTGGCCGTTGTTCGAGCTGATCTTCACGCCGCGCACGCTTTCGACGGTCGCCATGCGCACCGTTTCCTCGCGCTGCGCCTGCGACGCCGTGTAGACGTCGGGCGAACTGCTGTTGTAGGCGCAGCCCGTCAGCGCGACTGAGCCGATGAGCGATGCTGCCAGCACGATGCGACTTACCGTTTTCATTCCTTCACTCCCTTCATCCACTCGATCACGACAGGCTGCTTCCGAATGCCTGCTTGAAACGCTCTTCGATTTCGGCGCGCGTCGGCGCATAAGTTTGCGGGCCCTGATGCTCGATCTTCAACGCACCCATCAGACTCGCGAGACGCCCCGTCTTTTCCCAGCCAAGCTTGTTCTCGATGCCGTACAACAGGCCGCCGCGAAATGCGTCGCCGCAGCCGGTCGGGTCTACCACTTGCCGCGCCTTCACGGCCGGCACGTCCATCACGCCGTCTTCATGATAGATCTGCGCGCCGTGTTCGCCGCGCGTGACGACCAGCGCCTCGACCCGGCTCTTGATGTCTTCGATCGACCAGCCGGTCTTGTTGCTCAACAACTTGGCTTCGTAATCGTTGACCGTCACGTATGTGGCAAGTTCAATCATGCGACAAAGCTCTACACCTTCAAGAATGGGCAAACCCTGACCCGGATCGAAGATGAACGGCACGCCCGCCGCCGCGAACTGCTTCGCGTGCTCGCGCATGCCGTCCGCGCCGTCCGGCGCCACGATGCCGAGCGTGATGCCCTGGGCTTCGTCGGCGCGATTCAGGTGCGATTCCATCATCGCGCCGGGGTGGAAGGCCGTGATCTGATTGTTCGCGAGGTCGGTCGTGATGAAGCATTGCGCCGAGTGCTGCCCGGGCAGCACGCGCACGTATTCCTTCGACAATCCGAGCGCGTCGAGCCGGTCGATATAGAGCTGCGCGTCCGCTTCGCCGAGCGTCGCCATGATCTTCGCATCGCCGCCGAGCAGCTTCAGCGCATACGCGATGTTGCCCGCGCAGCCGCCGAAGTTGCGCCGCATCGTCGGCACCAGGAAGCTGATGTTCAGCATGTGCACCTGGTCCGGCAGGATGTGGTCGCCGAAGCGGCCCTGGAAGGTCATGATGTTGTCGTAGGCGAGCGAGCCGCAGATAAGCGTAGCCAAGGCGAACGTCCTTATTGGTTAGGCGCGAAGGAAGAGTAGCGCATACGGCGCGCGGCGGCGTTGGCATCGGTCGAACCGAAAGACCGCCGCGCCCCGTATGCGGACCGCCGCAGCGGTCCGTCGATGCACTTTACTTCAGTGCGGCGAGCGCTGAATCATAGTTCGGCTCGTTCTTGATTTCCGGCACGAGTTCGGCGTGCACGACCTTGTCGTTTTCGTCCAGCACGACGACCGCGCGCGCGGTCAGCCCTTTGAGCGGGCCGCTCGTCACGTCGACGCCGTACGACTGAGCGAACTCGTGGCCGCGGAACGTCGAGGCCGTCACCACGTTGGCGAGACCTTCGGTCGTGCAGAAACGCTTGGCCGCGAAGGGCAGGTCGCCGGAGACGACGAGCACCACGGTGTTGTCCAGCTTGCCGGCCGCTTCGTTGAACTTGCGCGTCGACGTGGCGCATGTGGGCGTGTCGAGGCTCGGCACGATGTTCAGCACCTTGCGCTTGCCCGCGAAGCTCGCGAGCGTGATATCGCCGAGATCCGCGCCGACGAGCGTGAACGCGGGCGCTTGCTGTCCTTCGCTCGGGAACGTGCCGCTGACTTCGATCGGGTTGCCACCGAGGGTAACTTGACTCATGTTGCGCTCCAGAGGATGTGTCAGATGCTGACGGGAACTGTGCGACCGGCTCTTGCTGCCGGGTCGCGTCTTGGAAAGCCGGGCGCTCGCGCCGCTATCCGGTCACGGATAGAAGACCTGCACCCGGTAATTCGCGGCGACGGCATCGCCCGTATCGAGCCGGACGACGACCGGTTGCGCGCTTTGCGGCGGAAGGCCGATGGCGAATATCGTACCCGGTCGCGCGTAATCCTGCGGCCACAGCACGCGGCGAATGGCGACGTCGCTCTTGTCGTCGAGCAGCGTGAGTTCGAGCGCCGGATAGGCGAGCGCGACGTCCGAGCGGTTGCGCAGCATGAGCTTCAGTTCGAGCTTGTGCGGGCCGTCCACCTGACGCAAGCCGGAACTCTCGATCTGCAAACCGGAGATGTAACGCGGCGGCGAAATCGTGCAGCCGACCTGGTCGCAGATATTGACGTAGAACGCGTGCGAGCCGGGGACATTCACCATGATCGTTTCGCGTTGCCACCAGGCGAACTGGACCAGGAGCAGCAACGCGAGCAAGACTGCAATGACGATACCGAGCGCACGCAAGCCCTTACGCGCGGGCTTGCTCGGTTGCGTCGTCTCGATAAGCGGCTCTCGCGAGACCGGAAACGCTTCGTTGGCGCTCGGCGGGTGCGCGGTGCCGAGACCGGCCGGCCGCGCGCCGAAGCCGGGCTCGTCCTCGTCCCATGCGGAAGCCGGCGTCGGGGTCGGAGTCGGGGCAGCGGCGGGGCGCGCGCGCGGCGGTTCGGGCCGGTTTTGCGCCGGACCGATGAAAGGCTCCGCGCGGTCGTCGAGCGGATCGACGAAGCGCGAGGGCGGCGGCGCGGGTTCGGGACGCCTCGGCGCTTCGCTTCTGGCGGGCGGCGCGGGTGCGTCGTCGTTGAGCGGCGCGCCGGACACGGCCACCGGCTTCACCCGGCCGAGCGGTACCGGTTCGACGACAGGCTCGGCGTCGGGTTCGTTCGCGGCGTCCTTGCGCGGCACGTTGCGGGACACATTGCGTTCGGGCGGCGGCGGCATCGGCGCGCCAGCGAACGCCGGCGCGTTCGCATGCACGGTCGGATCGTTGTCTTCTTTCGCCGGGGGCGGCGCGAAGGGTTTCGCGGCCGACTTGTTGCCGAGATCGAGCTGACGCGGCACTGCCAGCGTGGGCGGCACGCTCGTGGCTTCCTTTTTCGACGACGAGAACGTCAATGGCCCGACCGCGACTTCATCATCGATCAGCGCGGCGTGCTGCGCTTCGTCGGCTTCGGCCGACTCGTCCGGCAACTCGAACCGATGGTGCGCGGCGTCGAAAACTTCCTGGCAATGGCCGCAACGCACCCGCCCGTCATGCGGCGCGAGCAGATGCGGATCGAGCTTGAAGACGGTTTCGCAGTGTGGGCAGCGGGTAGCCAGCGCCATAGGAAGTGCCAGTGGAAAGTGCCAGCGGCCTCACGGCCGAAACGGTGACGATGGCGCTATTCTAAAGGCTTTCGCGCCGCGTTCCGGCAAGGCAGACCCAGCCTTCGTGCTCGCGCCAGACGCCGATGTCGATCCACTTCGCATAGACCGCCGCGACCTCGTCGGCCTGGCGCGCGAGGATGCCCGACAGCGCGATCCGCCCGCCCGGTTTCACCTTCGCGGCGAGCATCGAGGCCATGAGTTTCAGCGGATTCGAGAGGATATTGGCGACCACGATATCGAACTCGCCGGCGGGGCAGTCGTCGGGCAGGCCGTAGGTGACGTCCGCGTGATTGCGCTCGCTGTTCTGGCGCGCGGACTCGACCGCTTGCGGGTCAATGTCGATGCCATACACCGGATTCGCGCCGCACTTCTTCGCGAGAATGGCGAGGATGCCGGAGCCGCAGCCGTAGTCCAGCAACGACTGCCCCGGTTTCACCGATTGCTCCAGCCACTCCATGCACAGGCGCGTAGTCGGATGGCTGCCCGTGCCGAACGCGAGACCTGGATCGAGTTCGAGCACGAGGGCGTCGGGATCGGGCGCGTCGTGCCATGACGGCACGACCCAGATGCGCTCGCCGATGGCGATCGGATCGAACTGCGCCTGCGTCAGACGCACCCAGTCCTGCTCCTCGACTTCGCGCACCGAGAACGCGGGCGTCGCCTGCAAGCCGATGTCGTTGGACGCCGCGGCGAGCAGCACGGCCGGGTCCGCGTCCTGGCCGAGCAGCGCGACCACGCGCGAACGCTTCCACGCGCTGCGCTCGGGCGTGAGCCCGGGCTCGCCGAAGAGCGGCTGCTCGTCGGGCGTGTCGGCGTCGGCGTCCTCGACGGACACCGAGAGCGCGCCCATGTCCAGCAGCGCATCCGATAGCGCCTCCGCGTGCTCGCGGTCTAGCTCGGCGATCAGTTCCCGGTAACTCATGCTCGCTTCTCTGCCAAGGCGCTTCAGGACTCTTCGGCCACCGCCGCCTGACGCGCGGCGAGCTTGTTTTCGAGGTAGTGGATGCTCGTGCCGCCTTCGACGAACTTGGCGTCGATCATCAGTTCGCGGTGCAGCGGAATGTTGGTCGAGATGCCTTCCACGACCATTTCCGACAGCGCGATGCGCATGCGGTTGATCGCCTGTTCGCGCGTCGCCCCGTACGAGATCAGCTTGCCGATCATCGAATCGTAGTTCGGCGGGACGAAATAGCCGTTGTACGCGTGCGAATCGACGCGAATGCCCGGGCCGCCCGGCGCGTGCCACGACGTGATGCGTCCCGGCGACGGCGTGAACTTGAACGGATCTTCTGCGTTGATGCGGCATTCGATCGCGTGGCCGCGGAACTGGATGTCCTTCTGGCGCAGCGTGAGCTTCTCGCCGGCGGCAATGCGGATCTGTTCCTGCACGATATCGACGCCCGTGATCAGCTCCGTCACCGGATGCTCGACCTGCACGCGCGTGTTCATTTCGATGAAGTAGAACTCGTTGTTCTCGTACAGGAATTCGAACGTGCCCGCGCCGAGATAGCCCATCTTCTTGCACGCTTCGGCGCAGCGGTCGCCGATGCGGTCGATCAGCCGCCGCGCGATGCCCGGCGCCGGCGCTTCCTCGATCACCTTCTGGTGGCGGCGCTGCATGGAGCAGTCGCGCTCGCCGAGCCACAGCGCGTTGCGGAACGAATCCGACAGCACCTGAATCTCGATATGCCGCGGGTTCTCCAGGAACTTCTCCATGTAGACCTGCGGATTGCCGAACGCACGGCCCGCTTCTTCGCGCGTCATGTTCACCGCGTTGACGAGCGCCGCTTCGGTATGGACCACGCGCATGCCGCGACCGCCGCCGCCGCCCGCCGCCTTGATGATGACGGGATAGCCGACCGCGCGCGCAATTTTCACGATCTCTTTCGGATCTTCCGGCAACGCGCCTTCCGAACCCGGCACGCACGGCACGCCGGTCTTGATCATGGTCTGCTTGGCGGTGACCTTGTCGCCCATCAGGCGAATGGTCTCCGGGCGCGGCCCGATGAACGTGAATCCGGATTGCTCGACGCGCTCGGCGAAATCCGCGTTCTCGGAAAGAAAGCCGTAGCCGGGGTGGATGGCTTCGGCGTCGGTGACTTCGGCCGCGCTGATGAGCGCAGGCATGTTCAGATACGACAGATTCGACGGTGCCGGTCCGATACAGACGGCTTCGTCGGCGAGCTTGACGTACTTCGCTTCCTTGTCGGCCTCTGAATAGACGACGACTGTCTTGACGCCCAGTTCGCGGCACGCGCGCTGGATGCGAAGCGCGATTTCGCCGCGGTTCGCAATGAGGATTTTTTCAAACATGGCAGTGGGTCGGCTCATCAACGGGCACGCGCGAGCGGCCCTCGGGATTCGAATCGGCGGCGCGCGCGTCCGGATGCTTCCGGATGGCGCGCGCCGGCGCGGTGAAGCCGGGCGGACCGGAGCGAAGCGTCCGGCGCACGGCCCGACGCGCTTAGTCGCCGATCACGAAGAGCGGCTGGCCGTACTCGACCGCCTGACCGTTCTCGACAAGAATTTCCTTCACGACGCCGGACTTGTCCGATTCGATTTCGTTCAGAAGCTTCATGGCTTCGATGATGCACAGCGTCTGGCCTTCCTTGACCGTATCGCCGACCTGCACGAAAGGATCGGCGCCCGGCGACGGCGCGCGGTAGAACGAGCCGACCATCGGCGACGTCACGACGTGGCCCTGCGGCGCGGCGGCGCTCGCGGCGGCGCCAGCGCTCGCGCCGGCATCGCCCGATGCGGATGCGCTCGGCGCGGCTTGCGCCTGCACTTGCGGCGCGTATTGCTGCGGCGCCTGCATATAGACGGGCGCCGCGTTCTTGACGATGCGAACCTTGCCTTCGCCCTCCGTCACTTCCAGCTCCGAGATGCCGGATTCCGAGACGAGGTCGATCAGCGTTTTCAGTTTACGAAGGTCCATCGAAAAATCCCCTTTCAATACTTGGAGACCGGGACTGCCCGGTGCTTGACTTGATTTGTGGGTGTGTTCTGAGCGTCAGCCGCGTGCCGGCGCGGCCATCATCCGGTGCGCGCGGGCGTGTGGCGCAGCGCGCCCGCGGCGAAACTGGCGGCGGTGCGACCTGTCGTATGGGGCGCGGTGGCTCGGCCAGCGCCGCTTTCGCGGGCGGCTAAACGGGCGGCTACGTGGCCTTGCTGCGCCGGCGCAATAGTCATGGTCGCTTCGGGTTGTGCGGAATTCGGCGCACTTTAGCGCCGTTTAGAGAATTTTGTCTAGTTTTACAGCGCGACAGACCGTGCTCGTTCGCGCGTGCGACCCGACATTATCGCAGCCAAACAGAGAAATTACAGCAAACGTCCGGCAACTTGCTGCTTAATCGTGCGAACGTCAGCCGAAGTCGCAGCGAATTTTTACAGCGCGTCGAGCGTGTGGCGCAGTTCCGCTTCGTTGACTTCGCCTAGCTTGGTCGAGTGAACCACGCCCTTGCTGTCGATGACGACGGTGAACGGCAGCCCGCCCGCGTTGTTGCCGAAGCTACGCGCAAGGTCCGCGCCACCGAAGCCGGTGACGTAGACGGGATAGTCGACCGGGACCTTCTTTAAGAAGTCGTTGATGTTCTTCTCGCTGTCGACGCCGAGCCCAATGAACGTGATGCCCTTCTTTTGATACTCGCGCTGCAAGGCCGAGAGCGTCGGCATTTCCTTGACGCACGGTCCGCACCACGACGCCCAGAAGTTCACGACGACCGGCTTGCCCTTGTACGCCGCGAGCGGTTGCGATGTGCCGGACGCGGCGGGCGGCGTGATCTTCCACAGTTGATCGACGGCGTTGCCGCTCGGCTGCGTCGCGGCTTCGGTGTCGTTGCCGGTAAACAGATGACCTGCGTAGAAGCCGCCGACCGTCGCGGCGATGGCGACCGCCAGGGCCGCGAGGATACGTGTGCTGTTCATGGAGGTGAGATTGAAAGCGCCTTGCCGTTTCACTCGCCAATGTAAAGCGGCGGGCGATCCGGATCGTCGGTTTGATCGAGCAGCGCGCGCACGGCGGCGGCGTTCGCGCGGGCGAGCCGGCCGCGTCCGTCGGCGCGCACCGCGCCGCGCAGATCCACGGTGGTGTAGAGCGCGATGTGGACCCCGATCGGCTCCTCGCCGCGCAAGCGATGCAGAAAGCTCAATGTCTCCACATAACCGCGCCCCGCGAAGTGCCGCGTCTCCGAGACGTCGTATTGAATATTGGCATTGAGCAGATAGATTGCGACTTCCTTCGGGTTGTCGCAGAAGCATTGCAGATGGATATCCGAATGCTCGCCCGCTGTGCCGTTGAGCACCGCGCCGGTCAGATACGGATCGTAGGGCTTCAGGCGCTCCATCCATTCGAGCGCGGTTTCGCGCATGCGGCGCAGCACGGCGGGCTGGCTGTCGCTCTGGAAAATCGCCTGATATTCGCGGATTTCCTCTTCGATCTGATCGTTGTCGGGCAAAAACTCGCCGCCGATCTTGCTTTCGCCCACCACGAGCCGCGCCGCCTTGCGCTTGGCGGTGGAGTAGTCGAGACCGTCTTCGGCGATCATTCTCGCGGCCGCGATCGCGATTTCCTCGCGCACGCGCTGCGGATCGATATGTGATTTGCGAACCATGGGGGCATCATACTAGATAACGTCTGGGCGTCCGGCGGGGCGGCGGCCGTGGCAGCCTTGGCCTCAGGGCGGCGGGCGCGCTCGGTTACAATATGCGCCTCCGGGCGCACTCCCGCACGGCTTTTATCCGTGGTGCGCCGTTCCAGTTTTCCGCACTCCATCGCCCGCGCGGCGCGACACGCTTTATGCACATCCACATCATCGGCATCTGCGGCACCTTCATGGGCGGTCTCGCCGTCCTGGCGCGCGAGGCCGGACACAAGGTCACCGGCTGCGACGCCGGCGTCTATCCGCCGATGAGCACCCAGCTCGAAGCACAAGGCATCGAACTGATCGAAGGCTTCGGGGCCGAGCAGATCGAACTCGCGCCGGACCTCTTCGTCGTCGGCAATGTGGTGTCGCGCGGCAATCCGCTGATGGAAGCGATTCTCGACCGCGGCCTGCCGTACACGTCGGGCCCGCAATGGCTCGGCGAGCATGTGCTCGCGGGCAAGTGGGTGCTGGCGGTCGCGGGCACGCACGGCAAGACCACGACGAGTTCCATGCTCACGTGGCTGCTGGAAGACGCCGGCATGAATCCGGGCTTTCTGATCGGCGGCGTGCCGCTCAACTTCGGCATTTCCGCGCGCCTGACCGATTCGAGCTTCTTCGTGATCGAAGCCGACGAGTACGACACCGCCTTCTTCGACAAACGTTCGAAGTTCGTTCACTACCGCCCGCGCACGGCGGTGCTCAACAATCTCGAATTCGATCACGCCGATATCTTCCCGGATCTCGCGGCTATCGAGACGCAATTTCATCACCTCGTTCGAACGGTGCCGGGCGTGGGCCGCATCGTCACGAACGGGCGCGAGGCGGCGCTCGAGCGCGTGCTGTCGCGCGGCTGCTGGTCGGGCGTCGAGCGCTTCGGCGTCGAGGGCGGCTGGCAGGCCCTACCCGCCGAGGACGGTGCGACCGTCGACGAACAGTTCGCTGTCTACTGGCAAGGCGAGCGTCAGGGCGTGGTCGACTGGCAAGTGCAGGGCGAGCACAATCGCATGAACGCGCTCGCGGCCATCGCGGCGGCGCGCTCGGTCGGCGTGCCGGCGGCGCAGGCGGCGAAGTCGCTCGCGAGCTTTCGCAACGTGAAGCGGCGCATGGAAGTGAAGGGCAGCGTCGACGGCGTCACGGTCTACGACGACTTCGCGCACCATCCCACCGCCATCGAAACGACGGTGGCGGGATTGCGCACGCGCATCGGCGATTCGGGTCACGCGCGCATTCTCGCCGTGCTCGAACCGCGCTCGAACACCATGAAGCTCGGCACGATGAAGGCGCAACTGCCCGCGAGCCTTGCCGGCGCGGACGTCGTCTTCGGCTATGGCGCGCGCGAAGGCCGCGACAAGCTCGGCTGGAATCTGGCCGAGGCGCTGTCCCCGCTCGGCGACAAGGCGCACGCCTTCGACGAAATCGACCCGCTCGTGAAGGCAGTCACCGCCGCCGCGCGCCCCGGCGACCACGTGCTCGTCATGAGCAACGGCGGTTTCGGCGGTGTGCATCAGAAACTGCTCGACGCACTTTCCGCGCGTGAGTCCGGCACCACGACACGAGGCCCCGCGTGATCCTCTACCTGCACGGCTTTCGCTCGTCTCCCCAATCGTTCAAGGCGCGCGCCATGCGTGCGCGGCTCGCGGAACTTGGCCGGTTGAGCGAATGGCAGTGCCCGGTGTTGCCCGTATCGCCGTGCGACGCCATCGCGCTGGCGGAAACCATCGCGAGCACGGCGGCGTCGGACGATGTCACCGTCGTCGGCAGTTCGCTCGGCGGCTATTACGCGACCTATCTCGCAGAAAAGCACGGCTGGCGCGCGGTGCTGCTCAATCCCGCCGTGGTGCCGCAGTCGGACCTGAGCGCGTACCTCGGCGAACAGCCGTTGTGGCACGGCGGCGGCAGCATCACCGTATTGCCGCGCCATCTGGACGAACTGCGCGCGCTCGCCGTCGATGCCATCACGCGGCCCGAGCGCTACTTTCTGATTGCCGCGACCGGCGACGAAGTGATCGACTACCGCACGATGCTCGCGCGCTATCCCGGCGTGCGCACCACGTTGATTCAAGGCAGCAACCACGCGATCAGCGACTTCGCGGACTATCTCGGCGACGTGCTCGCGTTCTGCGATCAGTCGCCGCGTGCGGCCGTCGCGCCCGCGGCGGCATGACGCCTCATTCATCCACCGGCGCATGCCGCGTCCGGTCCACCGTCTTACGAGAGTATTGAGTGAACGTTTTCTTCGAGGAATCGGGTAGTTTCAAGGCCGGCTCGGTCTTGTCGAAACAAGGCGACGCGTTCCAGGTCGAGTTGCCGGGCGGACGCCGCGCAAAGGTGCGCGCGAAAGACGTGCTGATCGAATTCGAAAAGCCCGCCGCCGCCGATCTGATGCAGGAAGCCGACGCCATCGCGCAGGACATCGACCTCGATTTCCTGTGGGAATGCGCGCCCGAGGAAGAGTTTCCGTTCACCGCGCTCGGCGCGGACTATTTCGGCGACAAGTTCGGTCCGAGCGAGCGCGCCGCGCTCGTGCTGCGCATGCACGGCGCGCCGGTGTACTTCCGTCGCAAGGGGCGCGGGCAGTATCAGCGCGCGCCGCAGGAGCAGTTGCAAATGGCGCTCGCGTCGCTGGAGCGCAAGCGCCAGCAGGCGCTCGTGCAGGCGGGCTACGAAGAAGAACTGAAGGCGGGCAAGCTGCCCGAGGCGCTGAAGGACAAGGCCATCGGTCTTCTGACGAAGCCGGACAAGAATTCCATCGAATACAAGGCGCTCGAAGCGGCGGCGGCCGCGCGCGGCATTTCGCAGGCGCGGCTCATGCTCGAATGCGGCGGCATTGCGTCCGCGCGCCAGTTGCACGAAGCGCGTTTCCTCGCCGAGTACTTCCCGCATGGCGTCGGCTTCCCGTCCGTGCAGCCCGCGCGGCTGCCCGAAGACCTGCCCGAAGCGGACGTCGAAGCGTTCTCCATCGACGACGTGACGACCACCGAAATCGACGATGCGTTCTCCGTGCAGCATCTGGCGGACGGGCGCGTGCGCATCGGCGTGCATATCGCGGCGCCGGCGCTCGGCATCGCGCGGGGCGACACCATCGATTCGATCGCGCGCAGCCGTCTTTCGACGGTCTACATGCCCGGCGACAAGATCACGATGCTGCCCGACAACGTCGTCGATGTGTTCACGCTCGGCGAGGGCGGACTGCGGCCGGCGCTGTCGCTCTACATCATCGTGAATCGCGAGACGCAGGACATCGTCGCGAGCGAAACGCGGGCCGAGCGCGTGTTCATCAAGTCGAATCTGCGCCACAACCATCTCGACGAGCATGTCACCGAAGAAAGCCTCGCCGCCGGCACGGGCGATTATCCGCACAAGGAAGACATCGCCGTACTGTGGCCGCTCGCGCAGGCGCTTTTCGAAAAGCGCCAGCAAGCCCGCGCGACGTACGGCCTCAAGCGCGAGGTGCAGCGCAACAACGACTTCAACTTCTACGTCGAAGGCGAGCACATCACCATCACGCCGCGCCGTCGCGGATCGCCGCTGGACCTGATCGTGGCGGAACTCGCGATCCTCGCGAATTCGTCGTGGGGCGCGTTTCTCAACGATCACGGCGTGCCGGGCATCTACCGCTCGCAGCGCGGCTTCGGCGGTCCGGGCCCCAAGCGCACGCGCATGCAGACGACGCCCGCGCCGCACGAAGGCCTCGGCGTCGCGCAATATGCGTGGAGCACGTCGCCGCTGCGCCGTTACGTCGATCTGGTCAATCAGTGGCAACTGCTCGCGTGCGTGCAGCACGGCGTGACCGCGAAGCTCGCCGCGCCGTTCAAGCCGAAGGACGCGGACCTGTTCGCCGTCGTGCAAGGCTTCGACGATACGTACACCGCTTACGCGGATCATCAGCGCCGCATGGAGTACTTCTGGTGTCTGCGCTGGCTGAAGCAGGAGAACAAGCGGCAGGTTCCGGCGTCGGTGGTGAAGGACGACCTCGTGCGCTTCGAGGAAATCCCGCTGATTCTGCACGTGCCCGGCCTGGGCGTGCATGCGCGCGGCACGCGGGTGATGCTGGAAGTCGTGTCGATCGATGAACTGACCGTCGAAGCGTCGTGCCGTCTGCTGCACGTGATCGACGCGCCGTCCGCCGCCGCGCCGGTCGAAGAAGACGAAGCCGAGGAAGAAATCATCGAAGCCGACGACCTCAGCGCCGAAAGCGAAGCCGAAGCGCAGGCGGAGGCATCGGCGGATGAATCGGCGGAAGCATCGCCGCAGCCACAGGAGCCGAACGCATGAACGCGCCGCAGCCGCGCGACCGGTACGCGGTGATCGGCAATCCGGTCGAGCACAGCAAGTCGCCGTGGATTCACGCGCGCTTCGCGGAACAGACCGGCGAAGCGGTCGAATACGGGCGCATTCTCGGACCGCTCGGCGGCTTCGAGCGGGAGGTCACAGCGTTCATCGCGTCGGGCGGACGCGGCATGAACGTGACCGTGCCGTTCAAGCTCGACGCCCACGCGTTCGCCGATTCGCTCTCGCCGCGCGCGGCGGCAGCCGGCGCAGTCAACACGCTGTCGTTCACCGAGGACGGCGTGCGCGGCGACAACACCGACGGCGTCGGCCTCGTGCGCGACATCGAAGCGAATCTCGGCGTGAGTCTGCAAGGCGCGCGCGTGCTGCTGCTCGGCGCGGGCGGCGCGGCGCGCGGCGTCGTCTTGCCGATTTTCGACCGGCGGCCGGCGTCGCTCGTCATCGTCAATCGCACGGCGGCGAAGGCGCAGCAACTCGTCGGGCAATTCGCGCAGGCCGCGCAGGAGGCGAACGTGCGCCTGTCGGGCGGCGGCGCCCACAGCATCGAAAAGACGCGCTACGACGTGATCGTGAACGCGACGGCCGGCAGCCTCGACGCCGCGCTGCCCGAATGCGACGATGCCGCTTTCGGCGTGGGCACGCTCGCCTACGACATGATGTACGGCCCGAAGCCGACGGTCTTCATGCAGCACGCGGAGCGTCTCGGCGCGCGCGCGGCCGATGGTCTCGGCATGCTGGTCGAACAGGCCGCCGAATCGTTCTTCATCTGGCGCGGCGTGCGCCCGGACGGCGGCGCGGTGCTGCGCGAACTGCGTCAGACACTGACGGCAAAAGCCTGATGACCACCGCGCCCGGCCACAGCCGCACGTCGCCGAGCGACCGGCCCACGCGCCGCGCGGTGCGGCTCGGTCCTGCGCGATGGATCGCGTACGGCATATCCGTGTTCTTCATCGCGATTCTCGCGACGCAGCTCTACTTCTTCCTTCAGATCGGCGTGTGGACGGCGATCAATCCCGGTTCGACCGCCTTCATGCGCGCCGACGCGTGGACGCTCGCGAAGACGCATCCCGGCATCGCGCTGCAACGCACGTGGGTGCCGTACGACCAGATCTCGCGCAATTTGAAGCGCGCGATCATCGCGTCCGAAGATGCGAACTTCGTCAATAACAATGGCTACGAAACCGACGCCATCTTGCAGGCGTGGGAGAAGAACAAGTCGCGCGGAAAGATAGTCGCGGGCGGCTCGACTATCTCGCAGCAACTCGCGCGCAATCTGTTTTTATCGCGCGAGAAGAGCTATATCCGCAAGGCGCAGGAGTTGGTGATTACGTGGATGCTCGAATTTTGGTGGACCAAGGAACGCATCTTCGAGGTCTATCTGAATTCGGTGGAGTGGGGCAACGGCGTCTACGGCGCGGAAGCGGCGGCGCGCTATTACTACAAGACGTCGGCGGCCAAGTTGACGGCGGGACAGAGCGCGCGCCTCGCCGTGATGCTGCCGCGCCCGAAGTACTTCGACGACCATCGCAATTCGGCGTATCTGACGATGCGGGCGCGCGTCATCGCCCGGCGAATGGGCGCCGCCGAACTGCCGGAATAGAATTTAGCTCGCGTCGCTAAACTCGATAAGGCCCTGATCCGTCAGGGCTTTTTTTGTTGGCGCGTCGCTTTCCGTTGTCAGCTAGACTCCCATTATGTGAACAGCGCGGTCACATATTGAAGATTCGAGATAGCCGGAACTACAATCCGTCCAAGCCTTCGACGACATCGCCAGAAGGCACTGCAGAGGCCAAGACGCCTCGCGCCAACAAGAACAAAACCGGAGACACGTCATGCATTCGATCGCCTGCCCGCGCTCGCGGGTCGCGCCGCACGATTCATCCGCCTCACGCGAAAAGCGCGCGCCGTCTTGCTCGCCCATCGAGGGGTGATCGACATGACCAAGCTCCAGCATGCCGATACGGACAATGGCCTAGCCGCCAACGACGCCCGAGCGCGCGAAACCGGCCGCCGCGACGCCGACGCCATCGCGCTGCCGAGCGCGCTCGTCGATGTCACGCCGCAGCAGGCCGGCACGCAGACGCTGCTGCGCGGCCTGGCGATTCTGGAAGCGGCCGCGAACGGCGCGCGCGATCTGCGCTCGTTCAGCGCGGCGCTCGGCACGACGCGCAGCACCACGCACCGGCTCGTGAGCTCGCTCGTGCAGGCGCGGTATCTGCGGCAAGTGCAGGGCGGCTATCTGCTCGGGCCGAAGCTGATCGAACTCGGCACCATTGCGCTCGAACAGATGCCGCTGACGGCGGTCGCGCGTCCGCATCTTCAGGCGCTCGCGCAGCATACGCACGACACGATTCACCTGGGCGTGCGCGACGGCGACGACGTGCTCTACATCGACAAGATTCCCGGCACGCGCGGGCTCGAAATGCGTTCGCGCGTCGGGCACCGCATGCCGCTCGCATCGACGGGCATCGGCAAGGCGATGATGCTCGACCTCGAAGCCAACGCGTGGAAGAAGCTGCTCGACGCCTCGCACCGGGCGCTCGCCCGCACGAGCTTCAAGCCGGAGAACCGCCCGGACGTCGATACGTTTCTTCAGCGCATGACGCGCTATTCGCAAGGCGGTTACACCTTCGACCTCGAAGAAAACGAGGCGTCGATTCGCTGCGTCGCCGCGCCCGTGCGCGATGCGTCGGGCGCGATCGTCGCGGCGCTTTCTGTCGCGAGCACCATCCCTTATATGCCGGACGAACGCATGGAAGAACTGATCCCGGTCGTGCAGCGCGAAGCGCGCTCGATCTCCGAAGAACTCGGCTGGCGCGCGCCGCAGGCCAATCGCAGGATCAAGCGATGACCGCGCCCGCTCTCATTGCGCTCGACTGGGGCACCACGTCCCTGCGCGCCTATCTGCTCGGCGACGACGCCACGGCGCTCGACACCCGCGCGTCGTCGGCAGGCATCATGAAGCTGCCCGCGGGCGGCTTCGACGAGGCGTTCGAGGAAACCTGCGGCGCGTGGCTCGACGCGCATCCGCGCTTGCCCGTGATCGCGGCAGGCATGATCGGCAGCGCGCAAGGCTGGATCGAAGCGCCGTATGTCGATACGCCCGCAGACGCCAACGCCCTCGTCGCGGGCATCGTCACCGTGACGGCGGCGCGCGGCGTGACCGTGCGCGTGGTGCCGGGCGTGCTCGAACGCGGCGTGCTGCCGAACGTGATGCGCGGCGAGGAAACGCAGATCGTCGGCGCGCTTTCGGCGGACGCGTCGCTGTCCGCGCCGGGCGGCGCGTTGATCGGCCTGCCCGGAACGCATGCGAAATGGGCGTTCGTCGAAGACGGCCGCATCGAGCGTTTCTACACCTTCATGACCGGCGAGACGTTCAGCGCGCTTCGCGACCACACGATTCTCGGCCGCACGATGCAGCACGGCGCGGCCCCCGACGCAGCGGCGTTCATCCGCGGTGTCGATACCGCGCGCGATGCCGGTCATCCCGGCGTGCTCGCGACCATTTTTAGCACGCGCACGCTGGGACTCACCGGGCAACTGACGCCTGAACAGCAGCCGGAGTACTTGTCGGGGTTGCTCATCGGCCACGAACTGCGCGGGCTGAACGAAGTGCTGGGGCGGGATGCGTCGTCGCTCGCGGGCAGGACGCTACGGCTGATCGGCAACGATGCGCTCTGCGACCGCTATCGCGCAGCGCTCGCGCGTTTCGACTGCCAGGACGCGCAGACGGTCGCGCATGCCACCGAACACGGTCTGTACCGAATCGCCGCGCAAGCCGGGCTCGTGACCGCGCCCGCGAGCGCCGCCTGACGCAACGCATACGAACGCACACGAACGCATACGCAAGGAGCACGACGATGCAACCTCACATCAATCTGCCGGGGCCGTACGAGATGCACGCCGGTCTCGCGAAGGCGTTCGCCCAATGTCCGCTCATCGCGATCCTGCGCGGCGTCACGCCCGCCGATGCCGCCGAGCACGGCCGCGCGCTCTATGAAGCGGGCTTTCGGATCGTCGAGGTGCCGCTCAATTCGCCGCAGCCGTTCGACAGCATCGCAGCGATCCGGCAGGCGCTGCCGGACGACGCCATCGTCGGGGCGGGCACGGTGCTGCATCCGAGCTACGTCGATAACGTGAAAGACGCGGGCGGCGAACTGATCGTGATGCCGCACAGCGACGGCGATGTCGTGCGGGCCGCGAAGGCGCACGGACTCGCGTGCGCGCCGGGCGTCGCCACGCCGAACGAAGGTTTTCTCGCGCTGAAGAACGGCGCGGACGTGCTGAAAATGTTCCCCGCCGAGCAACTCGGCCCGACGGTGGTGAAGGCGTGGCGCGCGGTCATCGCGAAGGAAGTGCCGCTCGTGCCGGTCGGCGGCATCGCGCCGGACAACATGGGGCCGTTTCTCACGGCGGGCGCGAACGGCTTCGGCTTAGGGTCCGCGCTCTACAAGCCGGGACAGAGCGCGAGCGTGACGGCATCGCACGCGAAGGCGTTTATCGCTGGGCTCGCTATCGCGAAGGGTGAGAAGCGATGAACCGGCTGGCCGGCAAAGTCGCGATGGTCACCGGCGCGGGCCGCGGCATCGGCGCGGCGATCGCGCTCGCGTTCGCGCGCGAAGGCGCGGCGGTCGTGCTCGCGGAACTGGACATCGAGACGGCGCGCGAGACGGCGAAGCGCATCGCCGACGAAACGCAGTCCGAGCGCGTCTTCGCGGTGCAGACGGACGTGACGCAAAGCGCGTCGGTGAAAGACGCCGTCGCGCAAACGGAAGAGAAGTTCGGCGCGCTCGACGTGCTCGTGAACAACGCCGGCATCAACGTGTTCTGCGATCCGCTGACCATGACCGACGACGACTGGCGGCGCTGCTTCGCCGTCGATCTCGACGGCGTGTGGAACGGCTGCCGCGCGGTGCTGCCGGGCATGGTGGAACGCGGCCGGGGCAGCATCGTGAATATCGCCTCGACGCACAGCTTCAAGATCATCCCCGGCTGCTTTCCGTATCCGGTCGCGAAGCACGGCGTGATCGGGCTGACGCGCGCGCTCGGCATCGAATACGCGCCGAACAACGTGCGCGTGAATGCCATTGCGCCGGGTTACATCGAAACGCAACTGACGCTGGACTGGTGGGACTCGCAAGCCGATCCGAAGGCAGCGCGGCAGGCGACGCTCGATCTCCAGCCGATGAAGCGCATCGGCAAGCCGCAGGAAGTCGCGATGACGGCGGTGTTCCTCGCATCGGACGAAGCACCGTTCATCAACGCGAGCTGTATCACCGTCGATGGCGGCCGTAGCGCGCTCTATCACGACTGAGACGACTGAAGACGTACGAATCAAAAGAAATGACGCACTGGCCGCGGTGCGGCATCCACGCAGAAAGACACGCGGCCACACGCTTTTTACCGCCCGCACGCGGGTATTTTGAGACAACGGAAAAAGTCGGGAGACAAAAGATGAAACGCAGACTGTTCCTCACGCTGATCGCCGCCGCCACGGCCACGAGCGCCACGATGATCGCCGCGCCCGTCGCGCAGGCCGCCGACGACATCAAGATCGGCTTTCTCGTGAAGCAGCCGGAAGAGCCGTGGTTCCAGGACGAATGGAAGTTCGCCGAGACCGCCGCCAAGGAGAAGGGCTTCACGCTCGTGAAGATCGGCGCGCCGTCGGGCGAAAAGGTGATGAGCGCGATCGACAACCTCGCCGCGCAGAAGGCGCAGGGGTTCATCATCTGCACGCCGGACGTGAAGCTCGGGCCGGGCATCGTCGCGAAGGCGAAGGCCGACAAGCTGAAGATGATGACGGTGGATGACCGTCTCGTCGATGGTTCCGGCAAGCCGATCGAGTCGGTGCCGCACATGGGCATTTCGGCCTACAACATCGGCAAGCAGGTGGGCGACGGCATCGCCGCGGAAATCAAGAAGCGCGGCTGGGACATGAAGGATGTCGGCGCGATCGACGTCACTTACGAGCAGTTGCCGACCGCGCACGACCGCACGAGCGGCGCGACCGACGCGCTTCTCGCCGCCGGTTTCCCGAAGGCGAACGTGATCGCCGCGCCGCAAGCGAAGACCGACACGGAGAACGCGTTCAACGCGGCGAACATCGCGCTCACGAAGAACCCGCAGTTCAAGCACTGGGTCGCCTACGGCCTGAACGACGAAGCCGTGCTCGGCGCGGTGCGCGCGGCGGAAGGCCGCGGCTTCAAGGCGGACAACATGATCGGCATCGGCATCGGCGGCTCGGATTCGGCGCTCAACGAGTTCAAGAAGCCGAACCCGACGGGCTTCTTCGGCACGGTCATCATCAGCCCGAAGCGTCACGGCGAAGAGACGTCCGAACTGATGTACGCGTGGATCAAGGACGGCAAGGCGCCGCCGCCGCTCACGCTCACGACGGGCATGCTCGCCACGCGTGAAAACGTGTCGTCGGTGCGTCAGCAAATGGGCCTGGCGTCGAACTAAATCCATCGAGCAGGCGGGCCGCATGACAGCGCGGCCTGCGCAGAACAAGGAGGCGATGTGTCAGCGACGCTGCGTTTTGACAATATCGGCAAGGTGTTTCCAGGCGTGCGCGCGCTCGACGGCGTGTCGTTCGACGTCAATGCCGGCGAAGTACACGGTTTGATGGGCGAGAACGGCGCGGGCAAATCGACCTTGCTCAAGATTCTCGGCGGCGAGTATCAGCCCGATTCGGGGCGCGTGCTCATCGACGACCGCGAAGTGCATTTCGGAAGCGCCGCGGCTTCGATTGCATCGGGCATCGCGGTGATTCATCAGGAATTGCAGTACGTGCCGGACCTGACGGTGTCCGAGAACCTGCTGCTCGGCGCGCTGCCGAACCGGCTCGGCTGGGTCGACAAGCGCGCGGCGAAAAAGCACGTGCGCGAGCGGCTCGCCGCGATGGGCGTCGATCTCGATCCCAACGCTAAGCTGCGCAAGCTCTCCATCGCGCAGCGGCAGATGGTCGAGATCTGCAAGGCGCTCTTGCGCAATGCGCGCGTGATCGCGCTCGACGAGCCGACTTCGTCGCTCTCGCACCGCGAAACCGAAGTGCTGTTCAAGCTCGTGCGCGACCTGAAAGCGGACAAGCGCGCGCTCATCTATATCTCGCACCGCATGGACGAGATCTACGAGCTATGCGACGCCTGCACCATTTTTCGCGACGGCCGCAAGATCGCGTCGCATACGCGCTTGGCCGAAGTGCCGCGCGACACGCTCGTGCAGGAGATGGTCGGCCGCGAGATCTCGGATATCTATAACTATCGTCCGCGCAAACTGGGCGACGTGCGCTTCGCGGTGCAGAACGTGCAGGGCGAGGCGCTTTCCGCGCCGGTGAGCTTCGAGGTGCGGCGCGGGGAAATCGTCGGGTTCTTCGGGTTGGTCGGCGCGGGGCGCAGCGAACTCATGCATCTGATCTACGGCGCGGACAAGAAGAAGGAAGGCACGATTCAGCTCGACGGCCAGCCGATCAAGATTCGCAGCACCGGCGAAGCGATTCGCCACGGCATCGTGCTGTGTCCGGAGGATCGAAAGGAAGAGGGCATCGTCGCGATGGCGACGGTCGCGGAGAACATCAACATTTCGTGCCGCCGTCATTTTCTGCGCGCGGGGCTTTTTCTCGACCGCAAGAAGGAAGCCGAGACGGCGGACCGCTTCATTCAGCTTCTGAAGATCAAGACGCCGAGCCGCCGTCAGCGCATCCGCTTTCTGTCGGGCGGCAATCAGCAGAAAGCGATTCTCTCGCGCTGGCTCGCGGAGCCGGATCTCAAGGTCGTGATTCTGGATGAACCGACGCGCGGCATCGACGTCGGCGCGAAGCACGAAATCTACAACGTGATCTATCAGCTCGCGGAGCGCGGCTGCGCGATCGTGATGATCTCGTCGGAACTGCCGGAAGTGCTCGGCGTGTCCGATCGCATCGTCGTGATGCGGCAAGGGCGCGTCGCGGGCGAATTGCCGCGCGGACAGGCGAACGAACAGTCGGTGCTGAGCCTCGCGCTGCCGCAATCGGAGACGGTCGCCGAGGCCGCTTGAGGACGACGCGGACGAGGAAGAACAAGGGGACTGAGGAAAGAAATCATGGAAGCCAGAGAAAACATCGTGGGACAGGCTAGCGAAACGGTCGCGAACGCGCTGATCCCGCAAAGAAGCGACAAGCAGAAGTGGTGGCAGCAGATCACGGAATACAGCCTAATCGTGATCTTCATCGTGATGTTCGTCACGATGTCGCTGACCGTGGATCACTTCTTCTCCATCGAGAACATGCTCGGGCTCGCGCTGTCGATCTCGCAGATCGGCATGGTCGCCTGCACGATGATGTTCTGCCTCGCCTCGCGCGACTTCGACTTGTCGGTGGGTTCGACCATCGCGTTCGCGGGCGTGCTCTGCGCGATGGTGCTCAACGCGACGAACAACACGTTCATCGCGATCATCGCGGCCGTGGCGGCAGGCTCGGTGATCGGCTTCGTGAACGGCGCGGTGATCGCGTATCTGCGCATCAACGCGCTGATCACCACGCTCGCGACCATGGAAATCGTGCGCGGGCTCGGCTTTATCGTGTCGCACGGGCAGGCGGTGGGCGTGTCGTCGGATACGTTCATCGAACTCGGCAGCCTCACCATGCTCGGCATTTCTCTGCCGATCTGGGTCACGCTCGCGTGTTTCATCGTGTTCGGCGTGTTGCTGAACCAGACGGTTTATGGCCGCAATACGCTTGCTATCGGCGGCAATCCGGAAGCGTCGCGGCTCGCGGGCATCAACGTCGAACGCACGCGCGTATGGATTTTCCTCGTGCAGGGCGCGGTAACGGCGCTCGCAGGCGTTATCCTTGCGTCTCGGATCACGTCCGGACAGCCAAACGCGGCGCAAGGTTTCGAGCTGAACGTGATTTCGGCGTGCGTGCTCGGCGGCGTCTCGCTGCTCGGCGGCCGCGCGACGATTTCCGGCGTGGTGATCGGCGTGCTCATCATGGGCACGGTTGAGAACGTGATGAACCTGTTGAACATCGACGCGTTCTATCAGTACCTCGTGCGCGGCGCGATTCTGCTCGCTGCCGTGTTGCTAGACCAGTTGAAAAATCGCGGATCGCGCGACTGAAAGGACGGCGAAACATATGACATCCATCGACAAATCCCTCGCGCGCTACCCGAGCCTCGCGGGCAAGACCGTGCTCATCACGGGCGGCGCGACCGGCATCGGCGCGGCGTTCGTCGAGCATTTCTTCGATCAGGGCGCGAAGGTGGCGTTCTTCGATATCGACACCGAAGCCGGCGAGGCGCTGGCCGACCGGCTCGGCGCGGACCTTGGCGCGGACCGCACGCGCCCGATGTTCCTGCGCGTGGACCTAACGGACATCGACGCATTGCGCCAAGGCATCGCGGATGTGCGCGGCGCGCTCGGGCCGATCGGCGTGCTCGTGAACAACGCGGCCAACGACAAGCGTCATACCATTCAGGAAGTCACGCCCGAATCGTTCGACTGGGGCATCGCGGTGAATATCCGTCACCAGTTCTTCGCGGCGCAGGCGGTCGTCGACGACATGAAGCAACTCGGCGGCGGCTCGATCATCAATCTCGGCTCCGTCAGCTGGATGCTGAAGAACCCGAATCTGCCCGTGTACGTGACGGCGAAATCGGCGGTGCAGGGCCTGACGCGCGGTCTCGCGCGCGACCTCGGCAAGTTCGGCATCCGCGCGAATTCGCTGGTTCCGGGCTGGGTGATGACGGAAAAGCAGAAGCGCCTGTGGCTCGACGAGGCAGGCAAGCTCGCGATCAAGCAGGGACAGTGCATCGACGCCGAAGTGCTGCCCGAGCATCTCGCGCGCGCCGCGCTCTTTCTCGCATCGGACGATAGCAGCATGATGACGGCGCAGGAAATCATCATCGACGGAGGATGGGTCTAATGAACCAAAGCGGCGCAACCGATGCAACCGAGGCACGTCTTCTGATCGACAGCCGGTGCGCGCTCGGCGAGGGCGCGACGTGGTGCGCCGCGAGCGGGCGGTTCTACTGGACGGATATCGAAGGCAAGCGGTTCCTGCGATACGATCCGCGCGACGGATCGACCGAAGCCTTCGACATGCCGGAGCGCCTCGCGTGCTTCGCGCTCTGCGCGGACCCGGACTTCGTGCTGCTCGGGCTCGCGTCGCGGCTCGCGTTCTTCCAGTTCTCGACGGGCAAGATCGAGACGATCACGGAAGTGGAAGCCGGCCTGCCGACGCGCCTGAACGACGGCCGCTGCGACCGCGAAGGGCGCTTCGTGTTCGGCACGAAGCACGACGTGGACGACGCACAGCCGCTCGGCGCTTACTATC
Organism: Caballeronia sp. GAWG1-5s-s; assembly: GCF_023631445.1. Classification (NCBI taxonomy): domain Bacteria; kingdom Pseudomonadati; phylum Pseudomonadota; class Betaproteobacteria; order Burkholderiales; family Burkholderiaceae; genus Caballeronia; species Caballeronia sp. GAWG1-5s-s. The sequence continues at coordinate 177,481 of NZ_JALQDC010000012.1, read as the reverse complement.
GGCTGAACCTGGATTTGTCGCTAGAGCGCCTGCCGCTCGGGCAGTGCGCGATCAACAACAGCACCGCGTTCAGTCCGGACGGCACGACGCTGTACTACTGCGATACGCCGACGCGCCGCATTCGCGTCTGCGATTACCCGAGCCTCGCGAACGACCGCGTGTTCGTCGAATTGACCGACGATACCGGCGCGCCCGACGGCTCCACGGTCGACGCGGAAGGCGGCTTGTGGAACGCGCAGTGGGGCGGGCGGCGCGTGGTGCGCTACGGGCCGGACGGCCGCGAGACGGCGCGCATCGAGGTGCCGAGCGCGCAGCCGAGTTGCGTCGCGTTCGGCGGCGACTCGCTCGATACGCTTTTCGTGACGACGGCGCGCATCGGCCTTTCCGACGACGCGCTCAAGACCGACGCCCACGCGGGCGGCATCTTCACCGCGCAGCCCGGCGTGCGCGGCATCGCGGAGCCGGTTTTCGCCGGCAAGCCGCGAGCATAAAAAAAAACCGAGGCGGCGCGCGATCCGACGCGCCGCCCGTTCAGCGCCCGGCGCGGCCGCGCCGGGTTCTTCGCCTCTCGATGGAGCACAGGTCATGACGGTTGCGCGCAATGAGCAAAGGGTGAATCCGCCGTCCGCGTCCACGGCGCAGGCGAACGCGCGCCGTTCGCGGCTCGCCGCCGCGGCCGAACCGCCCATTCGCCCGGGACCGAGCACGGCGGTCGTCGCCATCGGCGGCGCGGCCGTCGAAGGCTGCATCACGCTCGCGAACGCGCACTTGAGGCTCGATGTCGCGCCGGCGCTCGGCGGCGGCGTCACGCGTTTCGACTGGCGTCACGAAGGCGCCCTCGTGCCGATTTTCCGGCCGTGCGCCGAACCGGGCCCGGACACCGATCCAAACCAGCTCGCGTGCTATCCGCTGCTGCCGTATTCGAACCGCATCGGCAACGGGCATTTTCGATTCTCCGGACGCGCCATCGACGTGCCGCGCAATCGCCCGGATGAGCCGCTGCCGCTGCACGGCGACGGCTGGCTCGGCGCGTGGACCGTCGAGGAAGAAGAGGCGACGCGCGTGCGTCTGGCGTTCGAGCGCAGCGACGGCAAGCCGTACTCGTTTCGCGCGACGCAGACGTATGCGCTCGACGAAGCCACGCTCGTCGTCACGCTCGACGTGCAGAACACCGGCGACGAGGCGCTGCCCTTCGGTCTCGGCCTACATCCGTTTCTGATGCGCGAAGCCGATACCGAGCTTTCGGCGGCGGCGGGCGGCCTGTGGCTCTGTGGCGACGACTGGCTTCCGGTGCGCCATGTGCCCGCGCCGCCTGCGTGGCAGTTCGGCGTCGCCTATCCGATGCCATCGGAAATGGTGAACAACGCGTTCACCGGCTGGAGCGGACGCACGAGCGTGCTCTGGCCGAAGCGCCGTCTATCGCTGACGATTGCCGCCGACACCGACTACTACGTGCTCTATGCGCCGCCCGGCGAAGACTTCTTCTGCTTCGAGCCGGTCGATCATCCGATCAACGCGGTGAACCTGCCGGGCGGCGGCGAGGCGAACGGCATGACGGTGCTCGCGCCCGACGAGCGGCTTTCGCGCGAGTTCCGCTTCACCGTCGAGCGCACCGGCGAGGCCGCGCGTCGCGGCCGGCCGCGCACGCGTGCGGGAGCGAAGGCGCGCGGCCGCGCGGCCCTTGCGCGCTGAACGCGCTGAACGCGCCAAACGCCCGAACCGGAAAGCGATGCCGCGCACGTTAAAATGCGTGGCATCCCTTTCCGCCGGTTTTTCCCCATGTCTTTCATCCAGTCGCTCAACGCCGCGTGGTCGCGCACGCAGTCGCTCCTGTGCGTCGGCCTCGATCCCGAGCCGTCGAAGTTTCCCGGCGCGCTCGCGGGCCGCGCCGACGCGATCTTCGAATTCTGCAAGACTATCGTCGATGCCACCGCGCCGTACGCGTCGTCGTTCAAGCCGCAGATCGCGTACTTCGCCGCGCATCGCGCGGAAGATCAGCTCGAAGCGCTGATCGCGCATATCCATGAAAAGCACGCGGGGCTGCCGGTCATTCTCGATGCGAAGCGCGGCGATATCGGCAGCACGGCCGAGCAATACGCGAGGGAAGCGTTCGAGCGCTACAAAGCGGACGCCGTGACGGTGAATCCGTACATGGGTTTCGATTCCATCGAGCCGTATCTCGCGCATGAAGGCAAGGGCGTGATCGTGCTGTGCCGCACGTCGAACGCGGGCGGTTCCGACCTGCAATTCCTGACGACGGACGGCAAGCCGCTGTATCAGGTCGTCGCGAAGCTGGCAGCCGAGAAGTGGAACGCGAGCGGGCAACTGGGGCTCGTCGTCGGCGCGACCTTTCCGAAGGAGATCGAAGCGGTGCGTGGCATTGTCGGCGACATGCCGCTGCTGATTCCAGGCATCGGCGCGCAAGGCGGCGATGTCGAAGCGACCGTGCGCGCGGGCCGCACGGCGAATGGCACGGGCATGCTGATTAACTCGTCGCGCGCCATTCTGTACGCCGGCAAGAGCGACGATTACGCGAACGCGGCGGCCGAAGCCGCGAAGAAGACGCGGGATACGATCAACGCGTATCGGTGATGAGGGCGGCGCGGGTTTATCGCTCGCGCTGTTCCAGAAACTCCAGCAACTTTCTCAAAGCGTGCGCCGCTGCCTGCGTGCGCACCTGCTCGCGGTCGCCTTTGAAATGCTGCGTCTCGAACGCGGTATGCAGGCGATTGCTCCACGCAAAGCAAACCGTGCCGACCGGCTTCGCTTCGCTGCCGCCGGCAGGTCCAGCGACGCCCGTGATCGACACCGAAACCTGCGCGCGGCTGTTGCGCAGCGCGCCTTCGGCCATCGCTTTCGCGACCGGCTCGCTCACCGCGCCGTGCTGCTCGATCAGCGCGGCCGGCACGCCGATCATCTCCGTCTTCGCCAGATTCGAATACGTGACGAAGCCGCGCTCGAACCACGCGCTGCTGCCCGAAATATCCGTGATCGCGGCCGCCACCATGCCGCCCGTGCACGATTCGGCGGCGGCGAGCATCAGCCGTTCGTCGCGCAGCTTGTTGCCGACGCGGATCGCAAGTTGATGAACGACGGTATCGGTTGGCATGGCGGTGTCTCGCAGACAAAGGAGTGAAACGTCACACGGTCATGCGCCACAGCGCAATCACGAGCAGGCTGAAGAACGCGGCGACGAGATCATCGAACATGATGCCAAAGCCGCCTTTCAGATGGCGGTCGAAATAGCGGATCGGCGGCGGCTTCACCATGTCGAAGAAGCGGAACACGATAAACGCCCACAGCTGCCCGGTGAAGGTCGCGGGCGTCACGACCAGCAGCACGAGCCAGAACGCGACGATCTCGTCCCACACCACCGGCGACGGGTCCGCGACGCCCATCTTCTTCGCGGTGAAGCCGCAAAACCAGCATCCGGCGATGAAGCCGACGGCGATCAGCGCGCCCCATTCCGCCACGGTCAAATGCCGGTTGAGCGGCACGAACGACGCCCACGCGAAGAGCGTGCCGACCGTGCCGGGCGCAATGGGCGAAAGGCCGCTGCCGAAGCCGAGCGACAAAATGTGCAGCGGATGCGCGAGCATGAAACGTGCGCTCGCCTTGCGCGGTTTGGCGGGGGACGGCGAACGCGGCGGCGCGGATTCGCTCGCGGCGGTGGGGTCAGTCTGCATGAAAGTGGTCGAAGCCTTGCAACGTCAGGGAAAGCGGCGCGCCCGCGCCGTCGCGCCAGGCGATGGCGAGCGCGCCCGCGGAACCGATTGTACCGATGCGCGTGAGCGGCACGCCCACCCGCTCGCCGATGCGCGCGACCGCATCGCGCGCCTCGCGCGGCGCGGTGAAGCAGAGCTCGTAGTCGTCGCCGCCCGCGAGCGTGCACTGGCGGCGCGCGGTTTCGGGCAGCGCGCGCACCGCGTCGGAACACGGCACGGCGTCGGCATCGACTGTTGCGCTAACGCCCGAGCGCGTGAGGATGTGCATGAGGTCGCCCGCGAGGCCGTCGGAAATATCGAGCGCCGCGTGCGCGATGCCGGCGAGCGCGAGCCCGAGCGTCACGCGCGGCTCCGGGCGTTCGAGCGCCTGCTTCCATGCCGGCGCGCTCGCTTCGTCCGGCGCGCGCCATTCGTCGCGCAGGACGCCCAGGCCCGCGCGGGCATCGCCGAGCACGCCCGACACGTAGATGTCGTCGCCCGGTTTTGCTGCGTCGCGTCGCAGCGCCGCGCCGTGCGCCACATCGCCGAATACGGTGATGCAGATATTGAGCGGCCCGCTCGTCGTGTCGCCGCCGACGAGCGCGCAGTCGAAGCGTTCGGCCAGTGCGAACATGCCGTCGCTGAACGCGGCAAGCCACGCTTCATCGGCGCGCGGCAAGGCGAGCGCGAGCGTGAACGCGTGCGGCTTCGCACCCATCGCGGCGAGATCCGACAGATTCACCGCGAGCGCCTTGTGACCGAGCGCGTACGGATCGACGTCGGGGAAAAAGTGACGGCCGGCGACGAGCATGTCCGTCGAGATCGCAAGCTGATGGCCGGCGGGCGGCGCGATCAGCGCGCAGTCGTCGCCGATGCCGAGCGGCGCGTCGCCCTGTCTCGGCGAGGGCGCTTTCGCGCGGCGGGCGAAGTATCGATCGATTAGGGAGAACTCGGAAAGCATCGTCGGGGAAGCGGTTATTTGTGCGGTGCAAGAGAAAGGCGGCGCGGCAACGGCTGCGCCTCCAAGCGCCGCCGCACGTCTTCAAAAAACGGAATGATGTGTCGAAAGCCTTGCCCAGCCGGGCGATCAGGCGTTCTCCGGTCATGGCACTTGTAGCCGAATTGCATGGACTGCGCATAAAAGCGGGGCTTGATTGGCGCTACAATGCGTTCGAGGTTCCATTCTAATTCCCGCACTGCTAGCCCGCCTTATGACGACTCCCGCCAATACGAAGTTGCGCGAAGCCGCGCTCGATTATCACGAGTTTCCGACGCCCGGCAAAATCGCGATCGCCCCGACCAAGCAGATGATCAACCAGCGCGACCTCGCGCTGGCGTACTCGCCGGGCGTGGCGTTCGCATGCGAAGCGATCGTCGAAGATCCGCTGAACGCCGCGCGCTTCACCGCGCGCAGCAACCTCGTCGGCGTCGTGTCGAACGGCACGGCGGTGCTCGGGCTCGGCAACATCGGGCCGCTGGCCTCGAAGCCGGTCATGGAAGGCAAGGCCGTGCTCTTCAAGAAGTTCGCCGGCATCGACGTGTTCGACATCGAGCTGAACGAAAGCGACCCGCACAAGCTGGTCGATGTGATCGCCGCGCTGGAGCCGACTTTCGGCGGCATCAATCTCGAAGACATCAAGGCGCCGGACTGCTTCATCGTCGAGCGCGAGGCGCGCAAGCGCATGAAGATTCCCGTCTTCCACGACGACCAGCACGGCACGGCCATCGTCGTCGCGGCGGCCATCACGAACGGCCTGAAGGTGGTCGGCAAGAACATCGGCGAAGTGAAGCTCGTCGCATCGGGCGCGGGGGCGGCGGCGCTCGCGTGTCTGGATCTGCTCGTCGACCTCGGCATGAAGCTCGAGAACATTTTCGTGACGGATCTGGCCGGCGTGGTCTACAAGGGCCGCGTCGAACTCATGGACCCGGACAAGGAACGCTTCGCCCGCGAAACCAGCGCGCGCACGCTTGCCGAAGTGATCGAAGGCGCGGACGTGTTCCTCGGCCTCTCGGCGGGCGGCGTGCTGAAGCAGGACATGGTGAAAGGCATGGCCGCGAAGCCGCTCATTCTCGCGCTCGCCAATCCGACGCCCGAAATCCTGCCGGAGCTCGCGCTGGAAGTGCGCCCGGACGCGGTGCTCGCCACCGGCCGCACGGACTACCCGAATCAGGTCAACAACGTGCTGTGCTTTCCGTTCATCTTCCGTGGCGCGCTGGATGCCGGCGCGACGACGATCACGAAGGAAATGGAAATCGCCGCGGTGAACGCGATCGCCGAACTCGCGCGTCAGGAGCAGAGCGATATCGTCGCGACGGCGTATGGCATTCAGGACTTGTCGTTCGGGCCGGAATATCTGATTCCGAAGCCATTCGATCCGCGTCTCATCGTGAAGATCGCGCCGGCGGTGGCGAAAGCCGCGATGGAATCCGGCGTGGCCACGCGTCCTATCGAAGACATGGACGCGTACGAGCAGCACTTGCAGCAGTTCGTCTACCACAGCGGCACGACGATGAAGCCGGTGTTCCAGCTCGCGCGCAGCGTGGAGCCGGAGAAAAAGCGCATCGTGTTCGCGGAAGGCGAGGAAGAGCGCGTGCTGCGCGCGGTGCAGATCGCCGTGGACGAGAAGATCGCGAAGCCCATTCTCATCGGCCGTCCGGCGGTCATTCAGCAGCGCATCACGAAGTTCGGCCTGCGCCTCACGCCGGGCGTCGACTTCACCGTGGTCGACACGGACCACGACGAGCGTTATCGCGACTTCTGGCAGACGTATTACGCGATGATGGCGCGCAAGGGCATCAGCCAGCAGATGGCGAAGCTGGAAATGCGCCGCCGCACCACGCTGATCGGTTCCATGCTCGTGAAGAAGGGCGAAGCGGACGGCATGATCTGCGGCACGGTGAGCACCACGCATCGGCATCTGCACTTCATCGACCAGGTGATCGGCAAGAAGGACGGCTGCAACGTGTATGCGGCGATGAACGCGCTCGTGCTGCCGGGCCGCCAGATTTTTATCGTCGATACACACGTGAACGTGGACCCGACGCCCGAGCAGCTCGCCGAAATCACGATCCTCGCGGCGGAAGAAGTGAAGCGCTTCGGCATCATGCCGAAAATCGCGCTCTTGTCGCATTCGAACTTCGGCACGAGCAACGCGCCGACCGCGCAGAAGATGCGCGACGTGCTCGCCATCCTGAAAGAGCGCGCGCCCGATCTCGACGTGGACGGCGAAATGCACGGCGACGTGGCGCTGGATGCCCGTCTGCGCAAGGAAGTGCTGCCCGAATCGACGCTCGAAGGCGACGCGAACTTGCTGATCCTGCCGAACATCGACGCGGCGAACATCTCGTACAACCTGCTGAAGACGGCGGCGGGCAACAACATCGCGATCGGGCCGATCCTGCTCGGCGCGGCGAAGCCGGTGCACGTGCTGACCGCTTCAGCGACGGTGCGGCGCATCGTGAACATGACGGCGTTGCTGGTGGCGGACGCATCGGCGGCGCGCTGATTCTCGCTGGATGCAATCCCGACGCGGCGGAGCTTCCCGCCGCGTTTTTTTTTGCGCCCAAAAAAAACGTGCCGCGAGTGCGGCACGCCGGGGCAATAGCAAGGGGGAAGTTTGCTGTTCCCTAAAAGCGCAGGGCGTCCGGCATGGAGCGCATGCCGTGAAACTGGCGACAAGTGAGGCGGCTTGTCCAAGGGTTTCGATTCCCAGCGCGTGAAATTATTATCTTGCTCAGTTGAAATGTCTCTCAGATTTGGGCTAGATGTAGCTGCCTTTTCTCCGCAAAACGGTGCATGCGCCCGCGAAGTTGAGAAAAAATTTCCGAAATCCCGCCGAACGTTGCTTCGCTTTGGCATTAGCGATACCCTTACATCTTTCGGGGTTGTCGCATTTTTGGGTTTATCGCGGGGACAATCGTTTCGTGAAGCGCGCTACGGCACTTGCCTGCATCGTCGCACTCGGCGTCTTTCTGGGCGGCTGCGGCAAGGACGAATCCCGAAGCGCGGCAGACACGGTCATGCCCGCGAAACCGGCGAATCAGGCCGATCCGGCGAAGATCCCGCCGGAGGCCAGCCGGTCGTCCGCAGCGCAGACCCGGCAAGCGCGCAACGACGACTTCGCGACCGTGACCGTCGCGCAGTTGCCGAAACAGGCGGTCGAGACACTGCAGTTGATCCAGGCGGGCGGGCCTTTCCCTTACGAGAAAGACGGCGTCGTGTTCGGCAACCGCGAACGCTTGCTGCCACGGCGTGCGCGCGGCTACTACCACGAATACACAGTCCCCACGCCGCGAGCGCGGGATCGCGGCGCACGCCGGATCGTATGCGGCGGCCCCAAGCGGCAGATCGACGATTGTTACTACTCGGACGACCACTACGCCAGTTTTAAACGCATTGCGGGATAACGAGGGATTAACGGCATGAGCGACAACATCTACGCGCACGACAACGGCGTCGCGGGTGATTTTTTCGCAACCGGCGACGGCAACCTGTTCCAGCGAGTATTGCGGCTACGCATGACAGAACACGACAACAGACCCGATGACGAGCCGAATCCGAACCTGCATCCGGCGGCGCATCCGCAGGACGAGTCGGAGTCTCTGTTTGCGACGGTGCGGCCGAACATCGTGCAGTCCATCCGCGCGTTTCGCGTGCAGGAACTCGCCGACGAGGCCAATCGGCTGGGCCAGCATTTTCTGTATGCGTATCTCGGCCAGGCGCAGAGCAAACAGGAAGTGCTGGAAACCATCGCGACCTCGTTCCTGTTTCCGAAGCACTTCGGCAAGAACTACGACGCGCTTTACGACTGCCTCACCGACCTCGTTCATCGCGCGGGTTCGCAGCCGGGCTTCGTGATCGTGCTGGAGCAGTTGCCCATCGCGCAGAAGTTCGACAAGGAAGGGCGCGAAACGCTGCTCGACGTTTTCCGCGATGCCGCCGAATTCTGGGCCGAGCGGCGCGTGGCGTTCCGCGTGTTCTATTCGTTCGTTTGAGTTCGTTTGAGTTCGTTTGAGTTCTTTCGATCGCGTCAGCGGTTAGCAGAACAGCCCGTCACCGGGCTGTTTGCTTTTGTGGCGGCCGGGCGCGGCTTCACCATCCGCCCCAACGCGCGGCCAGCGCCGCGAGCACCGCGGTTCCCGCCGTTTCCGTGCGCAGCACGCGCGGTCCGAGACCGAGCGCCGCGAAACCCGCCGCGACGATCTCGCTCTCTTCTTTCGGCGAAAAGCCGGCTTCTGGACCGATCACCAGCGTGACACGGCCGCGCGGCGGCTCTGCGGGCAGCGCGGCGAACGAAACTTCGGCGCGAGGCGAAAGCAGCAGCCGCAGGTCGCCATCCGCAGCGGTCGGCAACGACGCCAGCCACGCGCTCAGGTCGCGCGGCGCGGCCACTTCCGGCACGCGATTGCGCCCGCATTGCTCGCAAGCCGCGCGCGCGAGCGCCTGCCAGTGCGCCTGACGCCGCAGCGCGCGCTCGCCCGCGAGCCGCACGACGCCGCGCTCGGCCGTGAGCGGCACGATCTGCGCGACCCCCAGTTCCACCGTCTTTTCGATCAGCCAGTCCATCTTGTCGCCGCCCGCGACGCCCTGCGCGAGCGTCACGCGATACGGCGGCTCCGCTTCGCGTTCGCTGTGCGCGTCGATGCGCGCGAGCGCCGCGCGTTTGCCGATCTCGACGAGCACGCCGTGATACTCGCCTCCGGTGCCGTCGAAGAGCGTGATCGCGTCGCCGTTCTGCAAGCGCAGCACGTGCACGTGGCGCACGACGTCGTCGGGAAGAGACAGGGTCTGGCCCGCCGCGAGCGGGCCGTCAACGAAAAAGCGTGGCATGGAGATCGATCACGGACGCACGGTCCGCGGATAGCGCCTTGCGGCGAGTTCAACGAAGGTGGCGCGCAATCGCCCAGCGATAACCGTCCGGGTCTTCGATCTGCGCGAAGCGGTCGCCCCAGAACTGGTCTTGCGGCTCGATGAGCGCCTTTGCGCCGACGGCGAGCGCCTGCGCGAAGGTGGCATCGACATCGTCGACATAGAGATAGAACGACTGCGGCGCCATCTGGCCCGCGCTCTTCGGCGTGCGCGCCTGCGATCCGTACGCGCCCTCCGGCGCGAACATCAGAATCAGTTGCCCGCGATACGTCATCTCGACGTGGATGATGGTGCCGTCGTCGTTCACGCTGTCACGTACCGCGAAGCCGAACGCCTTCTCGTAGAACCCGATGCTCACGCGCGCATCGCGCACGGTGAGATAGGGCGTGAGCCAGGGGACGTCGGCGGGGCGAGGGTCAGTCATCGAAAGCACTCCTTGAAGCCTTTTGCTCGTACCAGTGAGGGGCATTTTGCCATGAGGCGCGAACCGCCCGCGGCGCGACGCCGCGTGATGACGCGATGAACGGCTTCGCCCGGCTGCACGGAACATGCCCGCGAACGCCGGAAGCCGCACGTTCGGCGCCGTGTCGCACGCCTGTCGATCGGACCGGTCTGTTAGAATGACCGCCTCCCGATCCTCGTCGTTTCTCGTCGTTCCGGTACTGAAAACGCGGTGTGCCGCGGGTCCGGCGTCCGGTGCGAAGTACCGGTCAGACGCAGCGTCAAGAAGCACCGTGGATCATTCCAGCACTGCCCCAACGCTCCCGTAGCCGCCGACACCCGACATGACGATCCCGACTTCCAGCCCGACCGCCCTCATGGCCAACGCAATTCGCGCGCTCGCCATGGATGCCGTTCAACAAGCCAACTCCGGCCACCCCGGCATGCCCATGGGCATGGCCGAGATCGGCGTCGCGCTGTGGTCGCGCCATCTGAAGCACAACCCGTCGAATCCGCACTGGTTCGACCGCGATCGTTTCGTCCTGTCGAACGGTCACGGCTCCATGCTGCTGTACGCGCTTTTGCACCTCACCGGCTACGACCTGCCGATGAGCGAGATCAAGAACTTCCGCCAGCTGCATTCGAAGACGCCGGGCCATCCCGAAGTGGGCATCACGCCGGGCGTCGAGACGACCACCGGCCCGCTCGGCCAGGGCGTCGCCAACGCGGTCGGCATGGCGCTCGCCGAAGCGCTGCTCGCCGCCGAGTTCAACAAGGCGGACGCGAAGATCGTCGATCACTACACGTATGTGTTCCTCGGCGACGGCTGCCTGATGGAAGGCATCTCGCACGAAGCCTGTTCGCTCGCGGGCACGCTGAAGCTGAACAAGCTGATCGCCCTGTACGACGACAACGGCATTTCCATCGACGGCCACGTCGAGCACTGGTTCCACGACGACACGCCGAAGCGCTTCGAAGCGTACGGCTGGAACGTGATTCGCGCCGTGGATGGCCATGACGTCAACGCAGTCGACGCCGCCATCGCTCAGGCGAAGCAATCCGACAAGCCGACGCTCATTTGCTGCCGCACGGTCATCGGCAAGGGCGCGCCGACGAAGGCGGGCGGCCACGACGCACATGGCGCGCCGCTCGGCGGCGACGAGATCGCGGCCACGCGCGCGGCCATCGGCTGGCAGTACGAGCCGTTCGTGATTCCGCAGGAAGTCTATGCGGCGTGGGACGCGAAGGAGCAGGGCGCGCGCGTGGAAGGCGAGTGGAACAAGGCGTTCGACGCCTATCGCGCGAAATACGCCGAACAGGCCGCCGAATTCACGCGCCGCATGAAGGGCGAACTGCCCGCCGACTGGAAAGCGAGCGCCGCGAAGATCATCGAGGACGCGAACCAGCGTGCGGAAACGGTGGCGACGCGCAAGGCATCGCAGCAAGCCATCGAAGGGCTCGCCGCCGCGCTGCCGGAACTGCTCGGCGGTTCGGCCGACCTGACCGGCTCGAATCTCACGAACTGGAAGGCGTCGAAAGCCGTGCGCGCCGCCGGCGACGCGGAGAACGCCAACGCTGGCCACGCGGGCATCCAGTGGGGCAATCACATCAATTACGGCGTGCGCGAATTCGGCATGAGCGCGGCCATCAACGGCATTGCGCTGCATGGCGGCTTCCGTCCGTTCGGCGGCACCTTCCTGACCTTCTCGGACTACAGCCGCAACGCGCTGCGCGTCGCCGCGCTGATGAAAGCGCGCTCGATCTTCGTGTTCACGCACGATTCCATCGGCCTCGGCGAAGACGGTCCGACGCACCAGTCGGTCGAGCACGTCTCCAGCCTGCGCCTGATTCCGCAGTTGCAGACGTGGCGGCCGGCGGATACTGTTGAAACGGCCGTCGCGTGGACGCATGCCATCGAACACGAAGGCCCGTCGACGCTCATTTTCAGCCGCCAGAACTTGCAGTTCTCGCCGCGCAACGACATTCAGATCGCGAACATCGCGAAGGGCGGTTACGTGCTCGTCGACTGGAACGACGACATTCCCGCGCGCAAAATCATCCTGGTCGCGACGGGATCGGAAGTGCAGCTCGCGTTGCAGGCCGTCGAGGCGCTCGCGAAAGAAGGCATCGGCGCGCGCGTCGTCTCGATGCCCTGCACGAACCTCTTCGACAAACAAGACGCCGAGTACCGTGAGCGCGTGCTGCCGAAGGGCGTGGCGCGCGTAGCGATCGAAGCGGGCGTGACGGATTTCTGGCGCAAGTACGTGGGCCTCGAAGGCGGCGTGGTCGGCATCGACACGTTCGGAGAGTCCGCGCCGGCCGGTGCGCTCTTCAAGCACTTCGGCTTCACGGTGGAGCACGTCGTCGAAACGGCGAAGGCCGTTCTGGCCGCGTAAGCATCCGCGTGCAGCGAAGCAGGTTTTTTTAAGCCAAGGAGATAGACCATGACGATTCGCGTTGCAATCAACGGCTACGGCCGGATCGGCCGCAACACGTTGCGCGCCTTCTACGAGAACGGCAAGAAGCACGACATCGAGATCGTCGCCATCAACGATCTCGGCGATGCCAAGACGAACGCGCACCTGACGCAGTACGACACCGCGCACGGCAAGTTCCCCGGCGACGTGTCGGTGGACGGCGACTACCTGGTCGTCAACGGCGACAAGATTCGCGTGCTGGCGAACCGCAACCCGGCTGAACTGCCGTGGGGCGAGCTGAACGTCGACGTGGTGATGGAGTGCACCGGCTTCTTCACGACGAAGGAAAAGGCGAGCGCGCACATCAAGGGCGGCGCGAAGAAGGTCATCATTTCCGCGCCGGGCGGCAAGGACGTGGACGCGACCGTCGTGTACGGCGTGAACCACAACGTGCTGAAGGCATCGGACACGGTCATCTCGAACGCATCGTGCACGACGAACTGCCTCGCGCCGCTCGTCAAGCCGCTGAACGACAAGATCGGCCTCGTCAACGGCCTGATGACCACGATCCACGCCTACACGAACGACCAGGTTCTGACCGACGTGTATCACGAAGACCTGCGCCGCGCGCGCTCGGCCACGCACAGCCAGATCCCGACGAAGACGGGCGCTGCGTCGGCGGTCGGTCTCGTGCTGCCGGAGCTGAACGGCAAGCTGGACGGCTACGCGATCCGCGTGCCGACCATCAACGTGTCGGTCGTGGATCTGTCGTTCATCGCGGCGCGCGACACGACGGTCGAAGAAGTCAACAAGATCATGAAGGAACCGTCGGAAGGCGAGCTGAAGGGCATTCTCGGCTACAACGACGCCCCGCTGGTGTCGGTCGACTTCAACCACAACCCGGCTTCGTCGACGTTCGACGCAACGCTCACGAAGGTGTCGGGCCGTCTCGTGAAGGTTTCGAGCTGGTACGACAACGAGTGGGGCTTCTCGAACCGCATGCTGGATACGGCGGTCGCGCTCGCGAACGCGAAGTAACGTTCGGTCCGCTGAAATGACAAAGCCGCTCCTCCGAGCGGCTTTGTTTTTTGCGCGGCGTTATGCGAACCGCTGGCGCAGGAACGATATGACGTAAGGCGTCGCGGCGGCCGCAACGGTCGACGCCGTGCCCGGGTCCAGCCGCATGCGCGCGCCGATGGATTCCGCGATGCGTCCGGTCAGCACGCCTTCGCCGCCTTCTTCCAGCGACTTGAAGAAGCCGTCGCCGCGCACGAGTCCCGCCGCGAACGCCGCGAAGAAGCTCTTGCCGGGGTGGTCGCCCAGCAAGCCCTGGCTCTGCTCTTCGGCGTGCGCGTGCGCCGTTTCCGCAGCCGTACTAAGCATTTGCTGACTGTCTTCCTGGCTGAAGCCCTGATCGGTCAGCGCCTGCGTGGCTTGCGCCCCGTGCGACGAAGACAGAAATTCTGATACGAGTTGTTGCACGTCCATCGACGTTACTCCTTTTGACGTTCGCTGATTGCAGGTCCGCGGAAAGCTGATTGAAGCCACGGAGGGCTAGCGATCGCTCGCGGCCGGTGCTATGACCGCGGCTGTCGCGGGAAGTGCCTGCGTCAGCGGAGACGAACGTCGTTATCGGAATTCGCCGCATAGGGACGAAAATGGACGAAACAAAACCGCCGTCCATCGAAGCCGATGGACGGCGGCTCATTTTCGTCACTATGCGTTCGCGCCGCCCCGGGCGCGGGTCGCTCAGTGCTTGCGGTGCGGGCAGTTTTCCTTGGTGCAGGCGCCATAGAGCGCGAGCGCGTGCTCGTGCAGCTTGAAGCCGCGCTCCTTGGCGATGGACTGCTGGCGCCGTTCGATCTCGGCGTCGAAGAACTCTTCGACGCGCCCGCAGTCGATGCAGACGAGGTGATCGTGGTGCGAACCTTCGTTCAGCTCGAACACCGCTTTGCCCGATTCGAAATTGCTTCGCGACAGCAGGCCCGCTTGCTCGAACTGCGTGAGCACGCGGTACACGGTGGCGAGCCCGATATCGAGCTCTTCATTGAGCAGATTGCGATACACGTCTTCAGCGGTCAGGTGACGCACCGGACTATGCTGGAAGATTTCCAGAATCTTGAGGCGGGGCAGGGTCGCCTTGAGCCCGATATTTTTCAGATCGGAGGGATTGGTCATGGCTAGGCATCCCTAGAGTACAATTCAAGGTTCTCATAGTAATGCGTTTTTCCGAATCCTGACATCTCATGCGGAAAGTACGCAAAACGGCGCGGAAGCTACGCAGAAGCCACGCAGAAGCGCACGGAGAGCGGAACGAGAAGCGCGGCGTTGTCAGTGTCATCGGCGCTGTGCGCGAAAGGTGAAATGATCTCAAAATTTTTATCGAATTGCAGGGAGAGCCGTCGCATGCGGGGAACCATTATCGCAGCAACCCTCGCCGCGCTGCTCGCGGGTTGCTCGACGTACGACAGCGTCACGCAGAAGATCGCGCAGAGCATCACGCCATACCGCATCACGGTCGTGCAGGGCAACTTCGTTTCGCAGGAAGCGGCGAGCCAGATGCAGGTCGGCATGTCGCGCGATCAGGTCAGGCAACTGCTCGGCACGCCGCTGCTCACCGACATGTTCCACGCGGACCGCTGGGACTACGTGTTCTACTTCAAGCGCGGTTCCACCTCCGTCGTGCAGCAGCGTGACTTCGTCGTGAACTTCGCGAGCGATCGCGTCGTGAGCTGGTCGGGCGGCGAGAATCTGCCGTCTAACCTCGAACTGCTCGCCGAGATCGACGGCGACCGGGGCCTGAAGGTCGCGAAGGCGCCAACGGCGCCCGCGGCGGTTGCGGCATCGGCTTCGGCGGCTTCGGCAAGCACCGTGACCGCGCCCGTCGGCGAGCCGTCCACGCAGCCGAACACCGCGGCAGCCTTCGCGGGCGATGCGAATCAGCAGGCCGCGCAGGCTGCGAATCGCGCGACGGCGCAAGTCGAAATGCCGACTGGCCGCACGCAATCGTCCGTGCGCCCGAACGTGCCGCAAAGCGCGGGCGCGGCGCCCGGCGCGGCGAGCGTCGGCGGCAACTCGCAGATCCAGTTGCAGCGCAAGCCGCAGACGATCACGATTCCGGACAGCAGCGCGGTCGGTCCCGCGAGCACGTCGCCGGCTCCGGCCAACGCGGGCGGGCAAGCGCAGTTCAGCATGCCGCAGTAACGCGGCGAAGCATCGTCGGGAAGGCGCGCCGTTCGCGCCTTGCCGGACAGACCGGCGTCGCGGGCGCTCGCCGCGTGACGCCGTATCAATCAGCCGCGCTCGCCGCGCGGTCCAACACGAGACAGCCATGAAGATCGCCATCGCCGGGGCGTCGGGCCGCATGGGCCGGATGCTGATCGAAACCGTTCTCAACGACCCCGACGCGCAACTCGTCGGCGCGCTCGACCGTCCGGGCGTGCCGCAACTCGGGCAGGACGCGGGCGCGTTCCTCGGCAAGACCACCGGCGTCGCGCTCACCGACGACATCGAGCGCGTGTTCGCCGACGCCGACTATCTGATCGACTTCACGCGCCCTGAAGGCACGCTCACGCATCTGGAAGCGGCGCTGCGTCATAACGTGAAGATGGTGATCGGCACGACCGGCTTCTCCGACGAGCAAAAAGCGCAGTTGAAGCAGGCGGGCGACAAGATCGGCGTGGTCTTCGCGCCGAACATGAGCGTCGGCGTGAACGTGACGCTCAAGCTGCTCGAATTCGCCGCGAAGCAGTTCGCGCAGGGTTACGACATCGAGATCATCGAGGCGCATCACCGGCATAAGGTGGATGCGCCGTCCGGCACCGCGCTGGCGATGGGCGAAGTCGTGGCCCGCGCGCTCGGCCGCGATCTGAACGACTGCGCCGTCTATGCGCGTGAAGGCGTGACCGGCGAGCGCGATCCGTCGACCATCGGCTTCTCGGCGATACGCGGCGGCGATATCGTCGGCGATCACACGGTGCTGTTCGCGGGCATCGGCGAGCGCATCGAGATCACGCACAAGTCCGCGAGCCGTCTGTCGTACGCGCAGGGCGCGCTGCGCGCGGTGCGCTTCCTCGCCGCGCACGACAAGGGCTTCTTCGACATGCAAGACGTGCTCGGCCTGCGCTGAGGCGTTCACGGACGATGGCGGCAACGGGCGTTATCCACTATCTGCAAAGCGGCGATGCCGTCACGCATGCGGTCGCGGGCGTGCTGCTCGCCATGTCGCTCGCGAGCTGGTGCTTCCTGCTCGTGAAGGCGTGGGTGCTGGCGCGCGCAAAATGGCAAGGGCCGCTCGCGCTGCAACGCTTCTGGCAGGCGTCGACGCTGAAAGATGGCATCGGCGCGTTGCGCAGCGCGGACCGCGAGCGCGTGTATCTGCCGCTCGCCGAAGCGGCGTGGCGCGCTTCCGAAGCGGAAGTACCCGGCGCGCTGCTCGCCCGCGTCGAGCGCAACGAGCGCGTGTTGCGCGCGTTGCGCCAGGCGTTGCTGCGCTCGCAACGTCGGCTCGAATTCGGACAGGTGTTGCTCGCGTCGGTGGGCAGCACGGCGCCCTTCGTCGGCTTGCTCGGCACGGTCTGGGGCATCTATCACGCGCTCGGCAGCATTGCGGCGAGCGGGCAGGCGATGATCGAAAACGTCGCGGCGCCGGTCGGCGAGGCGCTCATCATGACCGCGTTCGGGCTCGTCGTCGCGATTCCGGCGGTGCTTGCGTACAACGTGCTCGGCCGCTACGTGCGGCAGATCTCCGAGGAACTCGACGGCTTCGCGCACGATCTGCACGCGTTCGTTTGCGGCGAGAAAGAATAGGGAGCGCGCGATGGCCTTCGGCGGACTCGACAACAAGCCCAACGGCTCGCCTATGGCCGACATCAACATGACGCCGCTCATCGACGTCATGCTCGTGTTGCTGGTGATCTTCATCATCACCGCGCCGCTTTTCACGCACGCCATCCGGCTGGATTTGCCGAAGGTCTCGTCGCAGCCTGCGCGCGAGACGCCGCAGACCATCACGCTTTCCATCGACGATACAGGCAACCTCTATTGGAACGACGCGCCGATCAGCGCCGCTGACATGCGCGCGCGCTTCGCCGCAGCCGGCAAGGCGGCCGAGAAGCCCGAGCTGCATCTGAGGGCGTCGAGCGCCACGCGCTATGAAATCGTCGCGCAGGTGATGGGCGCGGCACAGCAGGCCGGAATCGAGCGGATTGGTTTCGTGACGCAGCCGGTCGCCGCGCACTGACACGTTCAGATTCGGCCTATGCTGTTCGGCTGAGTTGCCGGGCGGCCGCGCGCCCCGCACACTTGCAGCGAATGGCCCGGAATTCGCGCGGCCAGCGGCTTTACGAATCCAGGACACGCGAAGAGCGGACGGTATAATCGCCCTTTGCCCGTCCAACGCGTCCCGCGTCAATCAGAGCAGGCCCGATTCCGCCGTTGCATCGCGCGGGTCGCGCCGGCCGGTCGACCACGCAGCGTCTGGATTCGCCACCGCAAGCCAGCGGCCAAGCCCAACGAAGCTCGCGCCCGTTCACAGCATCAAGCGTAAAGCCACCACACCATGCACGATAAATACGTACCCGCCGACGTCGAATCCGCCGCGCAGAGCAACTGGCGCGCGAACGACGTCTACCGGACGACCGAGACGTCGGCCAAGCCCAAGTTCTACTGCGTCTCGATGCTGCCGTATCCGTCGGGCAAGCTGCACATGGGGCACGTGCGCAACTACACCATCAACGACGTGATGTACCGTTATCTGCGCATGAACGGCCACAACACGCTGATGCCGATGGGCTGGGACGCGTTCGGCATGCCCGCCGAGAACGCCGCGATGGCCAATGGCGTGCCGCCCGCGAAGTGGACGTACGACAACATCGCGTACATGAAGAAGCAGATGCAGTCGATGGGCCTCGCCATCGACTGGTCTCGCGAAGTCGCCACGTGCTCGCCCGAGTACTACAAGTGGAACCAGTGGCTGTTCCTCAAGATGCTGGAAAAGGGCATCGCGTACAAGAAGACCGGCACGGTGAACTGGGATCCGGTCGACCAGACGGTGCTCGCGAACGAACAGGTCATCGACGGGCGCGGCTGGCGCTCGGGCGCGCTCGTGGAGAAGCGCGAGATTCCGATGTACTACCTGCGCATCACCGATTACGCGGATCAACTGCTCGACGATCTGGAAGGCCTCGGCTGGCCCGAGCGCGTGAAGATCATGCAGCAGAACTGGATCGGCAAGAGCTTCGGCGTCAACTTCGGCTTCCCGTATGAGATCGACGGCGAGGCGAAACTCTTGCGCGTGTTCACGACGCGCGCCGACACCATCATGGGCGTGACGTTCGCGGCGATCGCGGCGGAGCATCCGCTCGCCACGCGTCTTGCGCGCGACAACCCCGGTTTGCAGGCGTTCATCGAGGAATGCAAGCGCGGCGGCGTCGCGGAAGCCGACGTCGCCACGATGGAAAAGAAGGGCATGGCGACCGGCTTTTTCATCACGCATCCGCTGACGGGCGAGAAGGTCGAAGTGTGGATCGGCAACTATGTGCTGATGTCCTACGGCGAAGGCGCCGTGATGGGCGTGCCGGCACACGATGAGCGCGACTTCGCGTTCGCGAAGAAATACGATCTGCCGATCAAGCCGGTGATCGCTGTCGAAGGCAAGACCTACTCCACCGCGGCGTGGGAAGAGTGGTACGGCGACAAGACGGCCGGCCGCCTCGTCAACAGCGGCAAGTACGACGGCCTCACCACCGAGGAAGCGATCGATGCGATCACCGCCGACTTGAAAGCCAAAGACCTCGGCGATAAGCAGGTCACCTGGCGTCTGCGCGACTGGGGCATCTCGCGCCAGCGTTACTGGGGCACGCCGATCCCGATCATTCACTGCCCGAGCTGCGGCGACGTGCCGGTGCCGGAGAAGGATCTGCCGGTCGTGCTGCCCGAAGACCTGGTGCCGGACGGCACGGGCAATCCGTTAGCTAAGTCCGAAACGTTCCTGAATTGCTCGTGCCCGAAGTGCGGCGCGGCGGCGAAGCGCGAAACGGACACCATGGACACGTTCGTCGATTCGTCGTGGTACTTCTCGCGCTACAGCGCGCCGGACGCGGCGACGATGGTCGACGAGCGTACCGATTACTGGATGCCGATGGATCAGTACATCGGCGGTATCGAGCACGCCATTCTTCACCTCTTGTATTCGCGCTTCTGGACCAAGGTCATGCGCGACATGGGCCTCGTGAAGTTCGGCGAGCCGGCCAAGAACCTGCTCACGCAGGGCATGGTGCTCAACGAGACGTTTTATCGTGAAGACGCGAGCGGCAAGAAGACGTGGTACAACCCGCTCGAAGTCACCGTGTCGCACGACGACAAGGGCCGCCCGACCGGCGCGACGCTGATTGCCGACGGCCAGCCGGTCGTGCTCGGCGGCGTCGAAAAGATGTCGAAGTCGAAGAACAACGGCGTGGATCCGCAGACGCTCATCGACCAGTACGGCGCTGATACGGCGCGTCTCTTCGTGATGTTCGCGGCGCCGCCGGAGCAATCGCTCGAATGGTCGGGCGCGGGCGTCGAAGGCGCGAGCCGCTTCCTGCGCCGCGTGTGGCACTTCGCGCATGACAACGCGGAGGCGCTGCGCCAGCACCGCAAGCTGGATGCATCGAAGCTGAGCGACGCCGACCGCGCCCTGCGCCGCGAAGTCTATACCGTGCTGAAGCAAGCCGATTTCGACTATGGCCGCCTGCAGTACAACACGGTCGTGTCTGCCGCGATGAAGATGCTCAACGCGCTCGACAGCGCGAAGAATGCAGGCGAAGGCGTGCTGAACGAAACCTTCGGCGTGCTGCTGCGCGTGCTGTATCCGGTCGTGCCGCATATCACGTTCCAGTTGTGGTCGGAACTCGGTTATGCCGACGAATTCGGCCCGCTGCTCGACGCGCCGTGGCCGAAGGTCGACGAAGCCGCGCTCGAGCAAGCGGAAATCGAACTGGTGCTGCAGGTCAACGGCAAGGTGCGCGGCGCGCTGACCGTGGCGAAGGATGCAACGCGGGAAGCCATCGAACAGGCGGCGCTCGCGCACGAAATGTTCGCTAAGTTCTCGGAAGGCCGCGCGCCGAAGAAGATCGTCTTGGTGCCGGGGCGTCTCGTCAACGTGGTGGTCTGATGGCCAAAACCTGGGGATTCGATGTGAGCGTCAAAGCCGTCGAAAATCGCGCGGCGCGCGTGAGCCGGCGTACCTTCCTCGCGCTCGTGGGCGGCGCGGTCGCGCTGTCCGCGTGCGGCTTCCAGTTGCGCGGCGAGCAGGACTACGCCTTCAAGCGCCTGGCGATCAGCGGCGGCGCGCCGCAGATGGTCGGGCGGCTCGAACGCATGGTGCAGGGCGGAAGCGATACGGTTATCGTAAAGCCCTCGGAGAAGCCGGACGCGACGCTCTATCTCACGGAAGGCCAAGGCCTCAGCACACTCAGCCTCAATTCGCAGGGCGTGATCCAGGAGTACGAGCTCGTCTACAACCTGAGCTATACGCTCGTCGGCGCGGACGGAACGGTGCTGATTCCGCCTAGCGCCATCGCGCTGAATCGGGCGATGACCTATAGCAACCAGTACACGCTCGCGAAGTCGCAGGAAGCCACGCTGCTCTACAACGACATGCGCAACGACGCCGTGGATCAACTGACGCGCCGGCTCGCGGTCGTGCGTTCGCTGCATCCGACGCCGGCCGAGCAGACGCCGGGTATCGCGCCGAGAGCGCCGTTGCCCACGCCGCCGCTGTAACGGGCTACGCGACCGTCCACCATGCAACTGAAGCTCGACGCGCTCGAAGCGCATCTCGCCAAAGGCCTGAAGGCGCTGTACGTCGTCTATGGCGACGAGCATTTGCTCGTGCAGGAAGCGTGCGACCGCATCCGGGCCGCCGCGCGCGCGGGCGGCTTCACGGATAGAACCGTGTTCACGGTCGAGCGCGGGTTCGACTGGAGCGCGCTCATCGGCGCAACGCAGTCGATGTCGCTGTTCGGCGACCGGCAACTCATCGAGTTGCGGATTCCGACGGGCAAGCCCGGCAAGGAAGGCGGCGAGGCGCTGAAGACCCTCGCCGCCGCCGACAATCCCGACGTCGTGACCTTGGTCACGCTGCCGCGCCTCGATTCGGCGGCGCAGAAATCCGCGTGGTTCACGGCGTTGATCGGCGCGGGTGTCGCGCTGAAGGTCGATCCGGTCGACCGGGCGCAGTTGCCGATGTGGGTGGGCCAGCGGCTCGCGCAGCAAGGCCAGCGCGTCGCGCCGGGCGAAGAGGGCCGGCGCGCGCTCGTTTTCATCGCGGAACGCGTCGAGGGCAATCTGCTTGCCGCGCATCAGGAAATACAGAAGCTGGGGCTGCTTTATCCGCAAGGCGTGCTTACGTTCGAGCAGATTCACGACGCGGTGCTGAACGTCGCGCGCTACGACGTTTTCAAGCTGAACGAGGCGATGCTGACGGGCGACGTCGGCCGCCTTTCGCGCATGCTCGATGGTCTCAAAGGCGAAGGCGAAGCGGCGGTGCTCGTGCTGTGGGCGCTCGTCGACGAGGTGCGCACGCTCCTGCGCATCAAGCGCGGTGTGACGTCGGGCAAGCCGCTCGCCACGCTGCTGCGCGAAAACCGCGTGTGGGGACCGCGCGAGCGGTTGATCGGCCCGGCCCTTTCCCGCGTGACGGAAGACGCGCTCGAACGCGCCCTCTCGCTCGCGGCGCGGCTCGACCGGCAGGTCAAAGGGCTTTCGGGTAGTTCCGGCGCGGGTGCGCGCGGCAGCGAGCCGCCGCCCGATCCGTGGGCCGGCATGTTCGAACTGGCGATGGCCGTGGCGCAAGGCGCGTCGCCAGCCCCGCGACCGCGTCGCTAGTACGCGCCACGGCTTAGAATGATTCTTTGCGCGTCGGGCCATTCAACCGGACGCGACTCCCATCTCACTGATGCCGCGCTTTCGCAGCCGGCATACGGAATGATCCAGATGAACATCGACCAGTACATGACCGATCTCGGCCGCCGCGCGTGCGTGGCGTCACGCGCGATGGCGCGGGCGTCGACGGCGGCGAAGAACGCGGCGCTCGTCGCGGTGGCGGATGCGATCGAGCGGGAACGCGACACGCTCAAGGCCGCGAATGCGCGCGATCTGGATCGAGCCCGCGAGAAGGGCTACGACGCGGCGTTCATCGACCGTCTGACGCTCTCCGACAAGGCGCTCCGCACGATGGTCGAAGGCTTGCGGCAAGTGGCGTCGCTGGCCGATCCGATCGGGGAAATCAGCGGACTCAAGTTCCGTCCGACGGGCATTCAGGTCGGGCAGATGCGCGTGCCGCTCGGCGTGATCGGCATCATCTACGAATCGCGGCCGAACGTGACCATCGACGCCGCCGCGCTCTGCCTGAAATCCGGCAACGCGACGATTCTGCGCGGCGGTTCCGAGGCGCTCGATTGCAACACTGCGCTTGCCCGGCTCATCGGCGAGGGACTGCGAGCGGCCGGGCTGCCGCAGGACGCGGTGCAGGTCGTCGAGACGGCGGATCGCGCGGCGGTCGGCAAGCTCATCACCATGACGGAGTTCGTCGACGTGATCGTGCCGCGCGGCGGGAAAAGCCTCATCGCGCGGCTGATGGAACAATCCCGCGTGCCGATGATCAAGCATCTCGACGGCATCTGCCACGTGTACGTGGACGACCGCGCCGATCTCGCGAAAGCGGCGGCGATCTGCGACAACGCGAAGACGCATCGCTACGGAACCTGCAACACGATGGAAACGCTGCTCGTCGCGCGCGCTGTCGCCGACGCCGCGCTGCCCATGCTCGCGCGTGCTTTTCAGGCGAAAGACGTCGAACTGCGTGTCGACGCGGCGGCGCGCAAGGTGCTCGAAGCGGCGAACATTGGCGGGCTCGTCGATGCCACCGACGAAGACTGGAGCACCGAGTATCTCGCGCCAATTCTGGCGGTGAAGATCGTCGATGGTCTGGACGAGGCCATCGACCACATCAACACGTACGGCTCGCATCATACGGACGCGATCGTCACCGAAGATCACGACCGCGCCATGCGCTTCCTGCGCGAGGTGGATTCGGCGAGCGTCATGGTCAACGCGTCGACGCGCTTCGCGGATGGCTTCGAGTTCGGGCTCGGCGCGGAAATCGGCATCTCGAACGACAAGCTGCACGCGCGTGGCCCGGTGGGACTGGAAGGCCTGACATCGCTGAAATACGTCGTGCTCGGCCACGGCGAAGTGCGTCAATAAGAACGACCCAAAGACAAACGATGCTCTGGATCAAATCGCTGCATATCGTGCTGGTCGCCTCGTGGTTCGCGGGGCTGTTCTACTTGCCGCGCATTTACGTCAATCTCGCGATGGAGACGGACCCGGCAGCGACCGCGCGCCTGCTGCTGATGGCGCGCAAGCTCTTTCGCTTCATGACGTTCATCGCGGTGCCGGCGCTCGCGTGCGGGCTGTGGCTGTGGCTGGATGTCGGCATCGGGCGCGGGCAGGGGTGGTTGCACGCGAAGCTCGGCATCGTCGTGTTGCTGATCGTTTATCACGCGTATTGCGGCGTTCTGCTGCGCACGTTCCAGCGCGGCGAGAACACGCGCTCGGACAAGTGGTACCGTATGTACAACGAGCTGCCGGTGCTCGGCTTGCTCGGCGCGACGCTGCTGGTGGTCGTCAAACCGTTCTGATGTCTCTTCCGTGAGCCCGGCGCCGGCTCACGTTCCCACCCGGCGTCCTTCCAGTACGTCCTTCGCCTCGGCGAGCTTCTCCGCCAACTGCGGACCGCGCGCCAGCGCCAATCCCACCGCCAGAATGTCGCCGATTGCGAGATGCGAGACGCGCGATGTCATCGGCGAAAAGATATCCGTGTCCTCATCGACATTCGCGAACAGGCCGACGCTCGCCAGTCGCGCGAGCGGCGAATTGCCGTGCGTGATCGCGATCACTTTCGCCCCGCCATTGAGCGCGGATTTGCACGCATCGAGAATGTCCTTCGTGCGGCCGGTGTTCGAGATGGCGACCACCACATCGCCGGGACCGAGCAGCGCCGCCGACGTCGTGTAGGTATGCGGATCGGCGTACGCGACTGATGGCACGCCGAGGCGGAAAAACTTGTGCTGCATGTCGAGCGCGGCGATGCCCGAGCCGCCCGCGCCATAAAACTCGATGCGCCGCGCATCCGACAGAATCGCAATGGCCGCCGCCACGCTGTCCGACGACAAGCTGTTCCGCACCGCGATCAGCGCCCCGATGGTGCGGTCCAGCACTTTCGCCGCGACGCCGGCGGCGGGCTCGTCGCTGCGGACGTCGCGGTAGACCGTGGGCACGTCCGCTGCGACGCTTTGCGCGAGCCGGATCTTGAATTCCCGGAAGCCCGAGAAGCCGAGCGCCTGACAAAAGCGCGCGATGGTCGGCTGGCTGACGCCTGCTCGGGCCGCAAAATCGGTCATCGAGAGGTCGAGGACTTCGCGCGGCGCTTCCAGCACGTAATCGGCGAGCTTTCGCTCGGACGGGCGCAACTGCTCGCGCATTGCTTCGACTTGGGACAGCAACATCGGAAAACTCGCCTATGCTGGAATTTGCCTGCGACTATAGCCGATGAATCGGTTTGTACAAATACTACATGACGTCGACCGCGGTTCTTAGGGAAATCCCTGAGACATCGATCGGTAAAGGCATTGACTTAGGTGTTCGCTGAATTGGCGGGCGCATTCAGTGCATTGTCACCGTGTAGTTTTTCTACTAATATGACGCCAAACGGCCAGCCATACAACAACGACGCAGCCGCCGTTTTCGCGATTGTCCAATCCACAACTCGACGGCACGCGCGCCGCAGTGAGACAAGGAGCTTCGATGGTTTCCCCGCATTCACAACTCAAGAAGGTCACCGACCGCGTGATCGAGCGCAGCAAGTCCACGCGCGCGGCGTATCTCGCGCGCATCGACGCGGCGCACGGCAAGTTCCCGGCGCGCGGCGCGCTGTCCTGCGCCAACCTCGCGCACGGTTTCGCCGGACTCGAAGGTCAGGAGAAGATCGCGATCAAGGCGGTGCGCGAGCCGAACATCGGCATCGTGTCGTCGTACAACGAGATGCTTTCCGCGCACGCGCCGTACAAGAGCTTTCCGGACATCATCAAGCAGGCGGCGCGCGAACACGGCGGCATCGCGCAATTCGCGGGCGGCGTGCCGGCCATGTGCGACGGCATCACGCAGGGCAACGCGGGCATGGAGCTGTCGCTGTTTTCGCGCGAAGTCATCGCCATGAGCACGGCCGTCGCGCTCACGCACAACATGTTCGACGCGGCGCTGTGCCTCGGCGTCTGCGACAAGATCGTGCCGGGCTTGGCCATCGGCGCGCTCCAATTCGGCCATCTGCCGACCATCTTCGTTCCCGCAGGCCCGATGACGAGCGGCCTCACCAACGACGAGAAGGCGAAGGTTCGCCAGGAGTTCGCGACCGGCAAGTGTAATCGCGACGCGTTGCTCGAAGCGGAGGCCGCCGCGTATCACGGTCACGGCACCTGCACGTTCTACGGGACGGCCAACAGCAATCAGATGCTGATGGAAGTGATGGGCCTGCATCTGCCGAGCGCGGCGTTCGTGCATCCGCACACGCCGCTGCGCGATGCGCTCACCGCCGAAGCCGCGCGCCGCGTGCTCGATCTCACGCTGGAGCGCGGGAACTACACGCCGATCGGCCATGTGGTCGATGAGAAGGCGATCGTCAACGGCATCGTCGCGCTGCTCGCGACAGGCGGTTCGACCAATCACACGTTGCATCTCGTGGCAATCGCGCGGGCGGCGGGCATCGTGATCGACTGGAACGACTTCGACGAGTTGTCGCAAGTCGTGCCGCTACTCGCGAAGATCTACCCGAACGGCAAGGCCGATGTGAACCACTTCCACGCGGCGGGCGGCGTGGCGTTTCTCGTGCGCAATCTGCTGGAAGGCGGCTTGCTGCACGAAGACGTGCAGACGGTTGCGGGCCGCGGGTTGTCGCACTACACGAAGGAGCCGAAGCTTATCGACGGCAAGCTGCAATGGGTCGATGGCGCCGCCGAGAGTCATGACACGAAGGTGCTGCGCGGCATTCGCGAGCCGTTCCAGCCGGATGGCGGCTTGCGGCTCATGCAGGGCAAGCTCGGTCGCGGCGTCATCAAGATTTCGGCGGTGGCGCCGGAGCATCGCGTGGTGAAGGCGCCGGCCATCGTCTTCAATTCGCAGGAAGAAGTGCAGGAAGCGTTCGACAAGGGCGAACTGAAGCGCGATTTCGTCGCGGTCGTGCGCTTTCAGGGCGCGCGCGCGAACGGCATGCCGGAACTGCATCGGTTGACGCCGCTTCTCGGCGTGTTGCAGGATCAGGGCTTCCATGTCGCGCTGGTCACCGACGGGCGCATGTCGGGCGCATCGGGGAAGGTGCCCGCCGTGATCCACGTGTCGCCGGAGGCGCTGTTGCACGGGCCGCTCGGCAAGGTGCGCACCGGCGATATGCTCGTGATCGACGCGCCGGCCGGCGTGCTCGACATCGAGATCGACGCGCGCGAATGGGCGTCGCGCGAAGTCGAAGCGCCGGCGAATCAGGCGGAGAACGAAGTCGGCTTCGGGCGCGAACTGTTCGGCGTGTTCCGCAGCGCGGCGTTGCCGGCCGAGGAGGGCGCGTCGGTGTTCGGTCCGCTAATCGGCGCGAAGACCGCGTCGACGGATGGCGGCGCGACGGCGACTGCGGGCCACGCCGATCGTCAAATGGTGCATGGACGCTAGCGAATCGAGCCACAGTTCGAACCTGACAGAAACCCGCGGTCCGACGACAGCGTCGCCGCACACAAGAAGGAGTCGCATCACATGAAGACGGTAAGCGAAATCGTGCGTCTGGGCCCGGTCATTCCGGTGCTCGCATTCGATTCGGTCGAGCAGGGCGAACACGTATCGCGGGCGCTGCATGCGGGCGGCGTGAAGGTGCTCGAAATCACGTTGCGCACGGCGGCGGGCATCGGAGCGATCGAACGCGCGAGCCAACTCGCGGAGGACATCGTCGTCGGCGTGGGCACGATCACGAAGCCTGAGCATTGCGAGCAGGCGAAGAAGGCCGGCGCACAGTTCGGCGTGTCGCCGGGCTTGACGAAAGACATGCACAAGGCCGCGCAGGACGCTGGATTGCCGCTGCTGCCGGGCGTGATGACGCCGAGCGACATCATTACCGCGATGGAACTGGGCTATGAGATCGTGAAGTTCTTCCCCGCGCAGCAGGCGGGCGGCGTTCCGATGTTGCAGGCGTTTTATGGGCCGTTCCCGAATCTGAAGTTCTGCCCGACTGGCGGCATTACTGCGGAGACGGCGTCGCTGTTTCTCGCGCAGCCGAATGTCGTTTGTGTCGGGGGATCTTGGCTGACGCCGAAGGCGGCGATTGCTGCGGAGAATTGGGAGGAGGTGACGCGGCTGGCACGGGCTGCGAGCACACTCGCGCCGCAGAAGTGAGGTCTTGAAGCGCTGTGCAGAGTCTGGGCCTTTTTCGGCGATCGACTGCGACGGGCTCGGGCTTTGAATCCGCGTGACAAGAGCCGAACCGCAGGCGCTGTTTCCCTGGTCAATGCGTTGATGAAAGTCGCCGCTGTAATAGAACAAGGTTCAGCGCCGTTGCGGAACTGGACCTTGTCTGCGGCCGGCCGAGTGCCTGCTGCCCTTGCGGAGGCAGATTTTCCGCGTTTCGATGTTCGCCGTTCGGCGAACCACGCAAAGCGGCCGAATCTGCTGCTTAGCCGCAGAACCTATCGCAAAGAACCGACCCTCCTCCGAGCGTCGGTTTTTGTTTATGGGCGTCCACATCGCCGAACGTTAGGCCGTCAAAACGTCAACTACTCCCATGCTCGCCTGCGACGAGGCTTAT
Source organism: Caballeronia sp. GAWG1-5s-s (assembly GCF_023631445.1). Lineage (NCBI taxonomy): Bacteria > Pseudomonadati > Pseudomonadota > Betaproteobacteria > Burkholderiales > Burkholderiaceae > Caballeronia > Caballeronia sp. GAWG1-5s-s. The sequence continues at coordinate 149,167 of NZ_JALQDC010000012.1, read as the reverse complement.
CGAGCAGATCCCTGGACGTCTCGTGCACGCACTTGTTGAATAAACTGCATATCAAGGTCCACCCTGGCGCTCGAGAACATGGCCATCTCCCGAACGTCGCGAAGGAGAGCAAGGCGACGTTCCACAAACGCAACATTGCGTCGGCTCGCCTCTGACGACGCAATCCTCGCTTACCAGTAGAATTCGGTTCGTCCGCGCCGTGCGTGCGCTTGCCGGACATTGCCCGACGAAGCAGGGCAGCGACGGCAAACGCACGGGCAGCGCAAATAATCTCAACAAAATCAAGGAGGCGTTATGCCAGCCGTCCACGGGAGCATGTTGCTGCTCTACGCGGTGATCGCGATCGCGGTTCTGATCCTGATGATCGCCCGTTTCAAGGTTTACCCATTTCTGGTGCTCATGATTGTGTCCGTGTTGCTGGCCCTCGCGGTCGGCATGCCGATGGACAAAATCGTCAAGTCGTTCGAAACGGGCAACGGCAATACGCTCGGCCATATTGCGGTCGTGGTCGGTCTCGGGACCATGCTCGGCAAGATGATGGCCGAATCCGGCGGCGCCGAGCGCATCGCGAATACGCTCATTAATCTCTTCGGCGAGAAGAACATTCACTGGGCGATGATGGTCGTCGCGATCATCGTCGGCTTGCCGGTCTTCTTCGAAGTCGGTTTCGTGCTGCTTATTCCCATCGCGTTCAACGTCGCGAGACGAACCGGCAAGTCACTGTTGCTGATCGGCCTGCCGATGGTCGCAGGTCTTTCTGTCGTGCACGGTCTGATTCCGCCGCACCCGGCCGCGCTGCTCGCCGTGCAGGCGTACCACGCGGATATCGGCAAGACCATCGCGTACGGCCTGATCGTCGGCGTGCCGACCGCGATCGTCGCCGGTCCGCTTTTCGCGCTCTTGATCCACAAGTACGTCAAGCTGCCGGATGCCAACGCGCTCGCCGATCAGTTCACGCAAAAGCATGGCGACACCGAGAAGAAGCGTGACCTGCCGAGCTTCGGCATCACGTTGTTCACCATTTTGCTGCCGGTCATTCTAATGCTGGTCGGAAGCTGGGCCGATCTGATCTTCGCGCCGAAGACCTTGCCGAACAATTTGCTGCGCTTCATCGGTCAGTCGGACATGGCGCTCTTGATTGCCGTGCTGGTCAGCTTCTGGACTTTCGGCGCGAAACAGGGCTTCAATCGCGAGCAGATTCAGAAGTTCTGCGGCGAGTGTCTTGCTCCTATCGCGGGCATTACGCTGATCGTGGGCGCGGGCGGCGGTTTCGGCCAGGTTCTGCGCGATAGCGGCATCTCGCAGCAGATCGTTTCCACGGCGTCGTCGGCGAACCTGTCGCCGCTGTTGCTCGGCTGGTTCGTCGCTGCACTCATTCGTCTCGCGACGGGTTCGGCTACAGTTGCCATGACGACCGCGTGCGGCATCGTCGCACCGGTCGCGGCGGCAGCGGGCGGGCATGTCACGCCCGAATTGCTGGTGCTGGCCACGGGCTCGGGCTCGCTCATCTTCTCGCATGTGAACGATGGCGGCTTCTGGCTGATCAAAGAATATTTCGGGATGACGGTCGGACAGACGTTCAAGACCTGGTCGTTGCTGGAAACCATCATTTCCCTGATGGGACTCGGTTTGACCCTCGCACTCGCGGCGGTCGTGTAAGGAGCTTTAGATGATTCTCATCGCGATGGGCGTGTCGGGCGCCGGCAAGACCCGAATCGGCGAATTGCTGGCGGAGCGCCTGCACTGTCCGTTCACGGACGGCGACGCCTTTCACAGCGCCGCCAACAAGGAAAAGATGCACCACGGCATTCCTCTGACCGACGAGGACCGCTGGCCCTGGCTCAAGACCATACGTGCGGCCATCGAAGAGAAGCAGCGGGCGGGCGAAACGGCGGTGTTCACGTGTTCGTCGCTCAAGCGCTCGTACCGCGACATCTTGCGCGACGGCGACAAGGACGTGTGTTTCGTCTATTTGCACGGTACCTTCGAGACGCTGCAGGAGCGCCTGCAAACGCGCACCGGGCATTTCTTCGATCCGTCGCTGCTCACGAGCCAGCTCAACACGCTCGAAGAACCTGGTGAGGACGAGGCGATTATCGAGAGCATCGAGAAGACGCCGGAGCAGATCGTCGATGACGTGATCGAGAAGCTCAAAACGCGCTGATCGTGCCGTAAAGAGAAAGCCCCGCGCTCGCGAGAGCGTGGGGCTTTCTTTTGCTGCGCAGCGGCCGCGTTACGCGATGCGCTTCGCCAGTTCCGCCGCCTTGCCGATATACGACGCCGGCGTCATGTCGAGCAGCAATTGCTTCGCGTCGGCCGGAATCGCGAGACCGCCGATGAACGCTTGCAGCGCCTCGCGCGTGATGCCTTTGCCGCGCGTCAGTTCCTTCAGTTGCTCGTACGGATTCTCGATGCCGTAACGGCGCATCACGGTCTGCACCGGCTCCGCGAGCACTTCCCAGCAGTTGTCGAGGTCTTCGTTTAGGCGCGCGGCGTTCACTTCGAGCTTGTCGAGCCCGCGGATCAGCGCGTCATACGCGAGCAGCGAATAGCCGAACGCGACGCCGATGTTGCGCAGCACGGTCGAATCGGTGAGATCGCGCTGCCAGCGCGAGATCGGCAGCTTGTCGGCGAGGTGGCGCAGCGTCGCGTTCGCGAGACCGAGATTGCCTTCCGAGTTCTCGAAGTCGATCGGATTGACCTTGTGCGGCATCGTCGACGAACCGATTTCGCCCGCCTTCGTGCGCTGCTTGAAGTAGCCGAGCGAGATGTAGCCCCAGACGTCACGGTCGAGGTCCAGCAGGATCGTATTCGCGCGCGCGACGGCGTCGAACAGTTCGGCCATGTAATCGTGCGGTTCGATCTGGATCGTGTACGGATTGAACGTCAGCTTCAGCCGGTTCTCGACGACATCCTTTGAAAACGCTTCCCAGTCGAACTCCGGATACGCGGACAGATGCGCGTTGTAGTTGCCGACCGCGCCGTTCATCTTGCCGAGCAGCGGCACATGCGCGATACGCTCGATAGCACGCGACAGGCGCGCCGCGACGTTCGCGATTTCCTTGCCGAGCGTCGTCGGGCTGGCGGGCTGGCCGTGCGTGCGCGAGAGCATCGGCTGTTCGGCGTGCGTGTGCGCGAGCTTGACGAGCCGCTCATGCACCGACCGCAGCGCGGGCAGGATCACGTGTTCGCGAGCGCCCGCGAGCATCAGACCGTGCGACGTGTTGTTGATGTCTTCCGACGTGCAAGCGAAATGGATGAACTCGCTTGCGCGCTCCAGTTCCGGCTGGCCCTTGACGGACTCTTTCAGCCAGTATTCGACCGCCTTCACGTCATGATTCGTGACGCGTTCGATATCCTTGATGCGCGCCGCATCGTGCGCCGTGAAGCGGCTGACGAGGCCCAGCAGAAACTGTTCGGCGGCTTCGGAGAAGCGCGGCACTTCGGCGAAACCCGCACGCGACAGCGCGATCAGCCAATGAATTTCGACCGTCACGCGATGGCGCATGAAAGCCGCTTCGGAAAGCCAGTCGCGCAGGGCTTCGGTTTTGGCGGCGTAGCGGCCGTCGAGCGGCGAAAGCGCGGTGAGCGCAAAGAGGGTATCGGGGCGGGTATCGGACATGGTGACGTGTCGGCAGCGGCGTGCGGCTGCAGGGAAAAGACGGAAGAACCGCGCATTTTACCATCGGATGCGTCCCATTCCGGGGGCGCTCAGGCCGTCCGCAGTTCCCGGTCCAGCGACTGAAGCTGCTCCGGCGTGCCGACGTTCTCCCAGCGGCCTTCGTACAGTTCACCGGTCGCGCGTCCCTGCGAGATGGTTTCGCGATAGTAGGGCGTCAGTGCGCGCCGCGTGCCGGGCGCGAGATCGCGGAACATGCGCGTGTCGTAGAGACCGATGTTGCCGAACGTGTAGCGCGGCGAGCCATCGAGCGCGAGCTTGGCGTCGATTAGCGCGAAGTCGCCCCTCGGGTGAAACGGCGGATTCGGCGTCATCACGAGATGCAGGCCCGGCTGTTCGCTGCGCCGGAGTTCGTCAGCGCGTTCCCGCAGCGTCGCGTAGTCGAAATCGCAGAACACGTCGCCGCTCACCGCGATGAATAGGCCTTCGCCGATCAACGGCAACGCCTTCGCGATGCCGCCCGCCGTTTCGAGCGCCTCGCCCTCGGGCGAGAAGCGCAACTCGACGCCCCAACGCGATCCGTCGCCAAGCGCCGCTTCGATCTGCGCGCCGAGCCACGCGTGATTAATGACGATAGTCTCGACGCCCGCCGCCGCGAGCCGCTCGATCTGCCAGACGATGAGCGGCTTGCCGCCCGCTTCGAGCAGCGGCTTCGGGCACGTGTCGGTGAGCGGGCGCATGCGCTCGCCGCGGCCGGCGGCGAAGATCATCGCCGTCTTCAGGTGTTGGGTCATGCGGGAATGGGGGATCAGAACGTGTAGCCGACTTCGACGGCGCGGCCTTCGAGTGAATCGAGCAGGCGCGCGAACGGCCACAGCGGCGCATAACGCTCCGCGACCTTACGCGCATAACCGATGAAACGCGGCAGATCCGCCAAATAGTGTGACTTGCCGTCCCGATAGTGAATGCGCGCGAAAAGACCGAGCACCTTGATGTGCCGTTGCAGGCCCATCCATTCGAGTTGACGGTAGAACTCGCCGAAGTCTAGATCGACATCCAGTCCCGCCTTCTTCGCGCGCTCCCAGTAATACGCGATGCAATCCAGCTGAAATTCCTCGTCCCAGCTGATGAACGCGTCGCGCATGAGCGAGGCGATGTCGTAGGTGATCGGCCCGTACACCGCGTCCTGAAAATCCAGCACGCCGGGGTTCGGCTCGCTCACCATCAGATTACGCGGCATGAAATCGCGCAGCATGAAGGTCTGCGGCTGCGCGAGCGCGCTTTGTGCGAGCAGCGTGAACGTGTCGTCGAGCGTCTTGCGTTCGCCCGCCGTCACTTCGCGGCCCAGATGGCGGCCGATGAACCACTCGGGCATCAGTTCCATCTCGCGGCGCAGGAACGCTTCGTCGAACGGCGGCAGCACGCCCTCGCGCGCCGTCTTCTGGAAGCGGATCAGGCTGTCGATGGCCGCGCGCATCAAGGGCCGCGCGTTCTTCTCGTCGAGCACGAACATATACGTGGTCGTGCCGAGATCGGTGACGAGCATGAAGCCCGCGTCGAAATCCGTTTGCAGGACCTTCGGCACATGCACGTTCGCCGCCTCCAGCAGGCCCGCGACCTGCACGAACTCGCGGCATTTCTCCGGCGGCGGAGCGTCGACGGCGATCAGCGTCTTGCCGTGCTCGGATTCGCAGTCGAGACGGAAATAGCGGCGGAAACTGGCGTCGGCGGAGGCAGGGGCGAGGCTGTCCAGATTCAGCCGATACGTTTCGGCGAAAGTCTGAAGCCAGGAACGGAGTTGCTCGAAGCGGGTGTCGGCGGGATTGTGCGTCATAAATTCGAGAGGCAAAACATCTTGCCATATAATACCCCACGACTTTTTTAAGCGATCCTTGAGCTATCTGTTCGCGCCTGGCGCCAGGCGCCGACGACCGTGCCGCGTCATCGTTCGATCGGGTGTCGTCCCTGCCTAGCCACGGACCGTCGAATTCACTCCGGCAATGATGCGGGCGAACCGCGGCCGCTCACTTGGCGGCATCGAGCGCGTCCGACGCGAACGGGATCGAACCGCCACCCATACATGCCGCCACGACAGTTTCCCGCATCGAAGATTCAAGGCGACGCACAGCCACGCCGGCGGCGGCTCGTCGCCGCGCTGCTTTCCGTACCGGGCCTGATGCCCGCTCTCGCGCATGCGCAGCTCGCCGGTCCGGCCGCCGACGCGCAGCCGATCGACGGTCCCGGCAGCCTGCGTCTCGCGCCGCAGTTGCAGGAACGGCCGCTCAAGAGCGGTCAGCAGCCCACGACCTTCCTGCTCGGCGACAAGGCCACCGGCACGTCCGACGAGGACATGGCGGCGAAAGGCTCGGCCGAAGTGCGCCGCACGGTCACGGTCATCAAGGCCGACGCGCTGCATTACGACCAGGACACGGACATGGCCGATGCTTTCGGCCATGTCAGGCTCATCAACAACGGCGTGTCGTTCGTCGGCCCGGAAGCGCATCTGAAGGTGGATTCGAACGAAGGGTTCATGACGAACCCGAAGTACCACTTCAATCTGACGGGCGGCTCGGGCAGCGCGGAGCGCATCGATCTGATCGACAACGAGCGCGCGCGCGTCGATCACGGCACCTACACCGCGTGCCAATGCGACACGAATCCGGCGTGGTACATCAAGGGCTCGTCGTTCGATTTCGATACCGGCTCGGAAGAAGGCATCGCGCATAACGGCGTGCTGTTCTTCCAGGGCGTGCCTGTGTTCGCGAGCCCGTGGCTCTCGTTCCCGCTGACGGGCGACCGCCGCAGCGGCCTGTTGCCGCCGACGTTCTCGCTCAGTTCGACGACGGGCTTCGAAGCGACGATCCCGTACTACTTCAACATCGCGCCGAATCGCGATCTGACCGTCACGCCGCGCATCATGTCGCGGCGCGGCGTGCTCGGCGAAGCGAATTATCGCTACCTGTCGCCGACGTACTCGGGCTCGCTCACGGTCGACTATCTGCCGAACGACCGCGAAACGCACACCAACCGTTATGCGATCTTCTGGCAGCATCGGCAGAACTTCGGCGGCGGCTTTGGCGGCTACGTCAATTACAACAAGGTCTCGGACGATCAGTATCCGGAAGACCTGGGCAACGCGTCGAATCAGTTCCTGAACGGCACGCAGTTGCTGTATCAGCAGGAAGCCGGGCTCACGTACAACAACGGGCCGTGGTCCGTGCTCGCCCGCGAGCAACGCTGGCAGACGCTGCAGCCGTCGATTCCGCCGTATGCGCGCGAGCCGCAGTTGAACGTGCAGTACAACAAGTACAACGTCGGCGGCTTCGATTACGGCGCGGAAGCGGACTTCACGCGCTTCACGATCACGCAGGAAGGCGCGACCGACGGTCAGCGCATGTATCTGAACCCGTACGTGAGCTACGGGATCAACGCGCCGGGCTATTTCTTCACGCCGAAGGTTCAGTGGCACTTCGCGTCGTACGACCTGAGCCACATCGCGACCGGCCCGATTCCGGGCCAGCCGCTGACGCCGGCCGGGCAGCCGAAGAACTTCACCGAGTCGATTCCCACGGTCAGTCTCGATACGGGGCTCGTGTTCGACCGTTCCGTGCGGCTCTTCGGGCAGGACTACATTCAGACGCTCGAGCCGCGGCTCTATTACGTCTACACGCCGTACCGCAATCAGAACTTCGCGCCGATCTTCGATACCGCCGAAGCCGACTTCGGGCTCGCGGAAATCTACACGCCGAACACGTTCGTCGGTAACGACCGCATCGCGGATGCGAACCGCCTGACGGCCGGGCTGACCACGCGCTTCATCAACCCGGCGACGGGCGACGAGCGCGCGCGTTTCGTGATCGCGCAGCAATACTATTTCACGAGCCAGCGCGTCACGATCAGCCAGGACCAGCCGATTAACGAGGCCAAGCACTCGGACCTGATCGCCGGCGCGGCCATCAAGCTGGGCGCTGGTTTCGCTTCGGAAACTGCGTTCCAATATAATGTCGACAATAACCAGCTCGTGCGCACGAGCGTCGGCTTCGCGTTCAGTCCGGCGGACCGCAAGGTCATCAACGTCGGCTACCGGTACACGCGCTCGAACCAGACCACGCTCGTCAACGAGCCGATCAACCAGTTGCTGGTGTCCGGCGAATGGCCGCTGACGAACCGTCTCTATGCCGTCGCGCGTGTCAATTATGATCTTGCCGGCCACCGGCTCGTCGACGGCCTGGTGGGCTTCCAGTACGATGCCGACTGCTGGGCGCTCGGCTTCGGCGCGCAGCGTTACGCCAACGGCGTGAACACGAGCGGCCAGCCTTCGTCGGGTACGCGCGTGCTTGCGCAGATCACGTTCAAGGGTTTGTCGAAGGTCGACAACGGTCTCGTCAGCGCGTTCCGCGCGAGCGTTCAGGGCTATCAGCCGCCGCCGCCGTCCGCTCCGCCGCTCGCCCGCTTCAGCGACTACGAGTGACAAGCCGTACCACAACGCCAAAGAAGCGCACAGCGCACGAATGGGTCAAGTCAGGATTTGATGGAGTATCTGTGGCAAACATGAAACTGTTTCGATCGACGGCGATGGCCGCGGGCGCGCTGACAGCGGCGCTGATGGTGAGTTCGCCGGCCGGTGCGCAGGCGTTGTCGAACCCGAATGTGCAGGTGGCGGATTCCGTCGTCGCGGTGGTGAACGACGGCGTCATCACGCAGCGCGAGCTGGAAGAGCGCACGAGCCTGATCGTGCAGCGGCTCAAGCAGCAGAACGCGCCTGTGCCGCCCATCGAACAGATGCGCCGGCAGGTGCTCGACCAGATGGTCCTCGAACGCATCCAGCTCCAGAAGGCGAAAGAGGACGGCATCGTGATCGACGACGCCACCGTCAACCGTACGCTGCAACGCCTCGCGCAGCAGAACCAAATGACGCTCGACGTCTACCGCTCGCGCATCGAGGCGCAAGGCGTGCCGTGGGCGACCTTCATGCGCGACGCGCGCACCGAACTCACGCTCTCAAAGCTGCGCGAGAAGGAAGTCGACAGCAAGATCACCGTGTCGGACGGCGAAGTGGCGAACTACATCGCCAGCCAGCGCGGGCCGGGCGCGCGCAACGCGAGCGACCTGCATCTGCAGCACATCATGTTCAAGCTCGCGTCGAACGCGCCGGATTCGGAGGTCGCGGCCGTGCAGGCGAAGGCCGACGCCGTGCTCAAGCAGGCGCAGGCCGGCGAAGACTTCGCGAAGCTCGCCAAGCAGAATTCGCAAGATACCGACGCCAGCAAGGGCGGCGACCTCGGCTTTCGCGCGCCGGGGACGCTGCCGGCGGGCATCGTCTCGGCGGTGTCGGGGCTGCGTCCGGGGCAGGTCGTGCCGACGCTCCTGCGCACCGACGGCGGCTTCGAGATTGTGAAGCTGGTGGACCGTCGCGCGAGCGAGGGCACCGCGGCCGATGCGCCGAAGCTCGTGCAGACGCATGTGCGCCACATTCTGCTGCGCGTGTCGGACGGCATGTCGGAAGCGAGCGCGCGCCAGAAGCTGCTCGATATCAAGCAGCAAGTGGCCGCGGGCGGCGACTTCGCCAACTTCGCGCGCACGTATTCGCAGGACGGCTCGGCCTCGCAAGGCGGCGATCTCGGCTGGATCAGCCCCGGCGAAACCGTGCCCGAATTCGAACGCGCCATGAACAACCTGCAGGACGGCGCGGTGAGCGATCCGGTGCGCAGCGAATACGGCTATCACCTGATTCAGGTGCTCGGCCGCCGCGATGCGGAAGGGACCGCCACGCAGCAGCTCGACATCGCGCGTCAGGCAATCGGTCAGCGCAAGGCCGAGCAGGCGTACTCCGACTGGCTGCGCGAACTGCGCGACACGGCGTACGTGCAGTACAAGGGCATCGCTGCGCAAGAGGCGCAGCAGTAAGCCGCATGAGCACCGCCGCGCATCCGGACAGGCCGCTTACCGTCGCCATTACGACCGGCGAACCGGCTGGCGTCGGTCCGGAACTGACGGCTGCGGCGCTCGCTCAGGCGCACGCGCGCTGGCCATCGGTGCGCTTTGTCGCGCTCGGCGACCGCGCGTTGCTTGAAGCGCGCTCGGGCGCTGCCTGGCCCACGAACGGCGACCTCATTGACATCGAACATCACGCGCTCGCGGCGCCCGCCGAAGCCGGCAAGCTGGACGCGGCAAACGGGCGCTACGTGCTCGATCTGCTCGATGCCGCCATCGACGGCGCAATGGCGGGCCGTTTCGATGCCGTCGTCACCGCGCCGCTGCAAAAGAGCACGATCAACGATTCCGGCGTGCCCTTCACGGGCCACACCGAATATCTCGCGGAGCGCACGCATACGCCGCGCGTCGTGATGATGCTCGCGGGCAGCGGCGAGCGGCCGTTGCGCGTCGCGCTCGCGACCACGCATTTGCCGCTGAAGGACGTATCGGCTGCGTTGAGCATCGACGGTATCGTCCAGACGTTGCGCATCATCGACCACGATCTGCGCGCGCATTTCGGGCTCGCCGCGCCGCGCATTCTCGTGACCGGTCTCAATCCGCACGCGGGCGAAAACGGCTATCTGGGCCGCGAGGAAATCGATGTGATCGCGCCCGCGCTCGAACGCGCCCGCGCGCTCGGCATCGACGCGCCCGGCCCGTATCCCGCCGACACCCTGTTCCAGCCGCGCTATCTGAAAGACGCCGACTGCGTGCTCGCCATGTTCCACGATCAGGGCCTGCCCGTGCTGAAATACGCGACGTTCGGCGAAGGCATCAACGTGACGCTCGGCCTGCCGATCATCCGCACCTCCGTCGATCACGGAACGGCGCTCGATCTCGCGGGCACAGGCCGCGCGGACCCCGGCAGCATGATCGCCGCCATCGACGCCGCCGTGACCATGGCGCGCCATAAACGCAGCGCCTGAGCGCAATCAAGAAAACGTATGTCCACACGACACCAGGGCCATCTGGCGCGCAAACGCTTCGGCCAGAACTTTCTCGTCGATCAGGGCGTGATCGATTCCATCGTCGACGCCATTGCGCCGCAGCGTGGCGAGCGCATGGTCGAAATCGGGCCGGGGCTCGCGGCGCTCACCGAGCCGTTGATCGAGCGCCTCGCCACGCCCGAGTCGCCGCTGCACGCCGTTGAACTGGACCGCGACCTGATCGGGCGGCTGGAGAAGCGCTTCGGCGAGCGGCTCGTCGTGCATTCGGCGGACGCGCTCGAGTTCGATTTCGGCACGCTCGCGCTCGGGGACGACAAGCCGTCGCTGCGCATCGTCGGCAATCTGCCGTACAACATTTCGAGTCCGCTGCTGTTCCATCTGACGACGTTCGCGCCGAAGGTCATCGACCAGCACTTCATGCTTCAGGACGAAGTGGTCGAGCGCATGATCGCCGAGCCCGCGAGCAAGGAATACGGGCGTTTGTCGGTGATGCTGCAATACCGCTACGTGATGGACAAGCTGATCGACGTGCCGCCCGAATCGTTCCAGCCGCCGCCGAAGGTGAACTCCGCGATCGTGCGCATGATTCCGTTCGCGCCGCATGAACTGCCGGCCGTCAATGAAACCGTGTTGAGCGATGTCGTCAAGGCCGCGTTCGCGCAGCGTCGCAAGGTCCTGCGCAACAATCTCGCGGCGTATCGCGACAAGGTCGATTTCGATGCGCTCGGTTTCGATCTCGCGCGTCGCGCCGAAGAAGTGCCGGTGGCGGAGTTCGTCGCGCTGGCGCAGGCTCTCGAGCGCAGTTGATTCGTCGGTTCGTCATTGGCATGTGGCCTCGCATGCGTCGGTGGCGAGCAGTTTCATCAACCGGTCGAGCCTCATGCGCTGATCGCGCTGCAAGCCGCGCGTCGCGCTGACCTGCTGCACGCGCTTGCGCCAGTAAGTCTGGCCGAATAGCGAATTCGCGCCTTCCGCCGACAAGACGCGCTCAAGATGCACGATCGCGGCGTCGACGTTATGAGCGGTGTAGGGACTGGTCATCGGGTTACCTCGCTGCGTGTTGACGTTGACGAATTCTGCGTGCCTGTCGGGACATTTCGCGTCTCTTGAGCGCGGCGAAGCACTGAGTCGAACGAGACGCGAAATGTCCCGAACGTCTGCAAGCATCGTCGTTCGAACACGCGAGAAGCGCGACCACTCATTCAAAGGAGACAGCGCCATGCGCTTCATTCACGCGGCCGATATCCATCTCGACAGCCCGCTGCACGGGCTTTCCGCCTACGCCGACGCGCCCGCCGACATGCTGCGCAACGCCACGCGCGAGGCGTTCTCGAAGCTCGTGTCGGTCGCCATCGACGAGCAGGTGGACTTCATGGTCATCGCGGGCGACCTGTACGACGGCACCTGGCGCGATCACAACACCGGCATCTTCTTCTGCAAGGAGATGGGCAAGCTGCGGCGCGCGGGCATTCCGGTGTATCTGCTCTACGGCAATCACGACGCCGAAAGCGAAATGACGAGCCAGCTTCAGTTGCCGGACAACGTCCACACGTTTTCGACGAAGAAGCCGCAGACATATCGCATCGACGCGCTGAAGGTCGCGCTGCACGGCCACAGCTTCAAGGACAAGGCGGTGACGACGAATCTCGTGACCGCGTATCCGCCGCCTGTCGACGGTTATTTCAATATCGGCGTGCTGCACACGGCGCTCGAAGGCGCGGCGATGCACGCGAGCTACGCGCCGTGCACGGTCGCCGAACTGCATGCGCGCGAGTATCACTACTGGGCGCTCGGTCACGTGCATGAGTTCGCGATCTGGCAGGAAGCATCGACCATCGTGTTTCCGGGCAACTCGCAGGGACGCACCATTCGCGAGACGGGCCGGCGCGGCGCGGTGCTGGTCAGCGTGTCCGAGGCGGAGGACGTCAGCGTCGAGCGGCTATTTATCGACGTATTGCGCTGGGAAGCCGTGAATGTCGATGCTTCCGGCCTCGACACGCTCGATGAGGTCGCCCGCGCGGCCGGCCGTGCGCTGGAGGCGCTCGTGGATGCGGCCGAGCGCCCCGTGCCGCACGCGGTGCGCGTGAGCATCACCGGCGCGACTAAGGCGCACGGCGAACTCTTCGCCAACGAGAAGCAGCTACGCGCCGAAGTGCTCGCCCAGATCGCGGCGATCAGCCATGACCGCTTGTGGCTCGAAAAGGTGAAAGTCGCGACGCAGCCGATCACGCGCGAACGCACGGCAGCGGATCTTGCCGATGGCGGCGACGCGCTCGCCGATCTTCACGCGCTTCTGGTCGAAGCCGAATCCGATCCCGAATTTCTCGCCATGCTCAAAGACAGGCTCATCACGCTCGCGACGCAAGCGCCGAGCGACTTGCAGAAGTCTGTGCCCGAACTCGACTACGTGCGCGACGGCGAACTGGCAAAGCTCGTGAGCGAAGCGCGCTCCGGCCTGATTGCGCAACTCGCGGACGCGGAGTAACGGGATGCGCATCAGCCAGCTCGATCTCATCCGCTTCGGCAAATTCACGGATCACGCCGTCGAGTTTCCGCTGGCGGACCACGATTTCCATTTCGTCGTCGGCCCGAACGAGGCGGGCAAATCCACCATCAAGACGGCCATTTCCGAACTGCTTTTCGGCATGCCGCATAGCTCGTCGCTCGCGTTCCTGCATCCGCAAAGCGATCTGCGGCTGGGCGCTAAGCTGGAGAAAGACGGCGCGGCGCTCGCGTTTCATCGCACGAAGAGCCGCAAGTCGCCGCTCACGACGCCGAACGGCGACCCGCTCGCCGCCGATGCGCTCGCCCCGTTCCTCGGCACCGCCGACAAGAGCTTCTTCGAGCAGATGTACTGCCTCGACCATACCGCGCTGATTCGCGGCGGCCAGAGCATTCTCGACGCATCGAGCGATGTCGGGCAGGTGCTGTTTCAGTCGGCGGCGGGCATCGCGAGTCTGGGCGAGGTGCGCCAGCGTCTCGCCGACGAAGCCGACAGCCTTTGGGCCAAGCGCAAGTCGGGCGAGCGGGCGTACTACGTCGCGCTAAAGCATTACGAAGAAGCCACCGCCGAACTGAAGGCGGCGAGCGTGCGGACGGCGCAGTGGCGTCGGGCGCACGGCGCGGTGGAGGAGGCGCAGGAGCGCAGCCGCGAGCAGGAAGCGCGTCGCGCGGAACTCGAAGTCATGCGCGCGAAGCTCGAACGCATCCGCCGCGCCGCGCCGTATCTCAACGTCTGGCGCGCAAAGTCGGCCGAACTCGACGCGCTCGGCGATACCGCCGATCTGCCCGCCAACGCCGAGGCGACGCTTCAGAACGCGCTCACGCGGCTGGCGTCGGCGCAGACCGCGCTCGATCTGCACGCTCGCGATGTCGAGCAGTTGCAGAAGGACTTGAGCGAGATTCGCATCGATCAGGCGCTGCTCACGGTCGAAGCGGACATTCGCGCGCTCGAAGGGACGCGGCATCAATGCGCGAATCACGCGAACGAGATCGCGCGACTCGAGCAGGAAGTCGCCGTGCGCGTGCGGCAGATTGCGCAGGATTGCGCGCAACTCGGCTGGGCGCAGGACGAAGCAAGCGCGCGGCAGTCGCTGCCCGGACCGCTCGTGCTGCAGACCGTGTCTAGCCTGATGCTGGATCGCGGCGAACTGGAACTCGCGGCCCGGAACGCCGAGCGCGCGGCGCACGAGAGCGTGGAGCAGATCGCGGCGTTGCAGACGCGGCTCGCCGCGCTGTCCGATTGCGACGTCGCGCCCGGCTTGCGCGTGGCGCTGCGGGCGGCGCAGAAGTCTCGCGATACCGCGACGACGCAACGCCGCCTCGACGATGCCCGCCGCGAAGCCGACCACGCCTTGCAGGCGGCGCTCGCGTCGCTCGGCAAGTGGACGCGGCCGCTGCCCGAACTGCGCGCGATGACGCTGCCGGCCGCCGAGCGCATCGCGGTGCTCCGCGACGAACGGCAGGCGCTGGCGTCGCGGCTCGCGATGGCCGACGAACGGCTGAAGGAAGCGCAAGACGCGCTGCACGCGACGCAAACCGAACTCGGCGATTTCGTGCAGACACACGATGTCGTGACGGCCGCCGATGTCCGCGAGGCACGCGACGCGCGCAACGCCGCGTGGCACGCGATCCGCGCGGGCGAGACGCCGCTCGCGACAGCCGCGCCGTGCTTCGAAACGGCGATGCACGCCGCCGACGGGCTCGCGGATCGTCAACTCGGCTCGGTCGGTCAGGCGACGCAGCTCGTCGCGCTGAAGCGGCGCGTCGCGGTGGAACAGGAAACCGTCGGGCGTCGCGAGCAGGCCGCGCGCGATGCCGCGACGGCGCTCGCTGAATTCGACGCCGCGTGGGCCGCGCTGGCCGCCCAATCGCAGATCGCGGAGATGGCGCTCGACGACGCGCCGTCGTGGCTCGCGCGCCGCGATCAGGCGCTTGCCGCATCGCAGACGCTCGACCGCTACACCGAAGAACTGTCACGCGAATCCGCCGATGCAGACTCGCGTCGCGCCGAACTCGCGCGGCAACTCGCGCAGGCGGGCGTAACTGCCGATCCGTCCGCCGATCTCGACGCGCTATGCGACATCGCCGAGCGCCATATCAGCGCCATCGACGAGGCTGCGGTCACGCGGCGTCACGTGAGCGAGCAACTGGACGCAGCGCGTGCCGAGAGCATCGCGCGTCAACGCGCCGCGAAGACCGCCCGCGACGCGTTCGAGCAGTGGCAGCGCCAATGGTCGGCAGCGGTCGGCCGCGCGGGCCTCGCGGTCGCGGCGGAGTCGCAGGCGGCGGCGGAAACGGCCATCGGCATCGTAAAGAAGATCGGCGATCAAATCGCGCAGATCGACGCCATTCGCTCGCAACAGATCGAACCGATGCGCGCGTCGCTCGCGGCGTTCCAAGCGGACGCGGCGCGGCTCGCCACGCACATCGACCGTGAGCTTGCCTCGCTCGAAGCAAGCGGCATTTCGGCGGAACTGTCGTCGCGGCTGGAGAGCGCGTGCGCGGCGCGCGGCGAAGCGCAGCGAATCCGCAAGGAATTGGCAACCGCCAACGAGCAAGCGAGCGCCGCGAAGGCTGCGCTCGACGAAGCCCGCGCGACTTTGCGCCCGCTCTACGAACTCGCGGGCGTGGATACCCCGGAACTGCTGGCCGCGCGCATCGCCGAGTCGCAACGCAAGCGCGACCTGACCGCCGCCGTGAACGAGGCGCGCGACGCGTTCATCAAAGGCGGCGACGGACTCGCGCTCGCCGCGTTGATCGCGGAAGTGGACGGCGCGGACATCGCGGACGTGCAGGCGCAACTATCGCTGACGAGCAGCGCGCTCAACGAATCGGTGAAAGTGTCGACAGCGCTGGCCGCCGAACTCGACGCCGCCGAACGCGAACTGAAGGCGATTTCAGGCGAAGCCAACGCGGCGCGCGCCGAGGCGAAGCGTCAGGAAGCGCTCGCCGCCATGGCCGACGCCGCCGAGCGCTTCATCAAGGTGGAGACGGCATCGACGCTGCTGAAGTGGGCCATCGACCGTTATCGCGAGCGCCGCCAGGGCCCGATGCTTTCGCGTGCGAGCGCCATCTTCGCGGAATTGACGCTCGGGGCGTTTTCGCGGCTCGTCGTCGATTACGACCGCCAGCCGATGGCGCTCGCTGCCGTGCGCGCGACGAACGGCGCGCATGTCGAAATCGGCGGAATGAGCGAGGGCACGCGCGATCAGCTTTTCCTCTCGCTGCGGCTCGCGGCGCTGGAGGAGCATGGCGAGAAGGCATCGGCGCTGCCGTTCGTCGCGGACGACCTGTTCATCAATTTCGACGATGGCCGCGCCCGCGCCGGCCTGCGCGTGCTCGCGCAGATCGCCAGGCGCACGCAGGTGATTTTTCTGAGCCACCACGATCATCTGGTAGGCATGGTGCGCGAAGTGTTCGGGCCGCAGGTCAACGTTCGGTACATGGGCTGAAGCGCGAGGCGGCATCAGCCGTTCAGCGCGCGATCGAGCCGCAGCAGCGTGTCCTTCGCGCCGCCCGCGATGCCCACGCCCACGCCCGGCGCAATGCCGTGCTCGCGCGGATTGATGCGCACGACGCGCGGGCCGTGCCGTTCGCTGAAGCGCCGCACCGTCGGCAGCGCGCGGCCCGCGCCCAGTTCCACGACGACAAGCCGTTCGACGCTTCCAAGCCAAGCCGCGAGTCGCCGTTCCTCATGCGCGGATTGCCTGTCGATCCAGTTCCAGTCACCGAACATCAGAATGTTCGGACGCGCGACACGACCGCAATGCGGGCAAAGCGGCAACGCGTTAACGAGTTCGCAGCGGCTTTCGTCGACGACCGGCTCGAACGCGTCGGCGGGCCAGATGTCGTTCGTGCAGGCGTCGATGCACTGCATCGCATGGATGGCGCCGTGGCACTGCGCGACGCGCTCGGCCGCGAAACCGGCGCGCTGGAATTGACCATCGACATTGCTCGTGAAAACGAACGCGCCGTGACGCATGCGCGCGCCCCAGTGCCGCAGCACGTCGAAGCCTTCGTGCGGCTGCGTCGCGCGATACAGCGCCAGCCGATGCCCGTAGAAGCCCCACGCAAGACGCGGATGCCGAATGAAGCCGTCGGGATTGGCCATGTCTTCGAACGAGAAGCCGTGATGCCGCAACGCCGGATACGCGCGCCAGAAGCCTTCCGGGCCGCGAAAGTCAGGCAGGCCCGAATCGACGCCCATGCCCGCGCCTGCGGTAATCAGGAGGCCATCGGCGTCGGCGATCCACGCAGCGGCTTGCTCAATGAGCGCTTCGTCGCTCATGCCGCTTCTCCTGCGTGCGCGCTTGCTGTTGCATGCCGATAGCGGTTCGCGAGCTTCAGATAGTCCTGCGCGAACTCGTCGCGCAACGCTTGGGGCGCAAGAATCTCGACGCCCGCGCCGAGCGCGCGCAGCCACCAGCGCAGCTTGAGGCTTGGCGTGACGGTGCCGGTCACTTTCATGCGGCCGTCGGGCAGGGTGTCGATCTGTTGATCCTTCGACATCGGCGATTCGCGCAACTGATTGCCCGCGCTGCCTTCGAACGCAAGCTCCAGCTTCACCGCCGGTTCAGGCAGAAAGTCGAACGCCTGCTGCGTCTCGATGTATTTGCGCAGCCGGAAGTCCGCCGGATAGCTGAACGATTCGCCGGACTCCGTCACCGACCGGATGCGGTCCAGCCGATACAGCGCGCGCGCCGATTCCGGCTCGCCTTCGCCGGCCGGAGGCGCGCGGCGCGGGTCCTGCGCGACCATGTACATGACGCCCGCCGATTCGACGAGCGCGAGCGGCCAGAGGCGCTTCGTCTTCGGCGCATCGCTCTTTTCCTTGCTTTCGCTGCGGTACGCGGCGCGATACTGCACGAGCAATTCGCGCTCGAAGAACGTCGCGGTCGCCACCGTGTTGAAGATTTCCGGCCGCAACTTCGGGCGAATCAGCGTGAAGGCGCCATCCACGGAATCAATTTTGTCGGCCCACGCGCGATACATGCGGCTGTCCGCTTTTTCCTGCGACAGCCGCGCTTCCGCCGCCTTGAACAGCGGATCGATGTCTTGCGTCACCGCTGCCGGCAGTTTGTTGCCCGCGAAGCGCTGAAGAATATGAAACGCGACGGCCTCCGACGCACTCATCAAACCGACGCCTTCCTGAAGGCCGTGCAGCCACGGCTTGCGCTGCCACAGCAACTCGCGGCCGTTGATGCTGGAAATAACGCGCGACTCCGCTTCCAATGCGGTGAGATGGCGCTGCACCTTTTTCGTGTAGCCGACGCGATGCCCGCGCTCTTCGAGCCGGCGGCGCACCTCGGGCGTCGAGAGCCACGAGACGGCGTCCCGCTCCGTCGGCAGCACGCGGAGAATGGCTTCGTCGAGACTGGAGGTCATGGGGCAGTTCCTTGAGGCGTTATCGCCTCATTATAGGAACGACCGGGACATAACGTGTCTCAAACGACATGCCGTCAGCGACACCTAATGAATCAGCCAGCCCCTCATTACGCGCCCAGACCATCGCGTCGTAACGGCTCGATACGCCCAGCTTCGCGAAGTTATTGGGCAGGTTCAGTTTCACCGTTTCCAGCGTGAAGTTCAGCGTGAGCGCTATGCACTTGTTCGACATGGTCTGCGCGACGAGTCCGAGAAGTTTCGACTTCGCGTGCGTGAGAACCCCGTCCGTCTTCGACATGTTCGCGCGTTGCTGCATCGACGCGGTGTCGTCCGCGCTGGGTCTATCGGCGAGCTTTGCGGCCAGCTCTTCCAGATAGCACAGGCTAGATGCGTCCCGCCGCTTCTCGCGCAATAGAGCGCCGAGCTAATGGCCGACTATATACGCTGCATCGACGAACGTCCGCATGAACATGCAGGCCGACAAGGCCCGTGGCTCACCGCGAACAAGCCCGAGATCTACTGGAGCACGTTGCAGACGGCGGAGGAGGTCGCCAAGCGCTACGGCATTTCGCGCGAACGGCAGGACGAGTATGGCGTGCGCAGCCAGCAACGCGCGGCGGCGGCGCGCGAGGCCGGCCGCTTCGACGAAGAAATCGTGCCGATGACCGTCGCCGCGGCGTCGTCGGTCGCGCGACCGGCGATATCGTGAGCCGCGAACTGACCACCGCCGCCGACCAAGGCATTCGCGCGGACACCACGCTGGAAGGCGTCGCGAAGATTCGCAGCGCGCTGCCGGGCGGCGTCATATCGGCGGGCAATGCGTCGCAGTTCTCGGATGGCGCGTCGGCGTGCGTCGTGATGGATGCGCGCGTCGCCGCATCGAGGGGCATCGCGCCGCTCGGCGTGTTTCGCGGCTTCGCGGTGGCGGGCTGCGAGCCGGACGAAATGGGCATCGGACCGGTGTTCGCGGTGCCGAAACTCATGAAGAAGGCGGGCCTGACAGTTGACGACATCGGCTTGTGGGAGCTGAATGAGGCTTCCGCCGTGCAGGTCTTGTACTGCGCCGATACGCTCGGCATTCCGATGGAGCGGCTCAACGTGAACGGCGGCGCCATCGCGGTGGGGCATCCGTTCGGCGTGTCGGGCGCGCGGCTCGTTGGACACGCGCTGGTCGAAGGCAAGCGCCGCGGCGTGAAGCACGTCGTCGTGACAATGTGCATCGGCGGCGGACAAGGCGCGGCCGGCCTCTTCGAAGTGCTTTGACAAGGACGAGAGACATGTCGTTGATCCTTTCCCGGCGCGATCTGAACTTTCTTCTGTACGAATGGCTGAAGGTCCAGGCGCTCACCGACAACCCCCGCTACGCCGACCATTCGCGCGAAACGTTCGACGCCGCGCTCGATACGTGCGAGATGATCGCCACCGATCTCTTCGCCACGCATAGCAAGAAAAGCGATCAGCAGGAGCCGCATTTCGACGGCGAGCGCGTGCAGGTCATCCCCGAAGCGAAGGCGGCGCTCAAAGCGTTCAGCGATGCCGGGTTGATGGCTGCGGGACAGGACTACGATCTGGGCGGCATGCAGTTGCCGGTGGTCGTCGAGAAGGCGGGCTTCGCGTACTTCGTCGCCGCGAATATCGGCACGGCGGCGTTTCCGTTCCTGACCATCGGCAACGCGAACCTGCTGCTCGCGCACGGCACGCAGAAGCAGATCGACACCTTCGTGCGTCCTGAACTAGAAGGCCGCTTTTTCGGCACCATGTGTCTGTCCGAGCCGCAGGCGGGCTCGTCGTTATCGGATATCACGACGCGCGCCGAGTACGAGGGCGAATCGCCGTTCGGGGCGCAGTATCGGCTGCGGGGCAACAAGATGTGGATCTCGGGCGGCGAGCATGAGCTGTCCGAGAACATCGTCCATCTGGTGCTCGCGAAAATCCCCGGTCCGGACGGCAAGCTGATTCCCGGCGTGAAGGGCATCTCGCTTTTCATCGTGCCGAAGTATCTTGTCGAAGAAGACGGCTCGCTCGGCGAACATAACGATGTAGTGCTCGCCGGGCTCAATCACAAGATGGGCTATCGCGGCGTGACCAACTGCCTGCTCAACTTCGGCGAAGGCGTGCGGCATCGGCCGCAGGGCAAGGCGGGCGCGGTGGGCTATCTCGTCGGCGAGGCGGGGCAGGGGCTCGCCTGCATGTTCCACATGATGAACGAGGCGCGCATCGGCGTCGGGCTCGGCGCGGCGGCGCTCGGCTATACGGGCTATCTTCACGCGCTCGACTATCCGCGCAACCGTCCTCAGGGACGCCCCACGGGCCGCGGCGGCAAGGACCCGGCGAGCCCGCAGGTGAAGCTCGTCGAGCACGCCGACGTGCGCCGCATGCTGCTCGCGCAGAAGAGCTACGCGGAGGGCGGCCTCGCGCTGAACCTGTACTGCGCGAAGCTCGTGGACGAAGCGCGCGCCGCCGAAGCTGCGGACGACGCGCAAAAAC
Source organism: Caballeronia sp. GAWG1-5s-s (assembly GCF_023631445.1). NCBI lineage: Bacteria > Pseudomonadati > Pseudomonadota > Betaproteobacteria > Burkholderiales > Burkholderiaceae > Caballeronia > Caballeronia sp. GAWG1-5s-s. The sequence continues at coordinate 128,251 of NZ_JALQDC010000012.1, read as the reverse complement.
ATGAACGCCTCACGCTCTTGCTCGACATCCTGACACCGATTGCGAAAAGCTGGCCGTCGCAATGGTGCCTCGAAGCGAACAATCTCGCAATTCAGGTGCACGGCGGCTACGGCTACACGCGCGAGTACAACGTCGGGCAGTTCTATCGCGACAACCGTCTCAACGCGATCCACGAAGGCACGCACGGCATTCAGGCGCTCGATCTGCTCGGCCGGAAAGTGACCCTGAAAGACGGCGCGGCGCTTCGGCTGCTCGTGGACCGCATGCACGCGAGCGCGGCGCGCGCATCCGCGGCGGGCGATGCGGCGCTCGTCAAGCACGCGTCTTCGTTCGACGAATCGGTGACGCGCCTCATGCACGTCACGCGCATGTTGTGGGCGGCGGGCGATCCGTCGGTCACGCTCGCGAACGCGTCGCTGTACATGGAGGCGTTCGGCCATGTGACCGTTGCGTGGATCTGGCTCGAACAGGCACTTGCGGCGCGCGCGGGGCTCGCCGCCGCCGGCAACGACGACGACGCGGCGTTCTATCGCGGCAAGCTCGCGGCCGCCGATTACTTCTTCAAGTGGGAACTGCCGCGCGTCGGACCGCAGTTCGATCTGCTCGTGTCGCTGGACCGCACGACGCTCGACATGCAGGACGCGTGGTTCTAGGAGAGCGAATGCGCACCGTACAACAACTCATCGACCTGAGAGACAAGACCGCGCTCGTGACGGGCGGCTCACGCGGCCTCGGCCTGCAGATTGCCGAGGCGTTGGGCGAGCAGGCAGCGCGCATCGTGCTGTCCGCGCGCAAGCCGGACGAGCGCAGATGCCGCCGCGCAGCATCTGCGCTCGCGCGGCGTCGATGCGCGGTGGATCGCGGCGGATGGCGCGCGGGAGGACGACATCGCCCGCCTTGCCGATGAAGCGCTCGCCGTGCTCGGCCGCGTCGACATTCTGGTGAACAACGCGGGCGCGACATGGGGCGCGCCCGCCGAGGATCATCCGATCGCCGGGTGGGACAAGGTGATGAATCTGAACGTTCGCGGGCTGTTCCTGCTGACGCAGCGCATCGGCAAGCTCTCGATGATTCCGCGCCGCTATGGACGCATCATCAACGTGGCGTCCATTTCGGGGCTGGCGGGCAACGGCCCCGGCACGATGGAGACGATCGCCTACAACACGTCGAAAGGCGCGGTCGTGAACTTCACGCGGACGCTCGCGGGCGAGTGGGGCGAGCACGGCATCACGGTGAACGCGCTTGCGCCCGGCTTCTTTCCGTCGAGGATGACGCAGAGCTCGCTCGACCGCTGGGGCATCGAGCGCATGTGCGAGAGCATTCCGCTTCACCGTCTTGGCGACGACGAAGACCTGAAGGGCGCGGCTGTTCTTTTTGCGAGCGATGCCGGCAAGCACATAACCGGGCAGGTGCTTGCCGTAGATGGCGGGGTGACCGCGGTGTAGGTTCGGTGTCTCGGCTGCGGCTGAGTGCCGAAGCGTCCATTCGTCGAGCGAACTAATTAGCAGAAACGACAAAGGGCTACGGGCTTGCGCCTGTAACCCTTTAATTTCTTTGGTAGGCCGTGCGGGATTCGAACCTGCGACCAACGGATTAAAAGTCCGCTGCTCTACCAGCTGAGCTAACGACCCGAAAGAGGCGAAATTATAAGCGGCGATCTCGAATACTGTCAACCGTATATCGCCGTTACTCGCTCAAGAAAAACGCCCGCGGCATGCGTGCCCGCGAGCGTCCTTCAACGAGAGGCGCGGAACCGGAGAAGCTCAAGAGCTCCGCTTACTTCACCTGCGACATCTTGCTTTGCGCCGTCTGCGCGACTTCAGTGCCCGAATACTGCGAGATGATCTGTTGGAGCGTCTGCTTCGCAGCCGATTTCTGGCCCTGTTCGATCTGGTTATTCGCGATTGCGAGCAACGCTTCGGGTGCTCGCGGATGCGTGGGGTACGTCTTCACCAGATTCTGCCAGATCGCGGTCGAGCCCTTGTAGTCGCGCTGCGCATACAACGCGTTGCCGAGCCAGTACTGCGCGGTCGGCTGATACGGGCTTTGCGGGTACTTCGCGACGAACGCCTTGAACGACGCCGCGGCACCCTTGTAATCACCGTTACGGAACTCCGTCGACGCTGCGTTGAACGCTTCCGTCTCGCCGGGCTGCACCGAACCCGTCACGCCGTCGATGGTCTGCTGCTGCGGCTCGAACTTCTTCAAGCGCGTATCGAGGTCGGCGTAATAGTCCTTCTGCTGCTTTTGCAGCGTGGCCACCTGGTTCGCCAGGTCCTCGTTCTGGCCGCGAACCGTCGCGAGCTGCTGATTCAGCTGGTCGAGGCGATTCTGCTGATCGAGGATCGTGCGCTGCGCAGCCTGCAACTGATTGGTGAGGCCATCGGTCTTGGTGCGCAGATCGAGCACGGCTTTGCGCGCTTCGTTGTCGTCGAAGACGCCGGCGTGCGCGGGCACGCCGAGCATTGCCAAACCGGCTACACACGCGGCTGCGGCAGCGCGCAGCAAGGGAAAGCGATACAACATAGGGCGACTCACCCGTGACTGGTTACGTTAGTTCGATTACTGCTGGTACACGAGATCCGCGCGGCGGTTCTGCGCGTACGACGATTCGTCGTGACCCGTCGCCATCGGCTTTTCTTTGCCGAGGCTCACGGCTTCCATCTGCGAATCGGCCACGCCCATCAGCGACATCGCGCGACGCACGGCTTCCGCACGCTTCTGGCCGAGCGCGAGGTTGTACTCGCTCGTGCCGCGTTCGTCGGTGTTGCCCTGAATCAGGACGTGACGCTCCGGATGACTCTTCAGATACGACGAATGTTGTTGCAGCAGCGGCTGATAGTCGTCCTTCACGGCGTAGCTGTCGAAGTCGAAATAGATGCTGCGCTTGGCTAGCGGGCTGTTCGGATCGTTCAGCGGGTCGATGTTGACTTGCTTCACGTCCGTCGGGTTGGGCTGCGTGCTCACCGCACCCTTGTTTGCGCCTTCATCGAGCTTCACGCCCGAATGACACGCGGCCAATGCGCCGACCATTGCAACTGCCAGGCCGATACGGAGTTTCGACATCATGGTACCTCTCCTTGTGTTGTAGCTGAACGTTGTAGGTGAAACGTATTGCTGGACTTATTGCATGAACGGACCCCAGGACGGCTCGCGCACCGCGCCGCCCTGTACGGACAAGACTTGCCGCGTGCGACCATCGGTCGACACGGCTGCCAACACGCCACGTCCGTTCACTTGGGTGGCGTAGAGGATGTACTGACCGTTCGCCGCGAAGCTCGGCGATTCGTCATGCGTCGTGTCGGTCAGCCCCGTTGCCGTGCCGGACGCGAGGTCCTGCAAATACAGCTTGAAGCCGCCGCCGGTGCGCGAAATGTACGCGAGTTGCTTGCCGTCCGGACTCACGCGCGGGCTCGTGTTGTAGCTGCCCGTGAACGTGACCCGCTGGGCCGCGCCGGCAGATTCCCCCGCCGCCGGCATTTTGTAGATCTGCGGTTGGCCGCCGCGATCGCTCGTGAAATAGATGGAGTTGCCATCGGGCGAGTAGGCCGGCTCGGTATCGATGGAACTGCCTTGTGTCAGACGGCGCAGGCCGGTGCCGTCCGCGTTGACTTCGAAAATCTGCGTATTGCCTGTGCGCGACAGCGCGACCGCGAGCTTGCGGCCGTCAGGCGACCACGCCGGCGCACTGTTGTTGCCCTTCTGATTCGACACGACGATGCGGCGCCCGGTCGGCAGGTCGTGAATGTAGACGACGGGCTTCTTCTTTTCGAAGGACACGTACGCGACCTTCGTGCCGTCCGGCGACCACGCCGGCGAGATGATCGGTTCCGGGCTGGAGAGGGCGATCTTCGCGTCCTGGCCGTCCGAATCCGAAATCTGCAACTGATAGCGCCCGCCCGTCTGAATGACATAGGACAGGCGCGTGGCGAACACGCCCCGGCCGCCGAGCAGCTTGGCGTAGATGTAATCCGCAATCTTGTGCGCGCTCATGCGCAGGCCGCTTTCCGCGCTGACGAGCGACAGGCCGCCGAGATTCTGCTGCTTCACCGTGTCATAGAGGCGAAAGCGCACTTCGTACTGGCCGTTCGACAGGCGCGTGACGCTGCCCGACACGAACGCGTCCGCGCCCTTGGCCTTCCACGCGCCGAGATCGACGGATTCGGTTTCCGAAACCGGCGTGCTGCCCGCGTCGATGTTCGTGAACTTGCCGCTCCTCTGCAAATCCTGACGAATGATCGCGCTGATCTGCTGCGGCGAGCTCGCCTCGTTGGCGAAATTAGCCGTCGCGATCGGGAACTGAGTCGAACCGACGCCGGTGACGAGCACGTTCAACTGGGCGTGTGCGGCGGTGCCGGCTGCAATCAGGCAGGATGCGACCAGCGTTCTCAGGCCAAGCTTCGTCATCAAACTCATGCTGTATAGGTTCCGAAAAAAGCGTTTTCAAGTGTCTGGGGAATGCAGAACAGACCCCCGGTTGCACGATTCGTTCCCAGCGCAAAGCGCCTCGCACGCTGGCCCAATCAGCCTCCAGCCGGGCGCAGCGTGATGGTGAAATGATCGGGCGCCTTGCCGTCGACATCGACGGGCATCGGGTCCGAACGCTGCACTGCGCGAAGCGCCGCCTGATCCCATTGCTCGTTGCCGCTCGACCGGCTGATGTTTGCCGAGAGCAGCGTGCCCGACGGCGAACAACGGACCGACACGACCGTTTCGAGTCCTGCGGTCTCACCGGCCCAGACGATGTTCGGCCGCACGCGCCGCTGCACCTTCTCGGCATAGCCGGGCGATGTCGCGTTGCCGCCCGCGCCCCGGCCCGTGCCGCTCTTCGCGAGGCCTTCGCCGCTCGAACTCGTGCCGCCGCCCAACTGGCCTTGCAGCGCGGCGAGCCGCGCCCGGCGTTCGGCGTCGACCTTCGCTTTGGCCTCCGCGTCGGCCTTCGCCTTTGCCTGCGCCTTGGCTTTCGCTTCGGCGTCGGCTTTCGCGCGGGCTTCCTTCTGCGCCTGCAGTTGCTCGGCCTTGAGCTGTTCCGCCTTCTGCGCCTCGGCTTGCTGCTGACGTTCCTTCTCTTGCTGCGCCTTGGCTTGCTGTTGCTTTTGCAGTTCCGCCTGACGCTGCTTCTCGATCTGCTTCTGCTTGTCCTGCATCGCCTTCTGCGCTGCGGCGGCTGCGGCCGCTTGCGCGGCGAGTTGCTGCTGACGTTTCGCCTCGGCTTCCTGCTGCGCCTGCTGCTGCTCGCGACGCTGCTCGGCAAGCTGCGCCTCGCGCGCGGCGGCTTCCTGCTGCTTGCGCTTCTTCTCCTGCAACGCGATGTCCGCCTGCTCGTCTCTCGCGGGCGGCGGCGCGGGCTGCGCCTTTGCAGGCGCGGGCGGCGGAGGAGCGGGGCGCGGCGTCGGCGCGGACATGTCGGGGATATCGGTCCAGATTTCCGCTTCCGCGCCGGCCGGCGTGTTGTTCTGCCAGTTGATGCCGTGATAGAGCAGCCAGCCGAGCAGCAAATGCATGACGGCCGCGAGCGCGAACGCCTTGCCCGTGCCTCGCTCGCGCGGCGGACGGATGGGCCGCGCGGAACGCGCGCGCGCCTGCTGGGGCTGGCCGGTGCGACGATCGATCATTGCGATTTGACGAGCAATCCAACGCGCTTCACGCCGCGCGCTTTCATATCTGACATCACGTCCATGACGACTTCATACTTCACCGTCTTGTCCGCCGCGATCACGACAGGCTGATCCGGGTGCGACTCCTGACGATTGAGCACGAATGCGTTGAGATCGCCCTTCGTCATTTTCTGCTCTTGCGTGGCGCCGCCTTCTTCCTTATAGCGCACGTTCATGCTGCCGTCCGCCTTGATGTTGATGACGAGCGGCGGCTGCTGTTCCTGCGGCTGCGCATTGCCGACGGTCGGCAGATTGATGATCGACGGCGACACGAGCGGCGCGGTCACCATGAAGATGACGAGCAGCACGAGCATCACGTCGATATACGGCACGACGTTGATGTCGGCCATCGCGCGGCGCGAACTGCCGCGCATGCTGGAACGGATCGGGCCTGCCATCGCGGACTCCTGTTAGTGCGCCTGACGCTGCAAGATGTTCGAGAACTCTTCGATAAAGGTCTCGAAGCGGATCGCCAGACGGTCGATGTCGTGCGCGTAGCGGTTGTACGCGACCACGGCGGGAATCGCGGCGAACAGGCCGATCGCGGTAGCGACGAGCGCCTCGGCGATGCCCGGCGCGACGTTCGCGAGCGTCGCCTGTTGCACGTTGGCGAGACCGCGGAAGGAATTCATGATGCCCCATACCGTGCCGAACAAGCCGATATACGGACTCACGGAGCCGACCGACGCGAGGAACGCGAGGTTCGCTTCAAGCACGTCCATTTCGCGCTGGAACGCGGCGCGCATCGCGCGGCGGGAGCCGTCGAGAATCGCGCTCGGATCGGTGATGCGGCGTTCCTTGCCCTTCAGGAATTCGCGCATGCCCGACTCGAAGATACGCTCGAGTGCGCCGATGGTGTGACGGTTGTTCGCCGCGCTCTGATACAGCGCCTGGAGGTCGCCGCCCGACCAGAAATCGCGTTCGAAGCGCTCCGTCTGCGCGCGCGCGCGGCGAATGGCGAACCACTTGCGGAAGATGAAGGTCCACGACAGAAGCGACAGAACCAGCAAGAGCGCCATCACGGCCTGCGCGAGCACGCTGGCATGGACGACGAGAGATACGATCGACAGGTCTTGTGTATTGTTCATAAAGGTCCGCTGTTACTTCCCGGAAAACGGCGTCCGGTCTGAGCGTCAGGCTTTCGTGAATGAGATGTGAACGGAACGAAAGCCGCGCCTTTGCCGGCTCTTTCTCGATTGTCTTGCTCTGCTAACCACGGCTGAATCCGCCATGCGGCGCGATGGGTGCATCGGCTGACTGCGCCGCAGGAGGGCCGCGCCGGAGTCCGTCGAGGACGGCTGCCGGAATGCCGGCGGGCCGAATGGATGCGCGATCCACCGACGCCACGCGAATCTCGCCGCTCGCGAGCAGCACGCCGTCGCGCCACGCTTCCTGATGAAAGTCCACCGACGCGCGCCCGAGCCGCTCGATACGGCTGACGACGCGGATCACGTCGTCGAGGCGGGCGGGCGCTGAATAATCGACGGACGTCCTTTTCACGACGAACACGATGCCGTCCGATTCCGCGAGGCGCTGCTGGTCGATGCCGCACGCGCGCAGCCATTCGGTACGCGCACGCTCGAAGAACTTCAGGTAATTCGCGTAGAAAACGATGCCGCCGGCGTCGGTGTCCTCGTAGTACACGCGAATCGGCCATTCGAAAACGGACGGATTGCTCACCTGCGCGCCGCCCCGCTTGCGCCGGGCCTTCTCAGACCGCTGCGGCTCGCTTTTTGACAGATATTCATCCGCGGCATTTTACCGGAACCCGCTAAGTGCTCGCCAAATCCTCAGGCAGTTTGCCGCTCAGCCGCGGTGAATTTGCAACGGTCCGAACGTCTGCGCGACCGGCATCAGTTCGATCGTGTTGATGTTCACGTGCGCCGGCCGCGTGGCGATCCAGTAGATCGTGTCCGCGATGTCCTCGGCCGTGAGCGGCTGCACGTCCTTGTAGACGGACGCGGCCTTGTCGTCGTCGCCCTTGAAGCGCACGTTGGAGAACTCGGTTCCGCCGCACAGGCCCGGCTCGATATCCGTCACGCGCAATGCAGTGCCCGCAAGATCGGCGCGCAGGTTCAGGCTGAACTGCCGCACGAACGCCTTGGTCGCGCCGTAGACGTTGCCGCCGGGATAAGGATAAGTACCTGCCACCGAGCCGAGATTGAACACGTGCCCGCGATTGCGCTCGACCATGCCCGGCAGAACGGCATGCGTGACGGCGACGAGACCGGCGCAGTTCGTGTCGATCATGTTCTTCCAGTCGTCGAAGTTCGCGCGTTGCGCGGGCTCGAGACCGAGCGCGAGGCCGGCGTTGTTCACGAGCACGTCGATCTGCGCAAAGCCGTCAGGCAGCGATGCGATCGCGTTTCGCACGGCGCTTTCGTCGCGCACGTCGATTTCGACGGGCAACAAGGCGTCGCCGAGTTCCTTCGACAGCGCGTCGAGGCGTTCCTTGCGACGCGCCGCCGCGACGACGCGATGGCCGCCCTTGACGAAAGCGCGCGCGATGGCGGCGCCGAAGCCGGCTGACGCGCCGGTGACGAAGACGATCATGGTCGAGCTCCGATTGGAGATAAGCGATAGGCCGAACCGGGCGGCGCGCGGGCACGCGTCCGGCAACGGCGCAAAGGGTACTTCCATTGATGCCAGGCGGCAAGCGACCGCGCACACGAACGACCGTGCTTCAGGGCGCAGCCACGCACCGCAAAAGAGGGTCGCGAAGGGGTCCGGAGGCCGGTTGCCTAAAGCCCGGCCGCCCATTAAACTACAACGCTCAAACCCCGCGTGACTGGCGATAGAATCTTCGGATTCAAGGTGGAACGACCCACTAGGAAGCGCGGAGCGTCGTTTTGCCGTTCGCCTGGGCAGCTGAGATCCGCGCGCCGTCGCTGCGTTGCCGGTGGCTGTCCGTTCCGCGAAACCGGATTCTTCCCTCATCCGCCGCGTCTGGACTTCATCGGTGTCCAGCCTTTCGTGCGCCCGCGCGATCCGGTCAACCTGTTTTGATCTCACGGAAAACGTATGTTCGACAGAGCCGAAAGTACCCTTGCCAAAGTCGATCCCGAATTGCTCAAGGCCATCGAGCAGGAAAACCGCCGACAGGAAGAGCACATCGAGCTGATCGCCTCGGAAAACTACACGAGCCCGGCCGTCATGGCCGCGCAGGGTTCGCAACTCACGAACAAATACGCGGAAGGCTACCCGGGCAAGCGCTATTACGGCGGTTGCGAGTACGTGGATATCGTCGAGCAGCTGGCCATCGACCGCGTGAAGCAACTTTTCGGCGCAGAAGCCGCGAACGTGCAGCCGAACTCCGGCTCGCAGGCGAATCAGGGCGTGTTCTTCGCCGTCCTGAAGCCGGGCGACACGATCATGGGCATGAGCCTCGCGGAAGGCGGGCACCTCACGCACGGCTCGCCGGTGAACATGTCGGGCAAGTGGTTCAACGTCGTGAGCTACGGCCTGAACGAAGCCGAAGACATCGATTACGAAAAGACCGAGGCGCTCGCCAAGGAACATAAGCCGAAGCTGATCGTCGCGGGCGCGTCGGCGTTCGCGCTGCGCATCGACTTCGAGCGTCTTTCGAAGATCGCGAAGAGCGTCGGCGCTTACTTCATGGTCGACATGGCGCATTACGCCGGTCTCGTCGCCGCGGGCCTGTATCCGAACCCGGTGCCGCACGCGGATTTCGTCACGACGACCACGCACAAGAGCCTGCGCGGCCCGCGCGGCGGCGTCATCCTGATGAAGGCGGAATTCGAGAAGCAGATCAATTCGGCCATCTTCCCCGGCATTCAGGGCGGCCCGCTGATGCACGTGATCGCCGCGAAGGCCGTCGCGTTCAAGGAAGCCCTCGCGCCCGAGTTCAAGACGTATCAGCAAGCCGTGATCGACAACGCTCGCGTGCTGGCCGAAACGCTCGTCAAGCGCGGACTGCGTATCGTGTCGGGCCGCACCGAAAGCCACGTGATGCTGGTCGACCTGCGCGCGAAGAAGATCACGGGCAAGGCCGCGGAAGCCGCGCTCGGCGCCGCGCACATCACGGTGAACAAGAACGCGATTCCGAACGATCCGGAAAAGCCGTTCGTCACGAGCGGCGTGCGTCTCGGTTCGCCCGCCATGACCACGCGCGGCTTCGGCGTGAAGGAAGCCGAAATCGTCGGCAACCTGATCGCGGACGTGCTGGACAATCCGGAAGACCAGGCGACCATCGAGCGCGTGCGCGCGCAAGTGGCCGATCTGACCAAGCGTTTCCCGGTCTACCGTTAATCCTCTAGCCAAGTCCCGAGACACGCCGCGATGCGCTGCCCGTTCTGCCGACACGAAGACACTCAGGTCGTCGATTCCCGCGTGTCGGAGGACGGCGCGGCCATCCGGCGGCGTCGGCGCTGCCCTGCGTGCGACAAGCGTTTCACCACATACGAGCGCGTGGAGCTTGCGCTGCCGTCCGTCGTCAAGAAAGACGGCAGCCGCACCGAGTTCGACCGGCGCAAGATCGTCGCCAGCATGAAGCTCGCGCTGCGCAAGCGCCCGGTCGCGGCCGACGCCATCGACGCCGCCGTTGCGCGCATCGAATACCAGCTGCTCGGCAGCGGCGAGCGCGAAGTGCAGAGCGAGCGTCTCGGCGAGCTCGTGATGAACGAATTGCGCCAGCTCGACACCATCGCCTACGTGCGGTTCGCCTCCGTCTACAAACGCTTCGAGGACGTTTCCGAGTTCGAAGACGTGCTCGAGGAATTCCGCCGCGCCGCGCCCAAGAAATCCGCTTCCCGTAAGCGTTGATTCGTTCTGCATTCGCCCTCCGCAAGGTTTTCTCTCATTCCCGCGGCTAGTCTGCCGGCCGAAAAGTCACCTGAACACTAGGCCGTTCGGCTAATGGCGGCGCGCGTCGCTTCCCGATAAATTCAGCGTTCTTCAACTCGAATCGTTCAGGGATGCAGATGAATCGCGCTTCCTCATGTGGCTTCCGTGGTTTCAGCGGCTTAAGCGGCTCAAGCGGCTTCACGCTGGTCGAACTGTGCGTCGTGCTGGCCGTCATGGCGATCATCGCGACATTCTCGGCGCCGTCGTTTTTCGCCTGGCAGATGCGCGATCAGGTCGATGCCCGGGCGCGCTCCTTCTTTTCGACGCTTTCGCTCGCGCGGGCCGAAGCACTGAGGCGCGGCGCGCGCGTCACGCTGTGTCGCATCGACGCCGCGCGGCACTGCCTCGCATCGGGCAAAGGCTGCGAAGGCGGCATCACGGACTGGTCTTGCGGCTGGGCGCTTTTCGTCGATCGCGACGGCGTTCCGGCGCTGCTGCGCGTTGAACCGGCCATGTCTTCCATCGCCATCGCGGGCGCGGCCACCGATCTTTCTTTCACGCCGCCGTCGGGTCAGGTGATCGGCGGCTTTCGCAGCTTCGATTTCTCCCCGCGCGGCGCCAATCCCGCTGGCAATGCCGCAGCGCGCCGCTGCATTCGCATCGCGGCGGGCGGGCGGCCGCGCATCACGCAGGGCGGCTGCGGAGCATCGACATGAAGACGACGCAAAGCGGCGATTCGCTGATGGAAGTGATGATCGCGCTCGCGCTCGCCGCCGTGACGGCGCTCGGAATCGTCGCGGTGCAAAGCGCGCTCGCGAGGGGCGAGCGGCTCGCGTTGCTGCGAGAGCGCGCGACGCTCATCGCCGATTCGGTCGCGGAAGGCATTCGCAGCGACGCGGATCGCGCGGCGGTCCTGTCGCAATGGCAGGCGATAGCGTCCTCGACCTTGCCCGATGGCGATGTCGCCGTGCTCGATCGCGCAGACGGCGTGCGCGTCGCGACCGTCAGCTGGCACGCCGACGACCGCGCCGATCCGTGCCCCGAGCCGCAAGCGAGGCCGCTCACGTCGTGCATTGCCGTGGCTTTCGCGCGATGACGCCGCGTTCTTTTCCCGTGCGCGGCCACACGCTCGTCGAACTCGCGATATCGCTCGCGCTCGGCATGTTGATCGTGCTGGCCATGCTGTCGCTGTATCGCGGCCAGCGCGCGGCGTTCGACCGCGCCACCGACGCCGCGCGCATGCACGACGCCGGCGTGTCTGCGCTCGACCTCATCGCTCAGCAGATACAGATGGCGGGCTTCGGGGCAACGCGCGCCGATGCCGCGCTATTCGGTTGCTCGCAGGCGCGCGTGGTCGGCGCGGATACGGCGGCGTCGTGCGAGTCGCTGGCGAGCCGGTCCGACGGCGTGCAGGTGCGCTATGCAGCCGACACCGTTTCGACGTGGGCGACATCGGCGGGCGCGCCGACGGATTGCATCGGCCAGTCGGTGGCGGACGCCTTCGTCGGCAACCGCTTGTATGCGAAAGCCAGCGCGTCGACGGGCGAGCCGGAACTGTATTGCGAGGGCAGTGGCAAGCAGGCGCAGCCGCTGGTCGAAGGCATCGAACGCATTCGAGTTTTGTACTGGCTGGCGGGCGCGTCGAGCGCGGTGGATGCTTCCGCGATCCCGCGCGACCGTTGGCCCGACGTTCGCGCCGCCGACGTGTGCGTGCTCGTCCGAGGCTTTGCGGCCGCGAGACAGCGCCGCACGAACTACTTGGATTGCACCGGCGCGCCCGCCGTCGCCGACGATGCGCGCATGCACCAGGCGTTCTGGCGTCGCGTGCAGATTCGCAATGCAGCTTCGGCGAATCAAGGAGGCGCGGCATGAACCGTCGCGCGTTGTCTCGCGGCACGGCGCTGCCCATTGTCTTGTGCTCGCGGCGATCATCCTCGTCACGGCGAGCGCATGGCTGCAAACATCGCTCGTGGCGGCGCGCACGACCGTCGCGGCGCGCGAGCGCGTGCAGGCGTTCCATGCGGCGGACAGCGCGCTCATCCGATGCAGCCACATGCTGTCGGCGGCGTTGCCGGCGATAGGAGCGGTCGATCAGGAGCCGGCGCGCTGGCGGCTGAAGGCGTCGTTCGAAGGCGCGTCGGCGATTGCAGTCGCGCCGTACGCGTCGTGGCCCTACGCAATGCGTCCGCCCCAATGCCTGATCGAAACGTGGTCGCGTTCCGGTCAGTCGTCGGCGACCTCGTATCTGATTACGGCGCGCGGCTTCGGCGCGACGTTGCAGACCGAAGCCTGGCTGCAACTGCGCATCGATTCGACGAACGGCACCGTCACGCAACAGTGGCGGCGCGTCGCGGGGAAACCATTCTAAGGAAAACCAAGGATGAGCAAACTGAGATCAAGCGCGGGCTTCAGCCTGCTGGAACTGATGACCGCGCTAGGCGTCGCGGCGATCATCGCGACGTTCGCCATTCCTGCGTATCAGTCGCATGTCGCGAAAGCGCATCGGCTGGACGCGGCTGCCGCGCTGTTCAAGGCGGTGCAGTTCGTGGAAAGCGCGCGGCTGTCCCAGACCGGAGCGGGCACCGTTGCGCTGAGCGCGGGCATCGACCAGGCGCCGTCGAGCGGAACGGCCGTCTACCGGCTCGCGCTCTTGCCCGAGTCCGCGACTAACGGAGGTTATACGATCGAAGCGGCGCCCGTTTCGCCTGGCCCGATGGAGGCCGACGCATGCGGCGTGTTCACCATCGACGCGACCGGCTCGCGCTCGAATCGGCTGACGGATGGCGCAGCGACGCTCGACGCGGCCAAATCGGCCGCGTGCTGGACGGGCAAGGGATGATGCGGCTATGCGACTAGAAAACGGTCGGATCGACGGCGTCGGTGGACGTTTCCACGCTCGTGGCCTTCATCTGTTGCCAGATGCGCCAGCCTTCCCATGCGGCCAGCCCGAGACCGCCCCATTTGATGAGCGGCTTCGCGCCGCGCAACAGGCGAGTGCGCACCGGCTTCGTCAACAGCAGCGAAGCGAGCGATCCGACCACCGGATACTGCTTGAAGAGGAAGCTGAACTTGCCCGCGCCGCCGCGGCCGAGCAGCGAATCCAGCACGCCGGCGATGGTGCCACGCGGCGATGTATTGCGGATGCCACGTCTCGCAGGGCGGCTTCCCGGCACCAGCATGCCGATGAGCGGCAGATGCGCGACGTTATCGCGCAATTCGTGCGTGGCCTGCCGCAGTTCCATGCGTTCGACATCCGCGCGCGCAAGCAGCAATTCCTTGCGCAGCGTGCGCATGCCGGGCGTGCGAAGCTGCTGCTGAACTTCCTGCTTGGCTGCGCTGGAGGTGGCGTCGTTATGGCTCATGATCGAACGGGCAAGTGAGTTTCGCGTGGAAAGAATGGGATCGCGTTCAAAGGCGCCGCGTGGCGGCGCTTAGTTGAACATGTCGCGGTCCTTGCGGAACTGGTCGAGCGTGTCGTCGAACAGATGCGGCGCATCGCTCAACTTGCCGCGCGCACGCAGGCCGCATCCGATCGCGAGCACCGCGTACAGCAGCGTGATGCCGCCGAGCGCCTGCCAACGATACGTATCCCAAAAGAATATGGCGATGAGCACTGTCAGCGAGATCAGCGCCATCATGGCGAGCAGCATGGCCGCGAGCCCGAGGAAGAGCACGCCGATCAGCCTGACTTTTTCTTCCTGCAGCTCGATGCCGATCAGTTCCAGCCGGGTCTCGAAGATGGCGAAGGCGGAACTCACAATGCGGCGCAAGGGTCCGGGGGACGAATCGCGCGGTAGCCGTTCTGTCGTCATGGTTTGGGTGCGAGAGCGCGTTGGGTGCCGCTTGGATGTTTCCGGCCGATGCACGAAGCAAGGAGCCGGCGCGAACGTCGAGCCGCGCGCCTGGTAAGAGCGTCGCAGTTCGAACTGATTCGATCCCGGAGGACCGCATCGGTTACGGATTTAGCAAGCCTCGGGCCATTGCGGCGAAAAAAATGCTGCCCGCGCGTGCGGGCAGCATGGAACGACTACTTACGATTGATGAGCAGACCGATCACCATGCCGATGCCCGCCGCGATTCCGATGGACGCCCACGGATGCTCGTGAACGTAATCGTCGGTGGCGCGCGCCGCTTTACGGCCACGCTCGACCACGACGACTTGCGCGTCGGCGGCTTTTTCCTTGGCTTGTTTCAGGCGCGACATGGCGCTTTCGCGCAGCTCAGAAGCGCGCTCGCCCGTGGCGGCAGCGGCTTGCTTGAGCAGGTCTTCGGCGTCAGCGAGAACGGTTTTGATATCCGACATGAATCGCTCCTTATTGGTATCTGACATTGAAAGCTCCATCGGTGAGGCTACGGGCATCGTAACCAAAGATGCCATCGCTGACGAGGAGGCTTTGCTGCAGCGGCTTGCGGATGCAGGTTCCGTTCCAGTCGCTTTGCCGCCGTGGCGCTGCGGGCGGGCCGCTCGCTTATGCCGGCCTCCTGTCCAACATGGAGGCGATCTGGCCCGTAAAAGTTTCAGCCGCGCATCGAAAGTTACAAAACGGCTGCGGGCCCGCATTAACGAAAAAGGCCGGTCGTGCCAGGACCGGCCTTGTCGCACATCGGGGGCTGCGCGCTTAGAAGAACGCCTGAATGCCGGTTTGCGCGCGCCCGAGAATCAGCGCGTGGATGTCGTGCGTGCCTTCATACGTGTTGACCACTTCCAGATTCACGAGATGCCGCGCCACGCCGAACTCGTCCGAAATGCCGTTGCCGCCCAGCATGTCGCGCGCAAGCCGGGCGATCTCCAGTGCTTTGCCACAGGAATTGCGCTTCATGATCGACGTGATCTCGACGGCCGCCGTCCCTTCGTCCTTCATGCGGCCGAGGCGCAGCACGCCTTGCAGCCCGAGCGTGATTTCGGTCTGCATGTCAGCGAGCTTCTTCTGAATCAGCTGATTGGCGGCAAGCGGACGACCGAACTGCTTGCGATCGAGCGTGTATTGCCGCGCCGTATGCCAGCACGCTTCGGCCGCGCCGAGCGCGCCCCACGAGATGCCGTAGCGCGCCGAATTGAGACACGTGAAGGGCCCCTTGAGCCCGCGCACGTTCGGCAGCAGGTTGTCCTCCGGCACGAACACGTCGTCCATCACGATTTCGCCGGTGATCGACGCGCGCAGTCCGACCTTGCCGTGAATCGCGGGCGCGGAAAGCCCCTTCCAGCCTTTCTCGAGGATGAAGCCGCGAATCTCGTCGCGGCCGTCTTCTTCGAGCTTCGCCCAGACGACGAACACGTCCGCGATCGGCGAGTTGGAAATCCACATCTTCGCGCCGGACAGCGAATAGCCGTCGGGCACTTTCTTCGCGCGCGTCGTCATGCTGGCCGGGTCCGAGCCCGCGTTCGGCTCCGTCAGCCCGAAGCAGCCGATCCACTCGCCACGCGCGAGCTTCGGCAGATACTTTTGCTTTTGCGCCTCGCTGCCGAAAGCGTGAATCGGCACCATGACGAGCGACGATTGCACCGACATCATCGACCGATAGCCGGAATCCACGCGCTCGACTTCCCGCGCGATCAACCCGTAGCTCACGTAGTTGAGGCCCGGTCCGCCGTACTGCTCCGGAATCGTCGGGCCGAGCAGACCGAGTTCGCCCATCTCGCGAAAGATGGCCGGGTCTGTCTTTTCCTCGCGAAACGCCTGCATCACGCGCGGTTGCAACTTGTCCTGCGCGTAGGCGCGCGCCGCTTCGCGCACCATGCGTTCTTCTTCGGTCAATTGCTGATCCAGAAGCAGCGGATCTTCCCAGTTGAAGCGGGCGGCGTCGGCCATCGCGTTCTCCTCAAGTCGTGGAAAGCGCCATCGCGCGGCGCTTGACGTTGGTTCCGCTCTGCGAAACAATGTTCTGAAAATGAACTCCCAGTTTAGCATCCGATGCAAGCCGATTCCAACTCATACGCCATCGCGAAAACGCCGCCCGAAGGCATCGACGAGCGGCGGTTCGTGGTCGCGCTCGCACGCGGTCTCGATATGTTGCGCGCGTTTCGGCCGGGCGACACGCTGCTCGCCAACCGCGATTTCGTCGAGCGGACCGGATTGCCGAAGGCGACCGTCAATCGGCTCGCGTACACGCTCGCGACGCTCGGCTATCTGCGTTTCGACGAAGCCGCCGGCAAATACGCGCTCGACACCGGCGTGCTGTCGCTGGGATTCGCGCTGCTCGCAGGCGCGGACACGCTCGAACTTGCGCGGCCGCACATGCGCGCGCTCGCGCGCGAGATCGGCGCGGCGGTGTCGCTTGGCTGCCGCGACGGGCTCGACATGATTTATCTCGAAACGATCCGCAGCGAGACGGCGCTGACGCTCGGGCTTGCGCCCGGCTCGCGCCTTTCGATGCTCACGAGCTCGATGGGCCGCGCCTATCTGGCGGTGCAGGAGCCGGCCGCGCGGGCGGCGTTATTGGAAGAGTTGGGAAGAGCGGAGGGCGCGGCGCGCGTTGCGGCCGCCGAGCGCGCGATCGAGGACTTCGCCCGCGACGGCTGCTGCTACTCGTTCCGCGAATGGCATGACGACGTCAACGCGATCGCCGCGCCGTTTCGCGACGAGCGCAATGGCCGCTGGCTTGTGTTGAGCAGCAGCGGCCCGGCATCGTCGATGGACGAAGCGTATTTCCGCGAAACCATCGGCCCAAAACTGCGGGCGCTGGCCGCGCGGCTCGCGTGAAGGTGAACGCTCAGAGGAGCGTGCGCACGTGCCAAAGCTCCGGAAACAACACGACGTCGAGCATCTTGCGCAGATACGATGCACCCGCCGTGCCGCCCGTGCCCTGCTTGAAGCCGATGATCCGCTCGACCGTGGTCACATGGCGAAAGCGCCACTGACGGAACGCGTCTTCGAGATCGACGAGTTCTTCCGCCATTTCATACAGTTCCCAATGCTTCGACGGCTCGCGATACACCGCGAGCCACGCGGCTTCGACTGACGCGTCGTGCGTGGTCGGCTGCGTCCAGTCGCGTTCGAGGCGCGCGGGATCGATCTCGAAACCGCGTCGCGCGAGCAGGCGAATCACTTCGTCATAAAAAGAGGGCGCTTCGAGCGTCGCCCGCACCTCGCCGAGAATGTCCGGCCGATGCGCGTGGGGCTTGAGCATCTGCGCGTTCTTGTTGCCGAGCATGAACTCGATCTGCCGATACTGATGCGACTGAAACCCCGACGACGCGCCCAGATACGGCCGCATCGCGGTGTACTCTGAAGGCGTCATTGTCGCGAGCACGTTCCACGCTTGCACGAGCTGCTCGAAGATGCGCGACACGCGCGCGAGCATCTTAAACGCGGGCGGCAGTTCATCGCGATGCACCGCGCCGAGCGCCGCGCGCAGTTCGTAGAGCGCGAGCTTCATCCATAGCTCGCTCGTCTGATGCTGCACGATGAACAGCATCTCGTTGTGATCCGGCGAGAGCGGATGCTGCGCGGTCAGAATCGAATCGAGGCCGAGATAGTCGCCATAGCTCATCGAATCCGAGAAATCGAGCCGCGCGTCGTGCCAGCCGTCTTTCTCTTGCGCCGCCGTCGTGCCGTGGCCGAACGGACAACCCTTGGTTTCGCTCATCATCTCAGTCCTCAGGTCACCGACGCGCGTTCGGCGAACTCCGGCGCGCGCCAGCTTTCGGTCGCGAGCACGTCGCGCAGCACCTCGACCGCATCCCACACATCGACGAAACGCGTGTAGAGCGGCGTGAAGCCGAAGCGCAGAATGCCCGGCTCGCGATAGTCGCCGATCACGCCGCGCGCAATCAGCGCCTGCATCACTTCGTAGCCGTGCGGATGCTCGAAGCTCACCTGCGAGCCACGTCGTGCGTGATCGCGCGGCGTCGCGAGCGTGAGCGGAAAGCCGCCGCACCGCGCCTCGACCAGCGCGATGAACGCATCGCCGAGCGCGAGCGACTTGCGCCGCAGCGCCTGCATGTCGGTTTGCAGGAACACGTCGAGCCCGCATTCGACGAGCGCCATCGAAACGATCGGCTGGGTGCCGCACAGAAAGCGGCCGATGCCGTCGTCCGGGCGATACACCGGGTCCATCTCGAACGGCTTCTTATGGCCCCACCAGCCGGAAAGCGGCTGCGAGAACGCGTTCTGGTGACGCTTCGGCACCCAGACGAAGCCGGGCGATCCCGGGCCGCCGTTCAGATACTTGTACGTGCAGCCGACCGCATAGTCCGCGCCGACGCCGTTGAGATCCACCGGCACCGCGCCCGCCGAATGCGCGAGATCCCACACCGCGAGCGCGCCCGCGCGATGAATCGTCTCGGTCAGCGCGGCCATGTCGTGCATGGCGCCGGTGCGGTAGTTGACGTGCGTGATCATCGCGACGGCCGTGTCTTCGTCGATCGCGGCGGGCAGGTCGGCGGCATCGTCGACGAGACGCAGTTCATATCCGCGATCCAGCTGCTCGATCAAACCCTGCGCGATGTACAGATCGCTCGGGAAGTTCGAGCGTTCCGAGACGATCACGCGGCGCTTCGGGTCGCGCTCGTTCGCGAGTTTCAGTGCGGCGGAAAGCACCTTGAAGAGATTCGCGGAAATCGTGTCCGTCACGACGACTTCATCTTCTTCTGCGCCGATCAGCGAACTCAGCTTGTTGCCGAGGCGCTTCGGCAGCGCGAACCAGCCCGCCGTGTTCCAGCTTCGGATCAGCCCATGGCCCCATTCGCTGCCGATCACGCTCGCGGCGCGCGCGGCGGCGGCTTTCGGCGGCACGCCGAGCGAATTGCCGTCGAGATAGATGACACCGTCGGCAAGGGAGAACTGGTCGCGCAGGCGGGCGAGCGGGTCGTCGCGGTCGAGGGCGGCGGCGTCGTCACGAGATTTCATCGAAAAGTCCATGTGTTCGGGGAAGATTCAGGGTAGCGGGCGCAGGACGGCGCGCACGGGGCTTGCATCGAGCGTCGAGAACTTGAGCGGAAGCGCGATCAGTTCGTAGTCGCCGGGCGCGACGGCATCGAGCACGAGTCCTTCGAGAATCGCCATGCCGTGCGCGCGAATGCGGCGGTGCGCGTCCATCGTCTTCGATTCCTGCGGATCGAGCGACGGCGTGTCGATGCCGACGAGCTTCACGCCTTTCGCCGCCAGCAGGTCGATGGTTTGCGGCGCAACGGCGCAAAACGCGCTGTCCCATGCGTCGAGCGGCGCGCGGTCATACGTGCGGATGAGGACGCGCGGCGGCGCGTCGTCGAGGTGCGCCGCGATCATCTCCGGCGTCACGACGGGCGAAGCGCCGATGCAATGCACGACGCGGCACGCGCCGATGTACGTCTCTAGCGCGACCTCGCCGATGGCTGCGCCGTGTTCGTCGTAGTGCAGCGGCGCGTCGGCATGCGCGCCGGTGTGCGGCGAAAGCGTGACGCGCGCGACGTTCACCGGCGAGCCCGCTTCCATCCGCCAGACGCGCTCGATGCCGACAGGCGTGTCGCCCGGCCAGACCGGCGTCGCGGCGGCGATCGGCGGCGAGATGTCGATGAGCGTCATGGCGGCCTAGCAGAGAGCGGGGAGATGCGTCAAATCATAGCCGCGTTATCTTGAAAAGTGATTGCAAAATAACCACCCAAAAGGTTTGTGGCTAGAACATAATTCGAGGAAACGGGCTAGGAGACTCAAAAGTGACCGGATTCACGCTCGATGCAACGGATTGCCGAATTCTGGCGGTGCTGCAGGAAGATGGACGGATCAGCAACCTGGACCTCGCGGAGCGCATTTCGCTGTCGCCTTCCGCGTGCTTGCGGCGCATGCGCCTGCTCGAAGAGGAGGGCGTGATCGCGAGTTATCGCGCGTGTCTGGACCGCGAGCGGCTGGGCATCGAACTGGAGGCGTTCGTGCACGTCTCCATGCGCAACGATCAGGAGAACTGGCACGAGAAGTTTGCAGCGGCGGTACGCGAGTGGCCGGAAGTGGTCGGCGCGTTCGTCGTCACCGGCGACACGCATTACGTGCTGCGCGTGCTGGCGCACAATCTCAAGCACTACTCCGATTTCATTCTGACGAAGCTGTACAAGGCGCCGGGCGTGATCGACATCCGCTCGAATATCGTGCTGCAAACCATGAAGGACGATGCGGGCGTGCCGGTCGCGCTCATCGAGCAGCCGGCGCGCGGCGCCTGAGCCGGCGTTATTCCAGCGGCCCGAGCGAGTGGAAGCCGCCCGCCTGAAAGACGAGCGGCGCAATCTCCGACGCGTCTTCGCGCACGCCGCAGCGTTCCACTTCGCCGACGAAGATCACGTGATCGCCTTCGTCGTAGCGGCTGCGGTTGTGGCATTCGAACCAGGCGAGCGCGCCGTCCAGCACCGGCATGCCGCTGTCGCCCGCCGCGTGCGAGACGCCCGCGAAGCGGTCGCCCTTCACCGTCGCGAAGCGCCGGCACAGGTCCAGTTGCGAAGCGGCCAGCACGTTGATGACGTAGTGACTGTTCGCGCGAAACACGGGCATGGAGGCCGAGCGGGTCGCGAGACTCCACAGCACGAGCGGCGGATCCAGCGAAACGGAATTGAACGAGCTCGCCGTGATGCCGATCAACTGGCCGGAATCCGTGCGCGTGGTGATGACGGTGACGCCTGTCGCAAACTGGCCGAGCGCGGCACGGAACGCGGTGGGATCGAAGTTCGGAGTTCTGGCGCGTTTCATCGGGCAAGTGGGCGATCGAATAGGTCTTTTGGCACCGAACAGGCCGAGTGTCGTGCTGAATGTCGCGCTCGAGTCGGACGAACCTTTTTTGAAGCCATGTAAAAGCTGGAAATTGACTCGATTCTAGCGGAATCGGCTGCTTCGAGCCGCCATAAGCCAGTACGGGCAATGTGGGCAACGCCGCTTGCAAAAGCCGGTAAGCTCGGCGGCATTGAATAAGCGGCTTCGCGCATCAATATGGATGGTCCGCGGCGTGGCCGCTGCACTTGAGAGGAGCAGGCATGAACCAGCAAGCGAGACTCGAAACCGCGACGCTCGGCGGCGGTTGTTTCTGGTGCACCGAAGCCGTGTTTCTGGCGGTGGAGGGCGTGCAGTCCGTCGAATCCGGCTACGCGGGCGGCCAGGTGGCGAATCCGTCGTACGAGCAGGTGTGCGACGGCGATACCGGGCACGCGGAAGTCGTGAAGGTCGTGTTCGATCCCGAGGTCATCGGTTATCGCGAGATTCTCGAAATCTTCTTCGCGACGCATGATCCGACGCAGCTCAACCGTCAGGGCAACGACGTCGGCACGCAGTATCGCTCGGCCGTGTTCACGCATTCGGACGAGCAGCGCAGGATCGCGCAGGAAGTCATCGACGAACTGCAGCGCGAAGACGTCTACGGCGGCAAGATCGTGACCGAAGTGACGCCGCTACGCGACGACTACTATCCGGCCGAGGCGTATCACCAGAACTTCTTCGCGCAGCATCCGAATCAGGGTTATTGCGCGGCGGTCGTCGGGCCGAAGGTCGCGAAGTTTCGCAAGAAGTTCGCGCATCGCCTCAAGGCGTGACGGCGCGCGGGCCGGACTGCGCGCGCTCGCAACGCTCTGCGATGCCGCGCGCCAGTTCGAAGCACGTCAACGGGGCGGAGCCTTCCGCCTTGTTGTTCACCGCGATGACCACCGGCTGGCCCGCGAAGGCGTAACGCGCGGCCAGTTCCGCGAGCGCCTCGCGCGTCTCGCGGTCTTCATCGACGATTCTGTCGAACGGTTCGTACTTGGCCTTCGCCTGTTCATAGCGAAAGCCGCTGTGCAAACTCCAGCGCACGACGAGCGGTCCCATTTCTTCCTCATCCAGCAGCGCCAGCGCCTTCGCCTGACGGCGCACGTCCGGCATGCGCGCGTGCACGCCGATGCAGTAGCGCACGTTCGCGTCGCGCAGCGCCCGGATGAAGCGCGGCGTCAGCATGACCGCGTCGCGCAACTCGACCGCATAACACGCTTCGCCTTCTAGCGGCGGCAACGCGGCGAGGAACGACGCGAGCCGCTCGACGAAGCGCGACGGGTCCACGATCATCGCGTCGGGCAGCGGCGGGAACTGGAAGACGAGCGCGCCGGCCTTCGCCCCGAGGCCGCTCAGACACGGCGCGACGAACTCGTCGATGGCTATTTGCGCGTTCAGAAAAGCGGGATTGTCAGCGCCGGGCAAGCCGCGCTCGCCGCGAATAAATGCGTCCGTGACCGAAGCGGGCGCCTTCACGATGAACCGGAAGTGCGCCGGCACCTGCGACGCGTACCGCGCGTATTGCGCGACCGATACCGGACCGTAAAACGACCGGTCGATGGACACGCCACGCAACAGCGGATGCGCGGCGTAGGCGGCGAGGCCATCGCGCGAAAGCGTGCTGTTCGCGTACGCGTCGCCGTACACGATGCCTTGCCAGCCTGGAAACGACCACGTCGACGTGCCGAGATGCACGCTCGCCGGCAGCCGCTTCGCGATGTCTTCGTGTTCGCGCTTCAACGGCGCGGGCAGCACGCCGCGCGGCTTCGAAACGACCGCAGGCTCGGGCGCGCCGAACAGATCGCACTGTTCGTCGTCGCCCGCGCCTGCATCGATGGCGGACACTTCCCGGCTCAGAGCGGCTTCTCGTAGATATAGCGCCGCGACCACGGCAGCGTCTTCGCGCTGCGGCCCGCCTTGCGGCAAATCACCTGATAGAGCGACACGTCGTCGTTCTCGAACGCGTACGCGCAGCCGGCGAGATACACGCGCCAGATGCGGAATTTCTCGTCGTCCACGAGCTTGCGCGCTTCTTCGGCATGCGCTTCGAAGTTCTCGGCCCAGATATCGAGCGTACGCGCGTAATGGCGGCGCAGGCTTTCGACATCGACGGCTTCTAGCCCGCCGCGCTGCATGCTCTCCAGCGCGAGGCTGATATGCGGCAGCTCGCCGTCCGGAAACACGTATTTGTCGATGAACTCGCCGCCGCCGAGCGACGTCTCGCCGCTATCCGCATCCGACGACGTGATGCCGTGGTTCATCGCGATGCCGTCATCGACGAGCAGTTCGCGCATCTTCGCGAAGTAGCCCGGCAGATTCTTGCGCCCGACGTGCTCGAACATGCCGACGCTCGTGATGCGGTCGAACTGGCCTTCCACGTCGCGATAGTCTTGCAGGCGGATGTCGATCTGGCCTTCGAGACCGGCGTCCTTCACGCGCTGCGTCGCGAGCTTGAACTGGTTCTCGGACAGCGTGACGCCCACGCACTTCGCGCCGAATTTCTGCGCCGCGCGAATGACGAGCGCACCCCAGCCGCAGCCGATGTCGAGCAGCCGATGCCCCGGCTGCACCTGAATCTTCGTGAGAATGTGGTCGATTTTCTTGATCTGCGCGGTGTCGAGGTCTTCGTCGCCGTTTTCGAAGTACGCGCAGGAATACACCATGTTCTTGTCCAGCCAGAGCTGGTAGAACTCGTTCGACACGTCGTAGTGATACTGAATGGCCTTCTTGTCCGACGCCTTCGAGTGATTGAAGTAGCGTCGCACGCGGGCGAGCTTGCTCGCATTCGTCACCGTGCTTTTCGCGAGCGAATAGCCGATGTTGATGATGTCCGAGAGCTTGCCCTCGATATCGATCTTGCCTTTGACATACGCCTCGCCCAGATTGTCGAGGCTCGGCTCCAGCAGATACGGCAGCGCGGTCGCGCTTTTCACATGCAGCGTCACGGCAGGCGCGGCAAAGCGGCCGAAGTCGTGTTGCTGTCCGTCCCACAACACGAGGCGCGCGGGCAAGTTGGCTTGCTCGCGGACTTCCTCGACCCACTGCGTCAGCTTCTTCTCCCAGAACATGCTTGTTTCTCCGCGCTAAGAAAATCAAGGTGGAAGGCGTGACGCCTTCATGTTCGTCTGCCGTGTTGCTGCGCCGGCTTATTGTCTGCGCGCCGCGTGAGCGCGGCGCGCTTTACGTTGTGCTTACAATTCGTGCGTGTGTCGTGGTGCGCGAAGCGTGGGGCTCTTTACGGCGCCAGCCGCGTGATGCGCCACGGCGCATCGGCGCCTTCGCGCGTATAAACCATGCGATCGTGCAGCCGCGACGGCCGCCCTTGCCAGAACTCGATGGTGTCCGGCACGAGCCGGTAGCCGCCCCAATGCGGCGGGCGCGGCGGCGCGTCGCCGAATTTCGCCATCATCTCGCGTTCGCGCGCTTCGAGTGCCTCGCGGCTCGCAAGCGGCTGACTCTGGTCCGACGCCCATGCGCCGATGCGCGAGCCGAGCGGACGAGAAGCGTAGTATGCGTCGCTCTCTTCGGCGCTCGTCTTGACGACCATGCCTTCGATACGCACCTGCCGCTCGAGCTCGATCCAGTGAAAGAGCACGCTCGCGGCCGGGTTGGCGGCCAACTCGCGGCCCTTGCGGCTATCGTAATTGGTGAAGAACACGAAACCGCGTTCGTCGACACCCTTGATCAGTACGATGCGCGCCGACGGACGGCCCTCTGCGTTCACGGTGGCGAGCGTCATCGCGTTGGGTTCGGGCAGCTTCGCGTCGAGCGCCTGGGCGAACCATGCTTCGAACTGGCGCACGGGGTTCGGGTCGATGTCGGCGGCGTCGAGCGCGCCGCGCGAATAGTTTTTACGAAGGTCTGCGAGGGTCGTCATGTTATGCGAACGCTACAGTCGCGTCAGTATAGCCAAGGTGAAACGTTCTTGCCCTGATTAAGGAATTCGCGCAATGACGCGTGTCAAAGCCGGCGCTTTCGAGGTCACGCGATGGTGCGGAGATTCGGCGCGCCTATCACGCCTTCCGTTTCGATAAGGCAGAATACGCAATTCAGCCAGATTTTGCATGAAGGGACTGCCAACTTTTGTGCAACCGACAGCCGCGCGTAAGCCTTGTCGCGCGGTCCTCGCCGGCAAGCCGCTTCGTTTTCATCTGCCCCGAGCGCCATGACTCCATCCGATGCCACCGCCACGCTTCCCGTTGAAGACACCGTCGATCGCGAACGGCGCTTCGGCGGCATCGCGCGTCTCTATGGCCCGAGCGCGCTCGCGGCGTTCCAGCGCGCGCATGTCGCGGTGATCGGCATCGGCGGCGTCGGCTCGTGGGTCGCGGAAGCGCTGGCGCGCAGCGCGGTCGGCACGCTGACGCTGATCGATCTCGACAACGTCGCGGAGAGCAACACCAACCGCCAGATTCACGCGCTCGACGGCAACTACGGCAAGGCGAAAGTCACCGCGATGGCCGAGCGCATCAAGCTCATCGATCCGGCGTGCGACGTCCGGCAGATCGAAGACTTCGTGGAGCCGGGCAATTTCGACGCGACGCTCGGCGGCGGCTTCGACTTCGTGGTGGATGCCATCGACAGCGTGCGCACCAAGACCGCGTTGATCGCGTGGTGCGTCGCGCGCAAGCAGCCGCTCATCACGGTGGGTGGCGCGGGCGGGCAGCTCGATCCGACGCGCATCCGCATCGACGATCTCGCGCTCACCATTCAGGACCCGCTGCTTTCTAAAGTGCGCGGCCAGTTGCGCAAGCAGCACGGCTTTGCCCGCGGACCAAAGGCGCGTTTCAGGGTGAGCGCGGTGTATTCGGACGAGCCGCTCATCTACCCCGATTCGCCGGCGTGCGACATTAGCGAGGGCGCGGAGCATCTCGAAAGCGCTTCGGGCTACGCGGGCCCGGTCGGTCTCAATTGCGCGGGCTTCGGGTCGAGCGTGTGCGTGACCGCGAGCTTCGGCTTTGCGGCGGCGGCGTTCGTGCTGCGCGAGCTGGCGAAGCGTTCCTGATCGAAGAAACGACAGCGGCCAGCCTTTGGGCTGGCCGCTGATATCGCTGCGCTTCAGTTCTTAGTTGATCGCCGCGCTCAACCTGCGTCGCCAGTACGACACGAGATCCGGCTGATTCGACGCCAGCTCGAACACGGAAAGCATCGTCTTGCGGCCGACGTCGTCCATGAAGCTGCGGTCGCGCTCCACGATCGCGAGCAAGTGCTCCAGCGCGCCGGCATAGTCGCGCCCCGCGATCAGACGGTTTGCGAGCGCAAAACGCGCTTCGAGATCGTCGGGGTTCGCGTTCACCGCGTCGATCAGCGCGTCGGCGGGCGGCAGCGCGGCGGCGGCCTCGGCGGCATCGATCTCCGTCTTCAGCGCGTTGTAGCGCGCGTCGATGCCCTGCGTCGTCTTCGGCGACAGCAGCTTGTCCTCGGCCTTCGCGTCCTCGATGCGCCGTTCCGCGAGCAGCCATTCGATCAGGTCGAGCCGCGCCTCGTCGTAGCCGGGATCGAGCGCGAGCGCGGCCTTGATGCGGTCGATCGCTTCCTTGCGATTGCCGAGCGCCCACGCGTTATGCGCGGCGCGGCGTTCGGTGTCGGCGCCGCCCGGCACGAGCTTGTCGAGAAAAGCGCGCAACTGGCCTTCGGGCAGCACGCCGATGAACTGGTCGATCGGTCGGCCTTCCGCGAACGCGATCACATGCGGAATGCTGCGCACCTGAAAGTGCTGCGCGAGTTCCTGATTCTCGTCGACGTTCACCTTGACGAGCTTCCACGCGCCGCCGGCTTCCGCTTCGAGCCGTTCGAGCATCGGGCCTAGCGTCTTGCACGGGCCGCACCACGGCGCCCAGAAGTCGACGAGCACGGGGGCGAGCATCGACGCGTTGATGACGTCGTTCTCGAATGTGGCAAGGGTCGTATCCATGCGTTTCTCCTCAAACTTGCGAGCTATCCTGAAATGTCAGATGGGGACGATCCGCGTGTGTCTCAATGCTTTGGATCCGCGTCGGTGCCCGTCGGCGCCGCAGGTCTCATGCCTCCGGCGCGCGCTCTTCGCGGCGCGGCGGCGGCAGCGGGATGAATTCGGTTTCGCCCGGCACCTGGCCCATGCGCTGCTCGCTCCACGCGCGCTTCGCGGCTTCAATCTTGTCCCGCGAACTGGACACGAAGTTCCATTCGATGAAGCGCGCGCCGTCGAGCGGTGCGCCTCCGAGCAGCATCACGACGGCGCCGTTCGCGCTCGCGAGCTTCGCCGGCACGCCCGGCGCGAGCACCGCCATTTGCTGCGGGGGCAGGCTTTCGCCGTCGATCGTGAGGTCGCCGTCCACGAGATACACGCCGCGTTCCTCGTGCTCTGTATCGAGCGGGAGTTCGCTGCCGGCCGCGAAGTGCGCCGCGACGTAGAGCGTCGGCGAGAACGTTCGGGTCGGGGCGGTCGCGCCGAACGCCGTGCCCGCGATCACGCGCAGCGTGACGCCCGCGCGCTCGATCTGCGGCAGCGTTGCCGCCGCGTGATGCTCGAACGACGGCTCCACTTCCTCGCTCGCCACCGGCAGCGCCACCCACGTCTGAATGCCGTGCATCGTCTGGCCGGCGGCGCGCTCTTCGTCGGGCGTGCGTTCCGAATGCACGATGCCGCGCCCGGCGGTCATCCAGTTCACGTCGCCGGGAACGATCTTCTGCACCGAACCGACGCTATCGCGGTGCATGATCGCGCCGTCGAACAGATACGTGACCGTCGCGAGCCCGATATGCGGATGCGGACGCACGTCGAGGCCCTTGCCGGGCACGAGGGTTGCGGGTCCGATATGGTCGAAAAAAATGAAGGGTCCGACGGTGCGCGCGGCGAGCGCGGGAAGGACGCGCCTCACCATGAGACCGCCGACGTCGTGTTGATGAGGTTTCAACTGCGCGCGGATCGTCGAGGACATGGCAGGTCACCGGAAGGTAGAGGCGGGCGTCGGAATGGCGCACCAGAACCGCCGATTCTACCGGCGGCTGCAGACAGGCGCTCGTCCGGCGGTTCGGGCGCGCGCTCAACCCTTCACCGTTCCGTGCGGTCGCCACCGGCCGCGCATTTTGAAGCATGCGTGCAGCTTTGCGCACTCTTGATAGGAGAGGGAAACAATGAGCAAGAACAAGCTGTTGATCGCCATCGCCGCGGGCCTTTTCACCGCCACTGCCGCTACCGGCGCGCTGGCACAGACTTCGTCGGGTAACTCGTCGGCCGCGATGGGCGGCAATTCGGGCGCGGCCGCGCAGGGCGATGCCTCGACCGGCGCAGGCGGCGGCTCCGACATGGGCACGACCACGACCAAGAAGCACCGGTCGCACCGGCATACGGGCCATGCGTCGGCCGGCACCAAGAAGACGCCTGCCGTCGAAACCGGCAACAACGCGGCTGCGGAGTCCGGCCAGAGCAAGTAAGCGCCCGGCCGCGGCTTTCGTCAGCCGCCGAGCGCCCACGCCCTCGACACGGGCGCGGGCGCTTTTTCGTTGTGCGCTTCCTAAAACCACGTTGAGCGCAGTTTTTCACAATCCTTCGCAGATTCGCTTCGCTACACTCGTCCGATCGCTCGCATAGCGTGCACGGAACAGGGGAGCGGCGATGTCGCCAAAGGATTTGCTGATAGCAACGGTGGTTATTTTTGCTTGGGGCGTGAACTTCGTCGTCATCAAGCTCGGCCTGCATGGCGTCCCGCCGATGCTGCTCGGCGCGCTGCGCTTCGCGCTCGCCGCGACGCCCGTGTTCTTCGTCAAGCGCCCGCAGATTCCGCTGCGCTGGCTCTTTGCGTACGGGCTCACCATTTCGCTCGGGCAGTTCGCGCTGCTGTTCTACGGCATGTATGTCGGGATGCCGGCCGGGCTCGCCTCGCTGGTGCTTCAGGCGCAGGCGTTCTTCACGCTGATCTTCGCCGCGATGTTCCTCGGCGAGCGCATTCGCGCGGCGAACGTCATGGGCTTGCTGATCGCGGCGGCCGGGCTCGCGCTGATCGGCATGCGCGGCGGCCACGCGATGACGCTCACCGGCTTTCTGTTCACGCTCGGCGCGTCCGCGATGTGGGCGCTCGGCAACGTGGCGACCAAGCGCATGGGCAAGGTCGATCTGCTGTCGCTCGTCGTGTGGGCGAGCCTCATTCCGCCGATTCCGTTTCTCGTGCTGTCGCTGATCTTCGAAGGACCGGCGCGCATTGAATCGAGCCTCGCGGCCATTCCGATGGTGTCGGTGCTCGCGGTCTGCTATCTCTCGTTCATCGCGACGATCGTGGGCTACAGCCTGTGGGGCAAGCTGCTCGCGCGGTATCCGGCGGCGCAGGTCGCGCCGTTTTCGCTGCTGGTGCCGGTGATCGGACTGGCGTCGGCCGCGGTGTTTCTCGGCGAGGCGTTGAACGGCACGCAACTGGCGGGCGCGGCGCTCGTCATGGCGGGGCTGG
Source organism: Caballeronia sp. GAWG1-5s-s (assembly GCF_023631445.1). Taxonomy (NCBI): domain Bacteria; kingdom Pseudomonadati; phylum Pseudomonadota; class Betaproteobacteria; order Burkholderiales; family Burkholderiaceae; genus Caballeronia; species Caballeronia sp. GAWG1-5s-s. Next base: position 98,671 of record NZ_JALQDC010000012.1, on the reverse strand, counting down.
CGGTGAACGTGTTCGGCGGACGGCTCGTGCAGCGGTTCCTGCCCGCGGCGCGCTGAACGAAGCCGTGTGCGCCGTCTCGCCGAACACTACAGCTCTGCGCGCGCCGCTTACGTCATGCGGCTCTTCGCGAGCGGCGGATTTGCCGCGAAGTACCGCTTAATGCCTTTCAGGATCGCGTTGGCCATCTTGTCGCGATAGGCGTCGTCGTTCAGGCGCGCTTCTTCGTCCGGATTGCTGATGAACGCGGTTTCCACGAGGATCGACGGAATATCCGGCGCCTTCAGCACGGCGAAGCCCGCCTGCTCGACCGATCCCTTGTGCAGCTTGTTGATGCCGCCGATCTCGTTCAGCACGAAGCTGCCGTAGCGCATCGAATCGCGAATCTGCGCGGTGGTCGACATGTCGAACAGCGCGCGGTTCACGCTCGCGTCCTGCGTCTTCACGTTGATGCCGCCGACCTGATCCGACGAGTTCTCCTTGTTCGCCATCCAGCGCGCCGCCGCGCTCGACGCGCCGTGCTCCGACAGCGCGAACACCGACGAGCCGCGCGCATCGGGCGTCGTGAACGCGTCCGCGTGAATCGACACGAAGAGGTCAGCGCCGACGCGCTGCGCCTTCTGCACGCGCACGTTGAGCGGCACGAAGAAGTCGGCGTCGCGCGTCATCATCGCGCGCATGTTCGGCTGGGCGTCGATCTTCGCGCGCAGCTTCTTCGCGATGTCGAGCGCGATGTGCTTCTCGTACGTGCCCGCGCCGCCGATCGCGCCGGGATCTTCGCCGCCGTGACCGGGATCGATCGCCACGGTCAGGAGGCGCGTCGTGGCGGCGCGGTCCTGCTTCGGCGCGGAGAACGCGTAGCGGCTGTCGTCATCGTCGTCGTTCTTCTTCGCGATGACGGGCGGCACGGCGACGGGCGGCACGCGCGGTTTGACTGCGGGCGGTGCTTTCGCGGTGTCGTCCGGAAGATCGTTGCCCGCGTACTTCTGGAAGAAGTCGTCCGTGGAATCGTGCGCGAGCGGCTTTTGCGCCGTGGCCGGGCCCGAGAGCGTGGCGGGCGGCGGCGCGGACGGGTTCGGATTCGCGCGATCGAACGCTTCCTGCTTGTGCTCGGTCTGCGCGAGCAGTTCCATCAGCGGATCGGGCGCGACGGCCGGATACAGATCGAACACGAGCCGATACTTGTAGCTGCCGATCGGCCCGAGCGTGAACACCTGCGGCTTCACCGAGCCCTTGAGGTCGAACACCATGCGCACCACATGCGGCTGATACTGCCCGACGCGCACCGCCTGAATCTGCGGATCGTTCGGCGTGATCTTCGAGACGAGGTCTCGCAGCGCCTGATCCAGATCGATGCCGTTCAGATCGACGACGAGCCGGTCCGGTCCCTGAAGCAGTTGATTGCTGTTCGTGAGCGGCTGGTCGGATTCGATCGTCACGCGCGTGTAGTCGCGCGCCGGCCACACGCGCACGCCGAGCACGGAACTCGCGTGCGCGAGCTTCGGGCCGACGAGCGCCAGCACCAGCGTCGAAGCGCCCGCGCGCAGCACCTGACGCCTGCGCCAGTTGTGCGGCGCGCTCGCGCTCGATTCGATCGAGTGGAACGGCTTGATCAGCATCTTTCGAGACATGTCTTTCCTGTTTCGCTAAACGCCCGCGCAGTCAGCACGCGGCCTTCTTCTTCGTTCGTCTGCGTCGTTGGTGCGCTGGCGTGAGAAAGCGTCAACGCGAACACGAGGTCCGGCACGCCGAGCAAGCCGCCCGCTTGCTGCGGCCATTCGACGAGACACACCGCGCCCCGGTCGAAATACTCGCGAAAGCCGGCATCGGCCCATTCGGCCGGATCGGCGAAGCGGTACAGATCGAAGTGATAGACGTCGAGCGGGCCGCCGGGCGCATCGAGCGAATAGGGCTCGACGAGCGTGTAAGTCGGGCTCTTCACGCGGCCCGCATGACCGAGCGCGCGCAGCGTCGCGCGCACGAGCGTCGTTTTGCCCGCGCCGAGATCACCGATCAACTGGACCTGCAAGCCGTGAAATGGTTCGGGCGCGGCCGTGTTACGCGTGTCTTCGCGCGTGTATCCGATGGCCCGCGCGAACCGTTCGCCGAATGCGAGCGTCGCGGCTTCGTCGCGCAACTCGAAGCGGCGTTCGAGGAGCGCGGCGGGCAGGTCGGGCGTCGATGGTGCGGGGTTCTCGGGCATTGCTCGTAAAATAGAGTGATGAACCGTTTGCCGGACCACTCCACTGAAGTCACTGAAATCACGACAGCGACGAGCGCCGCCGCCGTCGAGTCGCGCGCCTTGCATCCGTTAGAGAACGACGAGGCCGCGCTGGCGGAGCTCGCGCGGCGCATCAGGGCGTGGGGGCGCGAGTTGGGATTCGGTGCGGTCGGTATCAGCGATATCGACCTGACGGATGCCGAGGAAGGCCTCGCCAATTGGCTCGAAGCAGGCTATCACGGCGAAATGGATTATATGGCCAAACATGGGATGAAACGCGCAAGGCCGGCCGAGCTTGTGGCCGGCACGCGACGGGTCATCACGGCGCGCATGGCCTATCTTCCCGCTGCGACGCTCGCGCAAACGGGCGATGAAAGTGTCGCGACAGCCGATGGTCAGAAGAACGACTGGCGCGCGGTCGAATGGAAGCGGCTCGCCGATCCTTTACAGGCCGTGGTGTCCATCTACGCGCGGGGCCGCGACTATCACAAGGTCATGCGCAACCGCTTGCAGCAACTGGCCGAGCGGATAGAGAGCGAGATTGGGCAGTTCGGGCATCGCGCGTTCACGGATTCCGCGCCGGTGCTCGAAGTGGCGCTGGCGCAAAAGGCGGGCAACGGCTGGCGCGGCAAGCACACGCTGCTGCTCGACCGCGATGCCGGATCGCTGTTCTTTCTCGGCGAGATTTACGTCGATCTGCCGTTGCCTGTCGACCCGGAACCGGAACACGACGGCGCGCATTGCGGCCAGTGCACGCGCTGCGTCGGCGCGTGTCCGACGGGCGCGATCGTCGCGCCGTATCGCGTGGATGCGCGGCGCTGCATTTCGTATCTGACCATCGAATTGCATGGCAGCATTCCCGAGGACATGCGCCCGCTGATCGGCAATCGCGTCTACGGTTGCGACGACTGCCAGCTTGCGTGTCCGTGGAACAAGTTCGCGCAGGCCGCGCCGGTCGCGGACTTCGACGTGCGTCATGGGCTGGATCGCGCGACGCTCGTCGAACTGTTCTCGTGGACCGCCGACGAGTTCGACACGCGCATGCAGGGCAGCGCAATTCGCCGCATCGGGTATGAGCGATGGCTGCGCAATATCGCCGTCGGCATGGGCAATGCGTTGCGCTCGCCGTTGGGAGGCGAGCAACGCGCGGCGATCATCGACGCATTGCGAGGGCGCGCGGACGATCCGTCCGAGATCGTGCGCGAGCATGTCGGCTGGGCGCTGAAGCAAGGAGAGACGCATGAAGAGCATGCTGTCTGAAGGCGGCTTTATCACGTTGGACTCGACTGCACGGCCGAAGCTCAAGATGGCCGCAAGCCGGTTCGACGCCGTCATCGACGCGCCGTTCGGCAAAGTCGGCATCCGCGCGGACGATCACGCCGTGCGCGAGATCGTCTATCTGCAGGCGCATGTCGAGACCATCGAGGCGCATGCGCCGCTCGCGCAGGAAGCCGCCTATCAGATTCGCCGCTACTTCGAGACGCCGTCGATGCGCTTCGATCTGCCGCTCGCTCTCGGCGGCACCGCGTTTCAACAGCGCGTGTGGCGCGGCATCAGCGGTATCGGGGCGGGGCAAGTGTGGACCTATGGGCAACTCGCGCGTGAAATCGGCAGTGTGCCGCGCGCGGTCGGGCAGGCGTGCGGGTACAATCCGTTGCCGATCGTGATACCGTGCCACCGGGTCGTCGCGGCGGGCGGAATTGGCGGATTCGCGCATCATCCGGGCGATGGCTTTTTCCGTGACGTGAAGCGCTGGCTGCTGGCGCATGAAGGTGTATCCATCGCATGACGAGCGCAACGACCGCAACGACCGACGAACTCGACACGCCCGAACTGACCGCGAGCAGCGACGCCATCGACCTGTTCTGCGATGCGTTGTGGCTGGAGCACGGGCTTGCGAAGAATTCGCTCGATGCCTACCGGCGCGACTTGCGGCTCTTCGCCGAATGGCTCGCGAAGACGCGCGGCGCGTCCATCGACGCGGCCACCGAAGCGGACATGAACGGCTACATGGCCGCGCGCCGCGGCGACAAGGCGACTTCCGCGAACCGGCGTCTGTCCGTCTTTCGCCGCTATTACGCGTGGGCGATGCGCGAACATCGCGCGAGCGCCGATCCGACGCTCAAGCTGCGTTCGGCGAAGCAGCCGCCGCGTTTTCCTTCGACGCTCAATGAATCGCAAGTCGAAGCCCTGCTGCACGCGCCCGATATCGAGACGCCGCTCGGCCTGCGCGACCGCACCATGCTCGAACTGATGTACGCGAGCGGCCTGCGCGTGACCGAACTCGTCACGCTGAAGACCGTCGAAGTCGGCCTGAACGAAGGCGTCGTGCGCGTGATGGGCAAGGGCTCCAAGGAGCGCCTCGTGCCGTTCGGCGAAGCGGCGCACGACTGGCTGATGCGCTATCTGCGCGACTCGCGCCCGGCGCTGCTGGGCCCGCGCGCCGCCGATGCGCTCTTCGTCACGACGCGCGGCGAGGGTATGACGCGCCAGCAGTTCTGGAACATTATCAAGCGTCATGCGCTGAACGGCGGCGTGCACGCGCCGCTTTCTCCGCACACGTTGCGTCACGCGTTTGCCACGCACTTGCTCAATCACGGCGCGGACCTGCGCGTGGTGCAACTGCTGCTCGGCCACTCGGATATTTCGACGACGCAAATCTATACGCACGTCGCGCGTGAACGCCTGCAGAAGCTGCACCGCGAGCATCATCCGCGCGGCTAGATGTCCGCGCCGCGCATGAGTCCGCGCGCGATGATCACCTGCTGGATCTGCGACGTGCCTTCGTAGAGCCGGAAAAGCCGCACATCGCGATAAAACCGCTCGATGCCGTACTCCGCGATATAGCCCGCGCCGCCGTGCACTTGCACGGCGCGGTCCGCGACGCGCCCGCACATTTCGGTGGCGAAGTACTTCGCGCACGACGCTTCGATGGACACGTCGCGGCCCTCGTCGCGACGGCGCGCGGCGTCGAGTACCATGCATTCGGCGGCGTACAACTCGGCTTTGCTGTCGGCGAGCATGCCCTGTACGAGCTGGAATTCCGCGATCGGCTGCCCGAACTGACGACGTTCCATCGCGTAGGCGAGGGCATCGCGCAACATGCGCTTCGCCGCGCCCACCGCGACCGCCGCAATGTGAATGCGGCCCTTGTCGAGCGTTTTCATGGCCGTCTTGAAGCCGACGCCTTCCACGCCGCCGATCAGTTGGCTCGCGCTCACGCGGCAGTTTTCGAAAATCACGTCGCTGGTATGCGCGCCGCGCTGGCCCATCTTGCGGTCCGGCTTGCCGAGCGACAAACCGGGCGTACCGCGCTCGACGATGAACGCCGAAATGCCGCTCGCGCCCTTCGCGTCGCTGGTGCGGGCCATGACGGTGTAGATGCCCGCTTCCGACGCGTTCGTGATGTAGCGCTTGGTGCCGTTGAGCACGTACGCGTCGCCGTCGCGCCGGGCCGTGGTTTTCAGCGACGCCGCGTCCGAGCCCGAATCCGGCTCCGTCAGGCAGAACGAGCCGATCAGTTCGCCCGCCGCGAGCTTCGGCAGATAGTGCGCTTTCTGTTCCTCGGTGCCGTCGAGCAGAATGCCGATCGACCCGATGCCGTTGTTCGTGCCGATCACCGAGCGAAAGGCCGGCGACGTCTGCCCCAGTTCGAACGCGACGCGCACTTCCTCTTCCATCGTGAGGCCGAGGCCGCCGTACGCCTCCCGAATGGTGAGGCCGAACATGCCGATCTCGCGCATGGCAGCGATCAGGTCGGCGGGAATGGCGTCGGTTTCGTCGACTTCGGCTTCGCGCGGCACGAGCTTCTCGCGCACGAAGCGGCGAATGGTGTCTTCCAGCAGCGTTTGAGTTTCGGCGTCGCGGATCATGGCAAGGTCCTGTCGTGAGTCGAACGATCGTACGACATCGGGAGACGTTGCACCACTAGGCCGAATGGCCGATGGTGAGCCGCATGCCGCGCCGCTACAATGCGTCCATGTCGAAAATCAAACACGTTTCCGAGACGCCTGCGACGCAATTCCTGCGCCGTCACAAGGTGGCGTTCGGCGAGCATCCGTACGATTACGTCGAGCATGGCGGCACCGAGGAATCGGCGCGGCAGCTCGGCGTGGACGAACATTGCGTGGTCAAGACGCTCGTGATGGAAGACGAGCACGCGAAGCCGCTCATCGTGCTGATGCACGGCGACCGCACCGTGTCCACGAAGAATCTCGCGCGGCAGACGGGCGCGAAGCGCATCGAGCCTTGCAAGCCGGAGGTGGCGAACCGGCACTCCGGCTATCTCGTCGGCGGCACATCGCCGTTCGGCACGAAGAAGGCGATGCCGGTGTACGTCGAATCCAGCATTCTCGATCTCGACACCATCTATCTGAACGGCGGGCGGCGCGGCTATCTGGTGAGCCTGAATCCCGCCGTGCTGACCGAACTGCTCGGTGCGAAGCCCGTGCAGTGCGCGAGCGTCGATTAGAATGCTGACCGCGCTTTCGCCCCGACTCGTCACGCTTAAAGAGAACACATGATTGATCTGATCGTCGCCGTCGCGTCCTATCTGATCGGCTCGATTTCGTTTGCCGTCGTCGTGAGCGCGGCGATGGGACTCGACGACCCGCGCTCCTACGGCTCGGGCAATCCCGGCGCGACCAACGTGCTGCGCACCGGCAACAAGCGCGCGGCCATCCTGACGCTGATCGGCGATGCCTTCAAGGGCTGGCTGCCGGTATGGCTCGTCGCGCACTTCGGCGCGCGCTTCGGGCTCGATGCGACGGGGCTGGCAACGTGCATTGCGCTCTCGGCCATCGCCGTATTCCTCGGCCACCTGTACCCGATCTTCTTCAAGTTTCAGGGCGGCAAGGGCGTTGCGACGGCCGCGGGCGTGCTGCTCGCGATTCATCCGGTGCTCGGGCTCGCGACGCTGCTGACGTGGCTCATCATCGCGTTCTTCTTCCGGTACTCGTCGCTCGCGGCGCTCATCGCCGCCGTGTTCGCGCCGTTTTTTCAGGTGTTCCTGTTCGGGCCGAGCCGCATCTCGCTTGCCGTGCTCGCCATGAGCGCGCTCTTGATCTGGCGGCATCGCGCGAATATTTCCAAGCTGCTGGCGGGCAAGGAAAGCCGCATCGGCGACAAGAAGAAGGCAGTGCAGTAAGCAACAAAAAAGCCGTTCCGACATTGCGCGGAACGGCTTTTTCGCATGGGGCTCGCGATAGTCAGTCGCGGAAGTTGTTGAAGTCGAGCGGCGTATCCGTCACTTCTTTCTTCAAGAGCGCGATGGTGCTTTGCAAATCGTCGCGCTTCGCGCCTTGCACGCGCACGGCATCGCCCTGAATGCTCGCCTGCACCTTGATCTTGCTGTCCTTCACGATCTTGACGACCTTCTTCGCCAGATCGCCCGACACGCCTTTTTTGATGGTGACGACCTGCTTCAGCTTGTCGCCGCCGATCTTTTCCTGCTTGCCGTAGTCCAGAAAGCGCACGTCGACGCCGCGCTTCGCGAGCTTCGACAGCAGCACGTCCTTGACTTGGCCGAGCTTGAAGTCGTCGTCGGCATAGAGCGTGAGTTCCCGCTCTTTCTGCTCGACGCGTGAATCCGAACCTTTGAAGTCGAAGCGCGTCGAGATTTCCTTGTTGGACTGCTCGATCGCGTTCTTCACTTCGATCATGTTTGCTTCGCTGACGACGTCAAACGATGGCATCTGTCTTCCCCTTCTTCGTTGGGCGAGGGCGGGCGCGGCGCGCGCACTCGCTATAATCACGGACCTGACGTCATTCTACCGACGCGCTTTGGTTTTCCCCAAGGCCGCTTCCATTCCAGCATTCGCCCACGCGGTTCCTCATGTCCGACGCCTTCTTTCCCGCGCCCGCGCTCCTCGCGGATTACTCGCTGCGTCCGCACAACACGTTCGGCTTCGATGTTCGCGCGCGTCACGCGATGCAGATCGATAGCGTCGAAGCCGCCGCTGCGCTCGCCGCCGACGCGCGAATCGCCGGCATGCCTCGCCTCGTGCTCGGCGGCGGCAGCAACGTCGTGCTGACGCGCGATTTCGAGGGCGTCGCGCTCGTCGTCGGCATCATGGGCAAACGCGTGATCGGCGAGGACGACGACGCGTATCTGATTGAAGCCGGCGCGGGCGAGAACTGGCATGCGTTCGTTGCGTGGACGCTTGCACAGGGCATGCCGGGCCTCGAAAACCTCGCGCTGATTCCCGGCACCGTGGGCGCCGCGCCGATCCAGAACATCGGTGCATACGGCCTCGAAATGGGCGAGCGCTTCGAGCGGCTTCATGCGGTGGAGCTAGCGACGGGCGCGCGAGCCGAATTCGACCGCGATGCATGCGCGTTCGGCTACCGCGACAGCTTCTTCAAGCGCGCGGGGCGCGGGCGGTTCCTGATCACGTCAGTCGTATTCCGTCTGCCGAAAGCGTGGACGCCGCGCGGCGGTTACGCGGACGTCGCGCGCGCGCTGGAAGGCGCGTCGTCGTGCGACGCGCAAGCCATCTTCGACGCCGTGATCGCCGTGCGTCGCGCGAAGCTGCCGGACTGGACCGTACTCGGCAACGCGGGCAGTTTCTTCAAGAATCCGGTTGTCAGCGCAGAAGCCTTCGACGCGTTGCGCGCGCGCGAACCCGGCGTCGTCTCGTACGCGCAGCCGGACGGCAGCGTGAAGCTCGCGGCGGGCTGGCTGATCGACCAGTGCGGGTGGAAGGGGCGCGGCATCGGCGGGGCGGCGGTGCACGAGCGGCAAGCACTCGTGCTCGTGAATCGCGGCGGCGCGACCGGCGCGCAAGTGCTTCAGCTCGCGGAAGCGATCAGAAGCGATGTGCTCGCGCGATTCGGCGTCGATTTGGAGATGGAGCCGGTCGTCGTCTGAAAAAGCGAACGCCGCCGGATGGCGCATGGGGCGGCGTTTTCGTACTAGGGAGAATGCGCTCGCGCGCTCTGGCGTCGATCTGCAGAAGGGAGCGGTCGTCAAAAACGACAAACGCCGCCGGACGCGAAATCCGGCGGCGTGTTGATGAGAGCAAGCCGCGTCAGTGGTTCAGCTTGCCGAGCAGCAAGTACTCCATCAGCGCCTTCTGCACGTGCAGGCGGTTTTCCGCCTCGTCCCACACGACGCTCTGCGGCCCGTCGATCACTTCCGCGCTCACTTCCTCGCCGCGATGCGCCGGCAGGCAGTGCATGAAGAGGGCATCGGCGTTGGCGCGCGCCATCATGTCGGCATCGACGCAATAGTCCGCGAACGCCTTCTTGCGCGCCTCGTTCTCTGCTTCGAAGCCCATGCTCGTCCACACGTCCGTCGTGACGAGATCCGCGCCCGCGCAGGCTTCGTTCGGATCGGCGAATTCTTCGTAAAACGGCGCGCTTTCAGGCGCCACCAGCGCGCGATCCAGCTTGTAGCCTTCCGGCGTGGACAGGCGCAGCTTGAAGCCGAGAATCTGCGCGGCTTCGATCCACGTGTACAGCATGTTGTTGGCGTCGCCGACCCACGCGACGGTCTTGCCGTGAATCGGCCCACGATGCTCGTAATACGTGAAGATGTCGGCGAGCACCTGGCACGGATGGTATTCGTTGGTCAGCCCGTTGATGACCGGCACGCGCGAGTTCTCCGCGAACCGCTGGATGATGTCCTGCCCGAACGTGCGGATCATGATGATGTCCACCATGCGCGAAATGACCTGCGCCGCATCCTCGATCGGCTCGCCGCGCCCGAGTTGCGTGTCGCGCGTGCTCATGAACACCGCGTGACCGCCCAACTGGAAGATGCCCGCCTCGAACGAAAGGCGCGTGCGCGTCGAGTTCTTCTCGAAGATCATCGCGAGCGTGCGGTCGTGCAGCGGGTGGTACGTCTCGTAGTTCTTGAACTTGCGCTTCAGAATGCGGGCGCGCTCCAGCACGTACTCGTAATCGTCGAGCGAAAAATCCTTGAACTGAAGATAGTGGCGAATTTTCTTGGCGGTCATGAAACGCAAGCAGCGGCTTCGAACCGGGTGCGCGACTGCCGGAAGACGTCGCTTGACCGGACGGCGCCGCCATCGGGAGTGGGTTGGCGTTCGAGCATAAAGGATTTTGCGAGGTTTGACGAGGCGGCGGAAAGGCCGATAGACAGGCGCGCGAGCCTGTGTGCGCTGCGGAAACAGGGGCGCTGCGGTATAATTGCCGGCGCTCGTTTCAACAACTCTGCAACACTCAGTAACGCTCAGCACCGTTTCACGCGCATGGTAGGCGTTGGCTCGCAAGAGTCCGCTTGGCGTTCTTTTGCGCTTGCGATCTCTTCGTGCTGCCGAGTCCGCCATCCAGTCGCGGGCGCGGGCGGTCCTCTTCGGGCCGTTGGCCAGGCGCCGCCCGGCGCTCGTGCCGGCCGGCGCGGTAGCCGCGTCAAGCGTGTGCATTCGCCGGTGCCGCCACCGGCCGACAAAAGGTATTGCTACATGGCTGAATCATCCCCTACCGAGTACTTCATACAAGGCATCACCAAGAGCGGGAGGAAGTTTCGGCCGAGCGACTGGTCGGAGCGCCTGTGCGGTGTCATGTCGGGCTTCGGGCCGAAAGCGAAAGGGCCGAACGCGCGCCTGCAATATTCCATCTACGTGCGCCCGACGATGATCGGCGACATCAAGGTCGTGATCGTCGATTCGCGTCTGCGCGACATCGAGCCGATGGCTTTCGACTTCGTGCTGAACTTCGCGAAGGACAACGACCTCGTGGTGACCGAGGCGTGCGAATTGCCGCCGCATCACGGCACGCAGACGCAGCAGCGTCGCTAGACTGAAAAGCCGCACGGTCGGCAGCAGCACGCAAAAAAGCCCGCGCAAGCGGGCTTTTTCGTTACAGCGCAGCGGAAACAGGAAGCCGTTCCGACGAGCGCGCGATTCAAGGAACCGCAAGCACCCGCCGAGAACGAGCCGGAATTACTGGGCTGCGGGAGCCTGCAGACCCTTGATGGCTGCAGCCAGGCGGCTCTTGTGACGAGCGGCCTTGTTCTTGTGGATGATCTTCTTGTCCGCGATGATGTCCATCGTCTTGACCGACGACTTGAACACTTCTGCGGCCTTGGCCTGATCGCCGGCTTCGATTGCCTTGCGAACTGCCTTGATGGCCGTGCGGAACTTCGAGCGCAGCGCCGAGTTGTGCGAGTTGGCCTTGGCGGCCTGACGGGCGCGCTTGCGAGCTTGTGCGGTATTTGCCATGACGGTTCCTTATCCTGTTTCTGCTGTTACTTGTCGGAGCGGGCTTCACCTTCTGACCCGGCGGGCCGGAAGCGGTGATCGACGCGCGCTGCCTTTGATCTGAAATTCCGGGAAGCGATTGAGCGATTAAGCCATTCGCCCGGAAACCTGAGACGCCCAAGCTGGACGCCTTTGGAACACTGCCGACAGACCCGGAAGCCGCGAAAAGCACGCTGGCGCTTCAAGCCTGACTTCCGCCGGATTCCCGTTTCGGGCGCAATTTCGCCAGAACCGGCCGTCGAAACCCGCGATTATAGCAAGCGAAGACGAGATATGACAAGCGCGACAGTGCGGGCGGCAGCCCGTTCCCGCGCCGCCACGAATTTGGTGCAATCCGTCATTCTCGCGGCGTTGCGCGCCAGCGTTACCGGAGCGCGTCACCCTCGGCCCGTATAATAAGCGCCCCATGAATCTATTCCGAGCCCTCCTGACGGTCAGCGGCTTCACGCTGCTGTCGCGCGTGACCGGCCTGATCCGCGAAACGCTGATCGCCCGAGCCTTCGGCGCCAGTCTCTACACCGACGCGTTTTACGTCGCGTTCCGCATTCCGAACCTGCTGCGGCGCCTGTCCGCGGAAGGCGCGTTCGCCCAGGCGTTCGTGCCGATCCTCGCCGAGTTCAAGAACAGCAAGGGCCACGATCCGACCAAGGCGCTCGTCGATGCTATGTCGACCGTGCTGACCTGGGGCCTCGTCGTGCTGTCGCTTGCCGGCATGGCGGGCGCGAGCTGGGTCGTGTTCGCGGTCGCGTCGGGACTGAAGCACGACGGCGCGGCGTACGGCCTCGCCGTGGAGATGACGCGGATCATGTTCCCGTACATCATCTTCATTTCGATGACGACGCTCGCCTCGGGCGTGCTCAACACGTACAAGCAGTTCTCGCTGCCCGCGTTCGCGCCGGTGCTGCTCAACGTGGCGTTCATCTTCGCGGCGGTGTTCGTCGCGCCGCACATGAAAGTGCCGGTGTACGCGCTCGCTTATGCGGTGATCGCGGGCGGCCTGCTGCAATTCCTCGTGCAACTGCCCGGCTTGAAGAAGATCGACATGATGCCGGCCGTCGGCCTGAACTTCCGGCGCGCGCTCGCGCATCCCGGCGTGAAGCGCGTGCTAGCGAAGATGGTGCCCGCGACGTTCGCGGTGTCGGTCGGGCAACTGAGCCTCATCATCAACACGAATATAGCGTCGAATATCGGGCAGGGCGCGGTGTCGTGGATCAACTACGCCGACCGGCTGATGGAATTCCCGACCGCGCTGCTCGGCGCGGCGCTCGGCACCATTCTCCTTCCGAGCTTGTCGAAAGCACACGTCGACGCCAACGCCGACGAATATTCCGCGCTCCTCGACTGGGGCTTGCGCATCACGTTCCTGCTCGCGGCGCCCAGCGCCGTCGCGCTCTTTTTCTTTGCCGAGCCGCTCACCGCGACGCTCTTTCACTACGGCAAGTTCGACGGCCATTCCGTCGTGATGGTCGGCCGCGCGCTGTCGGCGTACGGCATCGGCCTCGTCGGGCTGATTCTCATCAAGATTCTCGCGCCCGGTTTCTACGCGAAGCAGGACATCAAGACGCCGGTGAAGATAGCCGTCGGCGTGCTCATCATGACGCAGGTGAGCAATTACATCTTCGTGCCGATCTTCTCGCACGCGGGGTTGACGCTTTCCATCGGCCTCGGCGCGCTCGCCAACGCGCTGCTGCTTTTCATCGGACTGCGCCGCCGCGGCATTTATCAGCCGTCGCCGGGCTGGACGCGCTTTTTCGTGCAGCTGGTCGGCGCGTGTCTCGTGCTGGCCGGCGTGATGCACTGGGTGTCGGCCAATTTCGACTGGATTGCCATGCGCGCGACACCCTTCGCACGAATCATGCTGCTCGGAGCTAGCCTGGTTGTGTTCGCGGGACTGTATTTCGGTATGCTTTCCGCAATGGGCTTCAAATACGCTTACTTCAAGAGACGAGCGCATTGATGACGACGACGCGTATCCTCGACTATTTCTCGGCCCTGATGGCCGACGACGAGAGCCTGCCGCTCACGGAGGCCGCGCTGTCGCTCGCGCAGGACGCCTATCCGGACGTCGACATGCAGGCGGTGCTCGCGGAACTGGACGAACTTGTCGTGCGCGCGCGTCGCCGCATGCCGGAGGACGCGGACGTCAAACAGCGCGTCGAGGCGCTCAATCGCTATTTCTTCCGCGAGCTGGGTTTCTCCAGCAACCTGAACGATTACTACGATCCGGACAACAGTTATCTGAACGCGGTGCTGCGCCGTCGGCGCGGCATCCCGATTTCGCTTGCCGTTATCTATCTGGAAATGGCCGAGCAGCTTGGCTTGCCAGTGCAGGGCGTGTCGTTTCCGGGCCATTTCCTGTTGCGCGTCGCGACGCCCGGCAGCGATCTCATGCTCGATCCGACCACCGGCCAGTCGCTCTCCGAAGCGCAAATGGTCGAAATGCTGGAGCCGTATGTGCAGCGTGTCGGTGAATCAATCGGCAGCGCGTTGCGCGTGCTGTTGCAGCCCGCGACGCGCCGCGAAATCGTCGCGAGAATGCTGCGCAACCTCAAGAGCATCTATCTTCAGACGGAGCGTTGGCAGCGTCTGCTTGCCGTGCAGCAGCGGCTGGTGATCGCGCTGCCGGACAGTATCGAGGAAGTGCGCGACCGCGGCTTCGCGTACGCGCGGCTCGACTATTTGCGCCCGGCGCTCGAAGACCTTGAGCGCTATCTGGAAGACCGCCCCGACGCGGTGGATGCCACCGTCGTCGAGTCAGAGTTGCACGATCTGCGACTGCGCACGCAGGAAAACGGCGACTGAGCCGAGATTCAAGCGGCGCGCTTATTTCGGCTGCATGCGGATGGCGCCGTCGAGGCGGATCACTTCGCCGTTGAGCATCGGGTTGTCGAAGATCTGCTTGACCAGCATCGCGAATTCGTCCGGCTTGCCGAAGCGCGAAGGGAACGGCACCATCGCGCCGAGCGCCGTCTGCACGTCGGGCGGCATGCCGAGCAGCATCGGCGTTTCGAAGATGCCCGGCGCAATCGTCATCACGCGGATGCCGCTGCGCGCGAGATCGCGTGCGATCGGCAGCGTCATGCCCACGACGCCGCTTTTGGACGCCGCATACGCCGCCTGCCCGATTTGCCCGTCGAATGCCGCGACCGACGCCGTGTTCACGATCACGCCGCGTTCGCCCGCGCCGTTCGGCTCGTTCTGCGACATCGCGTTGGCCGCGAGCCGGATCATGTTGAACGTGCCGATCAGATTCACCGCGACGACCTTGCTGAAGAGATCGAGCGGGTGCGGACCGTCGCGCCCGACCGTCTTCGATGCCGGCGCGATGCCCGCGCAGTTCACGAGGCCGCGCAGCGTGCCGAGCTTCGTCGCGGCATCGACGGCGCGTTGTCCGTCGTCTTCGCGGCTCACGTCGCACTTCACGAACACGCCGGCCAATTCGCGCGCAAGCGCTTCGCCCGCGGCTTCGTTCATGTCGGCGATCACGGGCTTGCCGCCATTGCCCGCGACGACGCGCGCGGTCGCCGCGCCCAGACCCGACGCACCGCCCGTGATCAACACGACGTTGTCTTTCATCTCCATGTGTCTTCTCCTTGTAGTGTGGCCCTCGCGGGCGACGCGTCGATTGTAGCCAACGCCCTGCCGGGAGCGCGCATAAAAAAACCCGCTCGTTCGGAGCGGGTTTCTTGGGTGATCGGCTGCTTACTTCAGCGCAGCGAACACGCGATCGCGGATTTCATCGACACTGCCGGAACCCGAGATACGCCGGTATTGAGGCGCCTTCAGCCCGTCTTCCGTGGCGCCCGACTTCGCCCAGTCGTTGTAATACGCGATGAGCGGCTTCGTCTGCGCGTCGTACACGTCCAGACGCTTGCGCACGGTCTCTTCCTTGTCGTCCTCGCGCTGAATCAGCGGCTCGCCGGTCACGTCGTCCACCATGTCGTTCTTCGGCGGATTGAACGTGACGTGATACGTGCGCCCCGACGGCGCATGCACGCGACGCCCGCTCATGCGGGTGATGATCTCGTTGAAGGGCACGTCGATTTCGAGCACGTAGTCAATCACGACGCCCGCGCTCTTCATGGCTTCGGCCTGCGGAATGGTGCGCGGGAAGCCGTCGAACAGATAACCGTTGGCGCAGTCGCTCTCCAGCAGCCGCTCCTTCACCAGATTGATGATGAGCAGGTCCGGCACGAGTTCGCCCGCGTCCATGTAGCGCTTCGCCTCGACGCCAAGCGGCGAGCCCGCTTTCACGGCGGCGCGCAGCATGTCGCCCGTGGAAATCTGCGGAATGCCGAATTTCTCCTTGATGAAGTTTGCCTGGGTGCCCTTGCCCGCGCCGGGTGCGCCCAACAGGATCAAACGCATGGTGATATCTCCGAATCGTCTAGAAACCGCTGGCGCGAGGTTCGTGACATCCGGCGGCGACGCTCGGGCGGCGTCGACGACAGGCGGCGCGGCCGATTCGACAGGCAGCGCGGCACCCGCGGACAGCGGCGCAACGTTGAGCGTGGCGCTGACCGGAAGGCTCGCGCAATCGCTTGATTATGCCACGCCTCATTACGATCGCGGCCCTGATAGCGATTATGGAAACCGCTAAGACGCCCGCCGCGCGGGCGTTTGGCGGGGTATACACCGGTTGCGCGATGCGTTCAGTTCGCGCGTGCGAAGAGCGCCTGCACGCGCGCGAGGTCCGCGGGCGTGTCGACGCCCGGCGGCGGCGCGTCTTGCGTGACAAGCACCGCGATGCGCTCGCCGTGCCACAGCGCGCGCAGTTGTTCGAGCGCTTCGGCCGCTTCGATGGGCGCTTGAGCGAGCGTCGGGAAGTCGCGCAGAAACTTCGCGCGATAGGCGTAGAGGCCGATATGCCGCAGCACGTTGTCCGGCACGGCGGGCAGCGCACACAGCGCGGCGACGTCGGGCCAGCGCGGCTGCCACGCATCGCGCGACCACGGAATCGGCGCGCGAGAAAAGTACAGCGCGACGCTTTTCGCATCCAGCGCGACCTTCACCACGTTCGGATTGAAGACGTCGGCGGGATCGTGGATCGGATGCGCGGCCGTCGCGATCGCGCATTCGCCGTGCGCGGAGAGATGCGTGGCGACGTCGCGCACGAGTTGCGGGTCGATCAGCGGTTCGTCGCCCTGCACGTTCACGACGATGGTCTCGTCGCTCCAGTTCAGGCGCGTGGCGACTTCGGCGAGGCGGTCGGTGCCGGTTGGGTGATCGCTGCGCGTGAGCATCACTTCGATGCCGTGATCGCGGGCTGCTTCGACGACGAGGTGCGAGTCCGTCGCGACGAGCACGTGACTCGCGCCGGATTCACGCGCCCGCTCGGCGACGCGCACGACCATCGGCTTGCCGCCGAGATCGGCGAGCGGCTTGTTCGGCAGCCGCGTGGACGCGAGACGCGCGGGAATGACGGCGATGAACGGCACGGACATGACGGCGGCTTCAGAGGTCGCCGACAGGCTTCAGCGGCGTGACGGGCGTGCCTTCGACCGTCTGGCGCGCTTCGTCCACGAGCATCACCGGAATGCCGTCGCGAATGGGATACGCGAGTTTGTCCGCGTTGCAGACGAGCTCCTGTGCCGCGCGGTCGTAGTTGAGCGGGCCCTTGCAGATAGGGCAGACGAGGATTTCAAGCAGACGTGCGTCCACGGAGTTTCTCCACAACGAGAGCGATGAGGCGAGGGCTGAGCACGGCTTGCACGGGAACGACCCAGATGCGCGCGTCGCGCCAGGCTCCGAATTTTACTGCATCCTTTTCCGTGATCAGGATCGCGTCCGCTTCCACCGAGGCGAACGGATTCTCGCGGTACGCGTAGTGATCGGGGAAAGCGCGCGTCGTCGGCGCGATGCCCGCCGCGCGCAGCGTCGCGAAAAAGCGCTCCGGCGAGCCGATGCCCGCCGCCGCGACCACTTTCTCGCCGGCGAACTGCGCGAGCGGCCGGCGCACCGAGGGATCGTCGAGCAGCCACGCGTCGCCGGGTTCCAGATCGAGCGCGAACGTGTTCGGCCACGGCGGCAGCGTGCGGTCGTAAGGACTGTTGATGAGCGTGGCATCGCGATCACGCGACATCGGCTCGCGCAAGGGACCCGCGGGCAGCAGGAAGCCGTTGCCGCCGAGCCGGTCGTCGAACACGACGAGTTCGAACACGCGCGCGAGGCGATAGTGCTGCAGGCCGTCGTCGCTCACGATCACGTCGACATTCGGATGCGCGTTCAGCAAAGCGCGCGCGGCGGCGACGCGGTCCGGGCAGACGAACACCGGCGCATGCGTGCGGCGCGCGATCAGAAGCGGCTCGTCGCCGACTTGGCTCGCGATGCTCGCGGGCGTGACGCTCGTCGGCTCGGCGACCTTCGCGCCGTATCCGCGGGAGACTACGCCCGGCTGGAAGCCTGCCGCCCGCAACGCCTCGACGAGCGCGATGACGGTCGGCGTCTTGCCCGTGCCGCCGACGGTCACGTTGCCGACGACGACCACCGGCACGCCGACATCGACGCGCTTCATCCAGCCCACGTCGAAGAGCGCGCGGCGCGTCGCGGCGATTGCGCCGAACACGCACGCAAACGGCGTCAGCGCCCACGCGACGCCGCCGCGCCGACGCCATTCGCGGGCGAGAAAGTTTTCGATCGGCGGCTTGAAATCAGACATGGACCGCCTTCGCGCGGACGGCATTCAATGCGCAGTGACGCGGGAACGATGTCGGGTACGGCAGGGCGCGCAACGGCAACTCCTTCGATTCGGTATGCGTTGTACGGTTCGACCGGCGGTGCGCACTCAAAGGTCCGAAGCGACCTCAGAACCGCGCGAGCCGGTGCACGACCCGGCACTCTATCGCGCGAACGCGCTCTTCGCCAGTCGGCGCGGCCGTTCGCGGCGCCGACGCAAACTGTGGATAACTCTGTGAAGAACTTGGCGTTCGAAAAGGCGAAATCCGCTTCAGGAAAGAGTTGCTTCGGGAAATTGCCTGGCTTCCTGCAAGAAAACGAGTCGAATCAAGGACTTGGTACGAACTCATGGGCGTCCGGCGGCCGTCGGGGAGCCGCATCGGTAAGTTCTTCTGTGTGGACACTTGCTACACTGGCGGGGCCTTGCCAGGCGGACCGCGCCGGGCGACGCGCCTTTCATCCGATCCGAACCATGACTCCCGATTCCTTGCCGACGCCAGGCGGCGACGCCGTTGTCCCCGTTTCCGTACTCAACCGTGCGATCGGCACGATGCTGGAGCGGTCGTTTCCGCTCGTCTGGGTATCGGGCGAAGTGTCGAACTTCACGCGCGCCGCGAGCGGCCACTGGTACTTTTCGATCAAGGACGCCAACGCGCAGATGCGCTGCGTGATGTTCCGAAGCCGCGCGCAGTACGCCGAGTTCGTGCCGCGCGAAGGCGACAAGATCGAAGTGCGCGCGCTCGTCACGATGTACGAACCGCGCGGCGAGTTGCAATTGAGCGTCGAAGCCGTGCGGCGCACGGGGCAGGGGCGCCTGTACGAAGCGTTTCTGCGCCTCAAGGCGCAACTGGAGAGCGAAGGCCTCTTCGCCGCCGAGCGCAAGCGCGCGCTGCCGACGCATCCGCGCGGCATCGGCATCGTCACGTCTTTGCAGGCCGCCGCGTTGCGCGACGTGCTGACCACGCTCGCGCGCCGCGCGCCGCACGTGCCGGTGATCGTGTATCCGGGGCCGGTGCAGGGCACGGGCGCCGGCGCGAAACTCGCGGCGATGGTCGAAGCGGCCAACGCGCGGCGCGAAGTCGACGTGCTGATCGTGTGTCGCGGCGGCGGGTCGATCGAAGACTTGTGGGCATTCAACGAGGAAGTGCTCGCCCGTGCGATAGCGGCGAGCGAACTGCCGGTGGTGAGCGGCGTCGGTCACGAGACGGACTTCACCATCGCCGATTTCGCCGCCGATGTCCGCGCGCCCACGCCGACCGGCGCAGCGGAGCTCGTGAGTCCGCAGCGCGTGTTGTTGCTGCGCGAGCTCGATCATCGGCACGCGGCGCTCGCGCGCGCCTTCGGGCGCACGATGGAGCGTCGCGCGCAGCAGCTTGATTGGCTCGCGCGCAGGCTCGTGAGTCCCGCCGAGCGGCTCGCGCGGCAGCGCGTGCATCTGCGGCAACTCGCGAGCCGTCTCGCAACAGCCGGCGCGCGGCCCGTGCGCGATGCCCGCGCGCACTTCGCGCTCGTGCGGTATCGCTTCGAGCGCAGGCGCCCGGATGTCGCCGCGCAGACCGAGCACGTGCTGCGGCTCGCGCAGCGCCTGAAAAGCGCGAACGAGCGCCGTCGGGAGCGCGAGAAGGCGTGTGTATCGGAGCTGGCGGCGCGCTTGCAGGTGCTCAGTCCGCAGCGCACGCTGGAACGCGGTTATGCGGCGCTCATCGACACGCAAACGGGCCGCGCGCTGCGCGCGCCGAACGCGCTGAAGCCTAAGCGCGCGCTCACGGTTCACCTCGCGCAAGGCTCGGCGGACGTCGTTCTCGCTGACGTTCAGCCGCGTCTGTCCGACGATTTCTGACGCGTTTCGCGCTCGCCCCACGGCGTAATTTCGACGTGGCGCGAAGCGCGGCCGCGAGCACTTTTTACGCCGCTTTTGACGGTACGAAAGCGATCTTCCTCATAAAGGCGGGCGGTTTGCGGGGTTATCCCAACTCGCCTACAATCCATTGCTCCACTGCTTCACTCCTCACAGTCCCACAATCCACATAGAAAGGAAGCTCGCAATCATGGAACATACGCTCCCGCCGCTGCCGTTCGACAAGAACGCGCTTGCTCCGCACATGTCGGAAGAAACGCTCGAGTTTCACTATGGCAAGCACCACCAGACCTATGTGACCAAGCTCAACGAGCTGATCAAGGGCACTGAATTCGAGAACATGCAGCTCGAAGAAATCGTGAAGAAGTCGTCGGGCGGCGTGTTCAACAACGCGGCTCAGACGTGGAATCACACGTTCTTCTGGAACAGCCTGTCGCCGAACGGCGGCGGCGCTCCGACCGGCGCGCTGGCCGACGCGATCAACGCGAAATACGGCTCCTTCGACAAGTTCAAGGAAGAGTTCGCGAAGGTCGCCGTGGGCACGTTCGGCTCGGGCTGGACGTGGCTCGTGAAGAAGACCGACGGCTCGCTCGATATCGTCTCGACGAGCAACGCCGCGACGCCGCTGACCACCGACAGCAAGCCGCTCGTCACGCTGGACGTGTGGGAGCATGCTTACTACATCGACTATCGCAATGCGCGTCCGAAGTTCATCGAGGCATTCTGGAACATCGTGAACTGGGACTTCGCTTCGAAGAATTTCGGCGCGTAAATGGATGATGGGTTGTCGCCGAGGTGACAACCGGCTGTGCCGGACAGCGAGTCCGGTCAGCGTTCCGAAGATAAAGCCCTCCGTGCGAGGGCTTTTCTTTTGACTCAGGAGATACGACGCGCTGCGCGAAGCGGTGGTGAGCGCGGCATAGACGCTTCGCAAGCTCGCCTGATTAAAGTTTCCCTGCGCGATTCCGTTATTTCATTGTCGGCATCCGTCGAGAGCGGCGGCCTGTGCTCACTCTGAAGACAATGAACTCGCCATGAAACTCGTATCGAAACTCTGCCTGCTCGCTCTGCCCATCCTCGCCGCATGCGGCGGCGGCGGCGACGACAAGAACTGCGTGTCGGATCTCGGCAATCTGACCAAATCCTGCGTTCCGAGAACGTCTCACGCATTGCCCGAAGGCCTCTGGTACGGGTCGGCGAACTCGTCGCAGTCGTTCGCGGCTCAGACCATCGTGCTGGAAACCGGGCAGTACTACAGCATCTATACGCAGAGCGGCTCTTTCGTCTGGATGATCGAGGGCATCATGACGGCCACCGACGGCGCGTTCTCCGATCCCGCGACGGTCGGCTTCCACAACCTCGGCGCGATTCGCGCAGGCACGCTCACGGGCAACTTTACGACGAAGAGCGCGCTTTCCGCCACGACGAGTCTCTTCGTGAGCCCCGACACGACCGCCACCGCCTTTAACGGCAACTACAACACGACCTACGACACGCCGCTCGCCTTGAGCGATGTCGCGCGTACGTGGACGAGCGGCTCGGGCTTCAACCCCATCTCGACCATCACCTTCGCCGCCGACGGCACGGCCAACGGCACGCAAAGCGCCTGCACGTTCACGGGCAGCTTCAAGCCACGCGCAACCGGCAAGCATCTGCTCGACGGCACGCTGAACTTCAGCGGCGCGTTCTGTGGTCTCAACAATGTGTCGATGCCCGTCGAAGCGACGGTCGTGAATGGCTTGCTCACCGTGGTCGGCGTGACGCCGCAGCGGGATCAGGCGTTCTATCTGGCGGCGCAGTAAGAGTGGTGTCGTTGCGGGCCGAGGGGCGGTGCACGAGAGACCGAAGCCTCGGCTGACGCGCTCGACCTGATGCCATCAGCAACGCCGCAAGCGGCCGATTTATGCGTTCATCCACGCCCGCCCGATAAAATAGCGGTCTTTTCCTGCACCACCGCTTCATCATGAAACGCTTCGCTGCCCTCTGCGTCGCGGCGTGGACTTCCGCCGCGCTGCTTTACTTCGGACGACACTCCGCCGCGCTCATCGTGATGTCGGGTGTGCTCGCGCTGGCGTCGTTCGATCTTCTGCGCCCGGAATCGAACGAAAGCGCGTGACGCCGCCGGTCGCGAAGTATCGCGCGACGAGCAGCGCGTACAGCAGCCATACCGCGACCGTGTAGCTCGCGCCGCGCGACGCGAACGCCATCACCGCGATCGCCAGGCTCGCAAGCAGCAATTCGACTCGCGGCGCGACCCGCGACAGCCGCGCGCCGGGCCGCTCGAATGCCGTGCCGAACAGAATGCACACGGGGATCAGCGCAACGACCAGATGCACCGGCTCCAGCATCGGGGATGCGACGAGCATCGTCATCGTGGCGAGCGCGAAGTCAATGCGACGGTCCGCGTGGCGCCGCGCCACCAGTACCACGGCCAGCGTGCAGACAACCGAGGCGGTGGCAAGCCATACCGCGCCGAGCATCGGCTGCGACGCGCCGAGGCCGACGCTCTGCATCACCGTTTGCAGGCCGCCGCGCAGCGCAACGTTGATCGGCGCGCCGCCGAGCAGCAGATTCTGCGTGTTGAGGCGGGGCATGTCGGACACGACGTAATGCCAGATCGCATGAAAACCGAGCGCCCACGCGGTGATCGCGGTCAGCACGACGGACGAGATGAACGTGAACAGGGCAGTGCGCCATTCGCGTCGCAAAAGCAGCAGACCCGCAATGGCGATGGGCGTCACCTTCAGCGCGATGGCCGCGCCGAGGAACACGCCCGCGAGCCCGCGATTGCCGCGATCAATAAAGAAGAACGTCGCCGCGAGCAGGAAGAACAGCAACTCGTTCGACTGGCCCCAGTACACATCGTCGAAGAAAGGGCGGCTCAAGAGCGCGAGCGCGACGATCAGCAGCACGACGCCGCGATCCGCGCCCCGATACGCGAGCTTCGCGACCATCGCGACGCCCAGCGCGAACAGCACGAGCGATCCGCCGACCCACACCGTCTTTGCCCCGAGCGGCGAAAGCGCGCCGAGCGGCGAGAACAGCCACGCGAATTGCGGTGGATACGCATAGAACACGTCCATGCCGGTATCGCGGGCGCCGATCGAGCGCATGAACGCGACGAGGCCCGCGTGATCGTAGAGCACCGTCGCATCGGCGGGATGGCTGAGCACGGTCGTGAACGCGTACAGGTAGTAGTTGAAATCGCTGAACGCATTCGCGGGATCGGCGCGGAACTGCGCGTAGACGTGCGGCACGCGCGCCGCGATCATCGCTAGTGCAACGACGATCAACGTCGTCGAAATCGCGCCGAGACTCGGCGCGGACTTGCCCGTGGCAGTCCGTGAGATCAGCATGACAGTTCCCCGAAACGACTCTTTTATTTGATATTCAACGCCGCTCAAGCTGTGGCCGGAGCGGGCGCGTAAAGCAGCAGAACACTGGCGATCAACAACGTGGCGCCGGCAAGCGTGCGCAACGACATCGCTTCACCGAGCACCACGCCGAACAGCATGATTTCGAGTATCGTCACCGCGACCATCAGCGGATACGCCACGCTCAGTTCCACGCGCCGCAGCGCGAGCGCATACAGCACGAAGCCCGCGCCATAAGCGCCGATCGCCCCGAGCCGGTAGATGAGCGCGCGCGGCTCCATGCCGAAGACGAGCGCGTGGCCGCTCGCCGGCAGCGTGCCCGCGAGACGCAGCAGGATACTCGCGAGCGCGCTGCACGTGCCGCTCAGAAGAAGCGTGATGTATTGCATGAAGCGCAGGTCAGGTTGGAGCTAGATCGCCGCGACGATCGTGGCGATGCATAGACAGATGACGAGCAGGCTCAGGCGGTTCTTGATCGCGTAGACGATCGGGTCGTCGTGCATCTCGCCGCGAAACGCGAGCATCCACACGCGACTCACCCAGTACAGCAAGAGCCCGAAGAGCACCCATAGCGCGTGCGGATGCCGATACAGCAGCCGCACGTCCGACGAGTTCAGATACAGCGCCAGCACCAACACGGCGACATAGCCCGACGCGGTGCCGAACGAGCGCAGAATGCCGAGATCCTGCGTGACGTAGCCGCGCCCGGCCGCCGACACCTTGCCGTCGCGCAAGAGGGCGTCGAGCTCGGTGTAACGCTTGACCATCGCGAGGCTCAGGAAGATGAGCACCGAGAACATGATGAGCCAGTCCGACAGCAGAATATCGGCCGCCGCGCCGCCCGCGATCACGCGCGACGTATAGAGCGCGGCGAGCGTGAAGACATCCACCAGCATCAGGCGCTTGAGCTTGAACGAATACGCGAGCGTCACGATGAAGTAGCCGCCGAGCACCAGCTGGAAGTTGGGCGCGAGTTGCCCGGCAAGCGCGGCGGATGCGACGAGCAGCGTCAACGTGAGCGCCATGCCGTAGGTCAGCGGCAGTTGGCCCGACGCGAACGGCCGGTTGCGCTTCTTCGCATGGCGACGGTCCGAGTCGAGATCGAGCATGTCGTTCAGCAGATACACCGCAGAGGCGCAGAAGCTGAACGAGAAGAACGCGAGCGTTTCGTCGAGCAGCATCGCCGGATCGGTGAAGCGGTGCGACGCGAGCAGCGGCACGAAAATCAGCAGGTTCTTCACCCACTGGTACACGCGCATTTCCTTGAGCGTCAGGCGAACGAGCGAGCGCTTTTCTTCGAAGAAGACGATCGTCTTGTTCACCTTCTCCGCCGCCGCCGCGATGTGCCGGTTGCCGACGACGATCGCCTGACGCGACGCCTTCCAGACAGGCACGTCGGCGAGCGCGTTGCCGCAGTAATCGAAACCGTGCGCGCCGAATTCCTTCGTGAGCGCGCCGGCCTTTTGACTGCCTTTGAGGTTGTGTGATTGATCGCTCGCGAGCACGCCCGTGAAGATGCCGAAGTGCTTGGCGATCTGTTCTGCGAACTGTTTGTTCGACGCGGTGCACAGATAAAGGTCGCGTCCCGATTGACGCTGCTCCCGCAGATATTCGACGAAACGCGCGTTATACGGCAGCACGGACACGTCGATGGCCACGCGCTCTGCGATCTGCGCCTTCAGATACGCCTTGCCGCGCAAGAGCCAGACGAAACAGTAGAGGATATAGACCGGATTCTTCTTGACGAGCACGAGGAACGATTCGACCAGCAGATCGGTGGCGGTCAGCGTGCCGTCCAGATCGACGCACAGGGGAACGCTAGCTTCGGCCATGATTTCCTCGTTGCGATCATTCGTCGTGAGATTCGGGCGAGCGCCGCCGAACCGTTTGCGTACAGAATAACGAGGGCTCTTTTTCTAGCTCTGTGCGTTAGGGCACTCGTGTCGCGCGCCCGAGACAGTACGGTATCTGTTTCCCTAGGTTTTGTGAATTGTTTGGGACCGCTTGCTTTCGGGGATGGAAGCGGCGCTGTTAAGTAAGCGCCGCATGGCAGAAAGGGCGTCTCAGCGGCGCTTCGGCACGCCTTCCCAGTTGATGTCGACGCACAGCACCTGGAGCCCGTAAGGCGTTTGCGCCGCGATGGACGCCGTCACGCACAGGTGCGCCTCGTTGATCGACAAATACGGTGCCGTGAGATGCACGCGCCCCGGCGCGCGCAGCGCCTCGATGAAATAGGGGCGGCGCTCCCAGCTTGCGCCTTCCGAATGCAGCAGCGGGCTGAAGCGCTTGGCGCGCTGGGACGTCCGCACCACAGGCACGACGTTGTCGCCGATCTGCCGGCCCGCGTGGTCGAGCAGGAAACAGCGCGCGGTGTCGGCGAGTTGCAGCAATTCGCTCGTGGCGGCGGCGAGCGCCTCGCCTTCCATCAGCTTGACGGCGGCGCGTTCCAGTCCGCTCACGTACGGTTCGAGCCGCGCGGCCTGCGCGCGCTCGCGCGCCGCGACCCGTTCGCGCGATGCCGCCGAGAGCGCGTCCATGGTCCTCGCCGCGACTTCGCTGTGCACGGCTTCGACGCTCGGCTGCGCGAAATACGCGCCCTGCACGAAATCGACGTTGCATTCGAGCGCGATCAGCGCGTCGCGTTCGGTGGCGAGGCCGCCCATCAGCACGAGCTGGCCGGATTCATGCAGCAGCGACACGAGCCGCGGCAACACGCGCTCGATATGCGAATGTTCGGTCGCCTGCTGGAGAATGCAGCGGTCGAGCGAGACGATATCCGGCCGCAACTGCCACACGCGGTCGATGTTCGAATGCTTCACGCCGAAGCCGTCGAGTGCGATCAGAAAGCCCGACTTGCGCAGCGAATCGACGATCTCGGAAAAGCGCGTCGTCTCGCCGCCCGCCTGCTCAGGCACTTCGAGCACCACGCGCTGCGGCGGCAAGCCGATGTCCTTCAGCGCGGCGAGCAGCGCGTCGCCGTAGCTCGTGTCCATCAGCGCGGCGGGGTGCAGGCTCAGGAAAAGCCATTCGTCGTGGCTGTCGAACGCATTGAAGTTGCCGAGATGCAGCGATTCGGCGAGCCGGCCGAGTTCCAGCAGATCGCCGCGTCGCGCCGCCTGCGTGAAGACCTCGTGCGACGGCACATGCCGATGCGTCTCGTCGCGCGCCCGCAGCGACGCGTGATAGCCGATCGCCCGCCGGTGCGACACCGAAAATACCGGCTGAAACACGCTGAAGACGGTGTATTCGCCATACAGCACGGTGCGACGCGAGCCGTCGTCGCCGGCAACGGGGCGCGGCGGCTGGAAGCGGGGAGGGTCGAGATCAACCATGCTCAAGGTCTGACGGGCGTCGATCGGCTTTATGAGATAGCGGCAGTTTACAAGATCGCATCCGATCATTCGAGCAAGAAGCATGCGAATCGAGCATCGGCGCGGGTTTGCGCAGTGGAGCGCGTGCATTCGTCCGCTCATTGCGGGTCAAGATGACGTCGGGCGTCGCGTCGCGGTGCCGCGCGCACCACTGCGGTGCTGCGCGACGTCGCGATGGTGAGCGCAATCGCTCAGTTGGCTTCCGACGGGTCCGGCTTGTTGCGCGCGCCGCGCACTTCCGGCGCGAGCTGTCCGAAGATCCACGCGGTCGCCGCCGTGATGACGCCCACGCACAGAAACGTCGCGTGGAACGCAGGCAGCGAATTCGTTTCGGTGACGCGCGGAAGGAGCCCGGTGAACGTCGAGAGAATCGCGCCCGCGACGGTCACGCCGAGACTCATCGACAGCATCTGCACGAGCGAAAACAAGCTGTTGCCGCTGCTCGCGCCGCCGGTGCCGAGATCCTTCAGCGTGAGCGTGTTCATCGCGGTGAACTGCATCGAATTGACGGCGCCGAACGCGGCCAGTTGCACGAGCCGCAGCCATAGCGGCTGATGCGCGCTCGTGAGCGCGAAGCTCGCCATCATCAGGCCGACGAGCACGGTGTTGGTCACCAGCACGCGCCGATAACCGACGCGCTCGATCAGCCGCGTGACGAGCCGCTTGCTCGCCATGCCGGCGGCGGCGACGGGCAGCATCATCATGCCCGCCTGGAACGGCGTATAGCCGAGGCTCACCTGCAGCAAGAGCGGAATGAGATACGGCATCGCGCCGCTGCCGATACGCGCGAACAGGTTGCCGAGCAAGCCGACGCTGAATGTGTGAATCTTGAAGAGATCGAGCGAGAAGATGGGTTGCGCGGCGCGCGTCGCGTGCAGCCCGTAAGCGACGAAGCAGCCGACGCTCAGAATCAGCAACACGAGCACGATGGCGTGCTGAAGGCCGAGATCGGCGAGACCGTCGAGCGAAATGGTCAGCGCCACCATGCCGACCGCCAGCAGCAGATAGCCCGCGAGATCGAAGCGCGCGGTCGCGGGATTGCGGCTGTCGGGCATGTACAGATTCGTCGCGATGCAGCCGATCACGCCGACCGGCACGTTGATCAGAAAGATCCAGTGCCACGACGCGATCTGCACGAGCCAGCCGCCGAGCGTCGGACCGATGAGCGGCCCGATGAGCCCCGGAATCGCGACGAACGCGAGCGCCGAGAGATAGCGTTCCGCCGGAAAGACGCGCAGCACGGCGAGCCGGCCGACCGGCAGCAGCATCGCGCCGCCCACGCCCTGCACGACGCGAAACGCGACGAGCCCGGTGAGTGACTGCGCCTTCGCGCACAGCAGCGAGCCGATGGTGAAGATCAGGATCGCGCTGAAAAACACGCGCCGCGTGCCAAGCTTGTCCGCGAGCCAGCCGGAGACCGGGATCATCATCGCCATGGTCAGCGAGTACGCGATCACGACGCCCTGCATGCGCAGCGGCGCTTCGCCGAGGCTGCGCGCCATCGCGGGCAGCGCGGTGTTGACGATGGTCGAGTCGAGCGTCTGCATGAAGAAGCCCGTCGCGACGAGCCACAGCATGATGGTGAGCGATCGGTCGGACGGCTGGACTGTGGCGGTGTCGGTCATGGCGGGCGACGTCGTTATTTGCGAAGCTCGGCGACGAAGTCGTAGTAGTCGTTGCGGCAGTAGGTATCGGTCAGCTCGATCGCGCGCTGGTCCGCCGTGTAGCCGACACGCGTGATGAGCAACAGCGCGTCGTGCGGCGCGATGCCCATCTGTTCAGCAATCTCCGGACTCGCGTTCACCGCGCGAAAGTGCTGCAACGCGCGCACGATGGAGAGGCCGCGCGTGTCGAGATAGCTGTACAGCGAATCGCCGATGGCGAGCGGATCGGGAATCAGCGCGGCGGGGAAAGTGGAGTTTTCGACGGCCATCACGGTGTCGTCGGCAAGGCGCAGGCGCTTCAGGCGCGCGACAGTGGCCGCGGGCGACAGGCCGAGCTGAATCACTTCTTCGCGATTGGCGGGCTCGATGGTGCGCGAAAGCCACTTCGAACTCGGCTGAAAACCGCGCCGGCGCAGCATTTCGGAGAAGCTCGACAGACGCGAAAGCGGGTCTTCGTAGCGCGGTCGGATGAAGCTGCCCGCGCCCTGTTCGCGTCGAATGAGCCCTTGTTCGACCAGCAGCGCGATGGCCTTTCTCGACGTGATCCGCGAAACGCCCAGCGCTTCCGAGAGCACGCGCTCCGACGGCAGCGCTTCGCCCGCGTTCCAGCGGTTGTCGTGAATGGCGTTGGCGAGCTTGCGGGCGAGCTGAAGATAGAGCGGAGTGTCGCTGTCCGGGTCCGGGCGCAAATCGCGCCAGCGGTCTTCCGTGGTCGAGTTCATAAATCGGACGCTGTGGGGCCAAGCGGCGATTTTAAGACAAAGAGCGGGCAAAATTTCCGGCGTTTGCCTGCTCTTTCGGACGAGAGAGTGGAGCGATTTGCGAATCGACCGTTCACGCGGTTGCCGGGCCGCCCACGCCGCGCCCGGCGCGCATGTAAAGCGCCACCGACAACGCCACCGCCGATGCCGCCGCCAGCGCCGCGAACAGGAACACCGAGCCGTAGCCGAATTCGCCTGCGACATAGCCGGCGAGCGGCCCGGTCAGACCAAGCGACAAGTCGAGGAACACCGAGTACGCGGAGAGCGCCGCGCCACGGCTCGCGGGCGGCACGAGCCCGACGGCTTCGACGCCGAGCGCCGGGAACACGAGCGCGAAGCCGCATCCGGTCAACGCCGCGCCGGCCAGGGCGAAGGTGGGTTCTGCGGAGAGCCACAGCATCAGCAGGCCGGCGCATTCCAAGGCGAACGAGACGATGGCGACGCGAAAGCCGCCGTAGACCTTGATCGTGTTGGCGAACAGGAGGCGCGCGCCGACGAACGTCGTGCCGAACACCGTGAGCGAAAGCGCCGCGTTCGGCCAGTGATGCGCGGCATAGAAAAGCGTGATGAACGTCGCGATGGACCCGAAGCCCGCCGAGCCGAGCGCGAGTCCGAGCCCATGCGGCAGCACGCGGAAGAACACGCTGCGATACGACATGCGCTCGCCGTGAACGATGGGCACGCTCGCCATGCGCGTCGCGAGCCAGTAGCCGATGCCGCCCAGCGCGATCACGATGAAGCCGAGCGACGCGAAGCCGAGCGAATGGTCGATGGCGACGCCGAGCGGCGCGCCGATCGCAAGCGCGCCGTACGTCGCGATGCCGTTCCACGAAATCACCTTCGCGTTGTGCGCGACGCCCACGCGCCCGATGCCCCACGTGATCGAGCCGGTGCCGACCCAGCTTTCGCCGAAGCCGAGCACGAGCCGCGCGATCACCAGCAGCACGAGGCTCACCGCGTGCCATTGCGCCGCGAGCGCGGAGCACAGCAGCAGCACGCCGCTCGCCGCGCACGCGGCTAGGCCGTACAGCACCGTCTTTTTCGGCCCGAGCGTGTCGGCGGTGCGGCCCGCGAGCGGCCGCGACAACAGCGTGGCGAAGTACTGGACGCTGATCGCTGCGCCCGCCATCACCGAGCCGTAGCCCAGGTCCGTATGCACGAAGCCCGGCAGCACCGCGAGCGGAATGCCGATCGTCAGATAGCAGAGGAACGTGTACAGCACGACCGACACGATACGGAGAGTGACGGCGAAATCGCCTTGCGGCGCGGCGGCGGTGCGGGGCTGGGTGGACATAGGGAAAGTGCGGACTTGAATTCGGCGCGAAGGCGTGATTCTCCCATATGTTGCGGCGCAGCGTCGCAACCTTTTTTAACCAACTGGGTCAAATTCGCCAGGAGCACGGTCGTGCCGGATCGCCGAAAGCTTTGTCGGGCAAGGCGCTGGCGACTTATCGCGGGGCGAATATGTCGCTCATGCAATGTCCGCTATGGGTTCCGCATTTTGGCGGTGATAGCTTTCGAACCATCGAGGCGGTCGGACTATTCCGAAAATACCCGGCCCGAACCTCTCCGCCACCGGCTGCGCACCCCGCGCAACCAGCAAGAAGCCATGAAGCCCCGCGAGACATTCGTCATGACCCAGCCGATCCGCTTTTATCACCGCAACGCGATCCGCGAAGTGAGCGGTGCGTCGCCCACGCGCACCGTTCTTCAATATCTGCGCGAAGACGCGCGCTGCACCGGCACGAAGGAAGGCTGCGCCGAGGGCGATTGCGGCGCGTGCACGGTCGTCGTCGGCGAGCCGGACGGCGCGGGCGGCGTCGCGTTCAAGGCGGTCAACGCGTGCGTGCAGTTCCTGCCGACGCTCGATGGCCGCGCGCTCTTCACCGTCGAAGACCTGCGCCAGCCCGACGGCTCGCTGCATCCGGTGCAGCAGGCGCTCGTCGATTGCCACGGTTCGCAGTGCGGCTTCTGCACCCCGGGCTTCGCGATGTCGATGTTCGCCCTGTATGAGAAGCACGGTCACGCGACCACCGGCTGCGCGCACCGCACGACGCCGTCGCGCGAGGACATCAGCAACGCGCTGACCGGCAACCTGTGCCGCTGCACGGGCTACCGGCCGATTATCGACGCGGCCGAGCGCATGTTCGATCACGCGCCGCTCGCGCCCGTCGATGTGCAGTCGCTCGCGCGCACGCTCGACACCATCGCTCGCGACGACACGTTCCACTACGAGCACGCCGGCCGCCAGTTCGACGCGCCGCGCACGGTCGAGGCGCTCGCGAAGCTGAAGGCCGAGAAGCCGGACGCGCGCATTCTCGCGGGCAGCACGGACGTCGGACTGTGGGTGACGAAGCAATTGCGCGACATCGGCGACATCGTCTATGTCGGGCAGATCGATGCGTTCAAGCGCGTCGAGACGAAGGACGAGTGGATCGAGATCGGCGCGGGCGTGAGCGTCGAGCGCGCGTATGCGGAGCTCGCGAAGACCTATCCCGAACTGGAAGAGATGTGGCTGCGTTTCGCGTCGCTGCCGATCCGCAACGCCGGCACGCTCGGCGGCAACGTGGCGAACGGCTCGCCCATCGGCGATTCGATGCCCGGACTCATCGCGCTGAACGCTCGCGTGGTGCTGGCGAGCATCGACGGCACGCGCGAGATGCCGCTCGAAGACCTGTACCTCGCGTATCAGAAGAAGGACATGGCCGAGCATGAATTCGTCGCGGCGGTGCGCGTGCCGACGCGCACGGGAAAACGCGCGAATCTGCGCTTTCGGACCTACAAGCTGTCGAAGCGTTTCGACTCCGACATCTCCGCCGTGTGCGCCGCGTTCGCGTATATCGCGGAGGGCGACGTGATCCGCGAGCCGCGCATCGCATTCGGCGGCATGGCCGCGACGCCCAAGCGCGCCGCACGCGCCGAAGCCGCGCTCGCCGATGCGCAGTGGCACGAAGCCACGGCGCAGGCCGCGATGCGCGCGCTCGGCGAGGACTACGCGCCGCTCACCGACATGCGCGCGAGCAGCGGCTATCGGCTGGAGACGGCGAAGAGCCTGCTGTACCGCTTCTGGCTGGAGACGCGCCCGCACAATCCGCTCGCGAAATCGAAGCTGGATGTGCGCGCGATCGAACTCGTCGAAGCGAAATAAGGACACACACGAACATGAATCAGCAAGCCGAAGCCTTTCTCGCCGACGCGCAGTCCCTCGTCAACGACGCCGACGCGTTCAAGCAGGTCCACGTCTCGCGACCGCATGAATCCGCGCATCTGCACGTGAGCGGCCGCGCGAGCTATACCGACGACATTCCGCCCGTCGCGGGCACGCTGCACGCCGCGCTCGGGCTGAGCCCGAAGGCGCACGCGAAGATCGTGTCGATGAACTTCGACGCCGTGCGCGCGACGCCGGGCGTGGTCGCCGTCTTCACCGCCGACGACATTCCCGGCGTGAACGACTGCGGCCCGATCATCCACGACGATCCGGTACTCGCGCCGGGCGTCGTGCAGTACGTCGGCCAGCCGATGTTCATCGTGGTCGCGACCTCGCACGATACGGCGCGGCTCGCGGCGCGGCGCGCGTCGAT
This sequence comes from Caballeronia sp. GAWG1-5s-s, assembly GCF_023631445.1. NCBI lineage: Bacteria > Pseudomonadati > Pseudomonadota > Betaproteobacteria > Burkholderiales > Burkholderiaceae > Caballeronia > Caballeronia sp. GAWG1-5s-s. The sequence continues at coordinate 65,945 of NZ_JALQDC010000012.1, read as the reverse complement.
CGAATTCGAAGACTTGCCCGCCGTGCTCACGGCAGAGGACGCGCGCCGCGCCGAATCGTACGTGCTCAATCCGCTCAAGCTCGCTCGCGGCGATGCAGACAGCGCGATGTCGAAGGCCGTGCATCACGAACGCGGCGCGATGAAGCTCGGCGGCCAGGAGCAGTTCTATCTCGAAGGCCAGATTGCGTACGCGGTGCCGAAGGACGACGACGGCATGCACGTCTACTGCTCGACGCAGCATCCGACGGAAATGCAGCATCTCGTCGCGCATGTGCTGGGCGTGCATTCGCATAACGTGCTCGTCGAATGCCGGCGCATGGGCGGCGGATTCGGCGGCAAGGAATCGCAGTCGGGCATCTTCGCGTGCTGCGCGTCGCTCGCGGCGTGGAAACTGTTGTGTCCGGTGAAGCTGCGCCCTGACCGCGACGACGACATGATGATTACCGGCAAGCGCCACGACTTCGTGTACGACTTCGAAGTGGGCTACGACGACGAAGGCGTGATCGAGGGCGTAGCCGTCGACATGACTTCGCGCTGCGGCTTTTCCGCCGATCTGTCCGGCCCGGTGATGACGCGCGCCGTCTGCCACTTCGACAACGCGTACTGGCTGCCGAATGTCGCGATCGAAGGCTATTGCGGCAAGACCAACACGCAGTCGAACACCGCGTTTCGCGGCTTCGGCGGGCCGCAGGGCGCGTTCGCGATCGAGTACATCATGGACAACATCGCGCGCTCCGTGGGCCGCGATCCGCTCGATGTCCGCATCGCGAATCTCTACGGCAAGACGGAGAACAACCGCACGCCGTACGGCCAGACGGTCGAGGACAACGTGCTGCACGAGCTCATCGGCGAACTGGCCGCGACGAGCGACTATCGCCGCCGCCGCGAAGCCGTGCGCGAGTTCAACGCGAACAACGAAATTCTGAAGAAGGGACTGGCGCTGACGCCGGTGAAGTTCGGCATCGCGTTCAACGTCACGCACTTCAATCAGGCCGGCGCGCTCGTTCACATCTACACCGACGGGTCGATTCTCGTGAACCACGGCGGCACGGAAATGGGCCAGGGGCTGAACACGAAGGTGGCGCAGGTCGTCGCGCATGAACTCGGAATCGACTTCGGCCGCGTGCGCGTGACGGCGACGGACACGAGCAAGGTGGCGAATACGTCGGCGACGGCGGCATCGACCGGAACGGATTTGAACGGCAAGGCCGCGCAGGACGCCGCGCGTCAACTGCGCGAGCGGCTCGCGACATTCGCGGCGGAGAAGTTCGGCGCGGGCACGGTGCCGGCGGCGAGCGTGCGCTTTGCCAACGACTGCGTGATCGTCGGCGAAGATGCGATTCCGTTCGGCGAAGTCGTCGCGAAGGCGTATCTCGCGCGCGTGCAACTGTGGTCCGATGGCTTCTACGCGACGCCCAAGCTCTACTGGGATCAGGCGACGATGCAGGGCCGCCCGTTCTTCTATTACTCCTACGGCGCGGCGGTGTCGGAAGTGGTGATCGACACGCTCACCGGCGAAATGCGCGTGCTGGGCGCGGATGCGCTGCATGACGTGGGCGCGTCGCTGAATCCGGCGCTCGACATCGGGCAAGTGGAAGGCGCGTTCGTGCAAGGCATGGGCTGGCTCACGACCGAAGAACTCTGGTGGAACAAGGACGGCAAGCTGATGACGCACGCGCCGTCCACCTACAAGATCCCGACGGTCAACGACATGCCCGCCGATTTCCGCGTGTCGCTCTTCAAGAATCGCAACGCGGAAGACAGCATTCATCGCTCGAAGGCGGTGGGCGAGCCGCCGCTTCTGCTGCCGTTTTCGGTGTTCTTCGCGATCCGCGATGCAGTCTCCGCGGTCGGCGATCACAAGGTGAATCCGCCGCTGAACGCGCCCGCTACGTCCGAGGAGATTCTGCGTGCGGTCAATGCAGTGAGGAGCGCGCGGTCATGATGCATGTCGTCGTGTTCGGCGCGGGCCACGTCGGCCATGCGCTCGTGAAGGTGCTGGGCACGCTGCCGTGCGTCGTCCAATGGGTCGATGCGCGCGACGAGCTTTTCCCCGACGAAGTGCCCGCGAACGTGCAGATCGAAGCGACGGATCTGCCGGACGCGATCGTCGATGAAGCGCCCGCCGGGGCGTATTTCATCGTGATGACGCACGATCATTCGCTCGACTTCGCGCTCACGCAGCGCATCATGCGGCGCGACGACTTCGCGTACTTCGGGCTCATCGGCTCGAAGACGAAACGCGTGAAGTTCGAGCGGCGATTGATGGAGCGCGGGTTGGCCGCAGAACGGCTCGTCGAGATGACGTGCCCGATCGGCGTCGAAGGGATCGTGGATAAAGCGCCCGCGTCGATCGCGCTGGCGGTCGCGGCGCAGGTGTTGCGGGTGCGGGAAGAACGGGCGCGGTCGAATGCTTCGATGCCGGGCGCGCGGCGCGCAATGATCTAAGCGCGCCTCACGCCCCGAACCCCCGCTCCACCCGAAACTTCCCCGGCGCGACGCCATACACCTCTTTGAACCGCTTGCTGAACGCCGCTTCCGACTGATAGCCGACGTTCGCCGCGACATCCGCGATGCTCTTCTTGGTGTGCGTGAGCATGGTGCTCGCGAGCTGCATGCGCACATGGCCCAACAGCGCGAGCGGCGAGCTTTCCGAATGCGCCGAGAACGCGCGCATGAACGTGGCGCGCGACATTGCCGCTTCCTTTGCGAGCATTTCGAGCGTCCACGGATCGGCGGGGCGTTCGAGCATCGCGATCACGGATGCGCCCAGCCGCCGGTGCGCCAACAGCGCGAGCACGCCCGAAAGCGACGGCTGCTCGGCGAGCCATGCGCGGAGGACCATCGCGAAGAGTGCGGTGGAAAGCGCCGCGACAATCGACGGCGCGCCGAGCTGCGCTTCCTCCGCCTCGCGACGCATCGCCGCGACGAGCGGGCCGAGATACGGCGCGGACGCGCGCGTGAACGACACGTGCACCGCGTCCGGCAACACGTCGATCAGCAGTGCGCGCGGCGCATACGTGAAGCGTCCGCACAGCAGATCCACCGCCGGCTGCGCTTCGCCGCAATTGGTGCGCACCGTGACCGCGCCGTTGTCGCGCGTTTGCAGTTCGCCAGCGCGTGCGTCGCCATCCGCGACGTGAAGCACGTGCGCGTCGCCGCGCGGCAGAAAGAGAATATCGCCTGCTTTCAGGTCGATCGGCGCATGGCCCTTGCGCGACACCGTGCACGCGCCGTCCAGGACGACGTGATACGCCGCCTCGCCGGCCGGCGCGGGCGCGTGATCCACTTCGAGCGGGCCGCGCAAAAGACAACGCAAATCGAGCGCGCCGGAAAGCTGCGTGAGTTGAATCAAGCGGTCGAGAGCGTCCATGTCGTGAGCACGTTATTTGGCGACGGCCGCAGCGAACTCATGCACCGGCGCGGTTTTTCGGCCGATGAGCGAGTCCGACACGCGCGACATCAGCGCGCACAGCCACGCCACATCGGTCGATTGGTCCGACTGCGGCTGCGACAGCCGATAGCACTTGATGCGCGGAAACGGCACCGGCGAATCGAGCACCGCGAGCGGCAGCATCGCGGCATAGTGTTGCGCGAAACGGCGCGGCGCGGTGAAGATCAGGTCCGATTGCAGCAGCACCTGCGGCACGAGACCAAAATACGGAATCGTTGTGACAATTCTCCGGCGGATGCCCGCCCGCGCGAGCCCGATATCGATTGGATGGCGCTTCGCGCCGCTGTACGGCGTCGGCGCGAGATGCGCGGCGAGCGCGTAGCGTTCCACCGTCAGCGGCTCGCGCGCGAGCGGATGGTTCGCGCGCATCAGGCAGACGAACACGTCGGAGAAGAGATCCTGTCGCTCGAAGCGCGGCTCGGGCTTCGTCCAGTTGGCGACCATCAGGTCGATCTCGCCTTCGTCGAGCGCGCGCTCGTGATCGCGCATCGGGTTCAGCGATTCGATTTCGAGGCGCGCATGGGGCGCGGCGTCGCGAAACGCGGCCACGAGCGTCGGCATGAAGAAATCGTTCAGATAATCCGGCGCGGCGAGCCGGAAGGTGCGGCGCGAATGGGCGGGATCGAAATCACCGTGCGGCGTCGCGACGAATTCCACCTCGCGCAGCGCGCGCTGCGCGGGCGCGAGCAGCGTCTCGCCGTATTCGGTCGGCACCATGCCCTGCTTGCCGCGCACGAGAATCGGATCGTTCAGGATCTCGCGCAGGCGGCGCAGCGCCGTGCTGATAGCCGGCTGGGTCTGGTTCAGGCGCTGCGCGGTCTGCGTGACGCTGCGTTCCAGCAGCAGCGTGCGCAGGACGCGGATCAGCCAGATGTCGAGGGAATCGGCGGGTTCGTTCATGGGCTTTGCGTGGGACCGGAGGCCGAAGCGCCGTGTCGGGTGCGGCAACGGTTGCCACAGACGGCGCGGAGACGGCGCGGCGCACGGCCGCAACCGAAGTTAACCCTGTTCCGATTTTTGACGCCATAGCGCATGCCCTATGCGCGGCATAGGCGCGGCATAGGCGAGGGCCGCGAACGCGTTCGCCGTGGGTCAGCCGCCGACTGCTGTCGTGTCGCCGGGATCGGCTTCCGGGCGCGCCATCGGCAACGTGCTGATGCGCTTGACCTCGGCCGCTTCCAGCCAGTTCGGCGAGCGGGCGACGTAGAGCACCATCGGCAGCGTGTCCTCGCCCCAGAAGATCTGATCGTTGACGACGAAGGTCGGCACGCCGAACACGCCCATCTCGACGGCGCGGTCATTGTTGTCGCGCAGCCTCGCCTTCACGTCCTCGTCGTCGATGCGCGATTCCGCCTCCGGCATGCCCACGTATTCGCACAGCGCGCGAAAGCCGTCCGGCGACGACGGATCGCGCCCTTCGCGCCAGATGAAGCGAAAAATGTCGCGCACGCGCGTCATGTCGCCGTTTGCGATTACGGCGAGCCGCAGCGCCTTCACCGGGTCGAACGGATGCGCGGGCGGCATGCGAAACGGAATGCCCAGTTGTTCGGCCCGAAAGAGCGCGTGGCGGTACGTGAACACGCGCTTGGACGGAATGGTGGCCGCGTGCGGCTGCTTCCAGCGGTCGAGCAGCTTAAGCAACTGCACGGGCACGAATTCGAACGGCATGTCGGGCCATTTGTCGTGCTGCTCGAGAAGCAGGTACGAGAACGGCGAGATGAAGTCGAAAAAAAAGTACGGGCGACCGTCGGCGGTCGAATGCGGGGCACTCATGTCGTTTCTCCTTGCTTTTGGCGCGCTCGCGCTGGCCTCGTCGTTCGCTCTACGTGTTCGGTTGCTGCGGCGCTCGCGCGCCCGGCTTTCGCCGGCTGGCGTCGTGTCCTGCATCCGGTGCGGCGAACGCGCGCCGCGTATCTCCCGACCGCTTATCGCGATCGAATCATTCGATATTACGTGCTGCGCTGCTCCGTGTCTTCACGCGACGCGACCTGCCGGCGCGAAGGCGGCTGCGCGTTCGCGCCGGCCTCGGCTGCGAGTCGCTCGCGCACGAAGCCGATGTGCTCGCGCAACACGTAGAACTGGTCAGCGAACGCGAGCGGCATCTTCATCCGGTTGACCGCCGATTCGATCGCGTCGATGCGGTCGAGCAGGGCGTCGCGCTGCGCGGTGTCGGGGCCGCTGATCGCCTCCCGTTCGATTGCAATCAACGCGCCATACCAGCGATAGATGCGCGACTTCACGCGCCAGCGATACAGCCCCGGCACGAGCCGCAGCGCCGGAATGAGCACGACGACGAGCGGCACGAGCACGACGAGCACGCGATCGGCGAGACTCGCGATCCAAAAGGGCAGCACGCGGTACAGAAAACTCTTGCCCGACTTGTAATAACGCTCGGCGTCGTCGCTGATGCGGAATTCGTGGGCGAGCGGCGCGGGGAATTCGTTCGCGCGCTGCATCAGGTTGGCGCGGCTGTGGACCTCGCGCGCCGCCTCGATGAGCAGGTCCGAGAGCGCGGGATGCAGGCTGTCGCGGGCGACGAGCTCGACGGTCGGCGCGATCATGTGGACCGGGCGCGGCGGCAGATTGTTGGCGAAATCGAACGCGCCCATCGGCAGTTCGATCTCGGTGAGGTAAGGGAAGCGGCGCGCGTAGGCGTCGGCCTGCGCGAAGTCCATGAAGCGCACGCCCGGCGTGCGCAGCAGCTTTGCCATGGTCGGCGGCTGCGCGGAATCGCCCGTCAAAAGCGCGGCGTCGATCTGGCCGCCTTCGAGCGCCTTGGCCGCGGCCTCGCCGGACAGCGGCAGCAACTGCGTGTCGCCGCCGGGCTCGATGCCGTTCGCCTTCAGGAGCGTCAGCGCAAGCGCGCGCGTGCCGCTGCCTTCCGCGCCGATGCCGAGCCGCTTGCCCTTGAACTCCGACAGCCGCGAAACCACCGGCCCGCGATAGAACACGGCGAGCGGCACATATGCGACGCTGCCGAGCGATTCGAGGTCGTCGTGCACCGCGCCCGGCGGCATCATGCCGCCCTGCACGAAACCGACATCGACGCCCGAATCCGGCTTTTCCAGCCGCGTGAGATTGTCGAGCGAGCCTTGCGTCTCCAGCACGTTGAGCGTCACGCGGTTGCGCGCGAGGATCGCCTTGTACTTCTGCGCGCTGTTCCAGAACGAACTGCCCTTCGGCCCGGCCGCGATGGTGAGCGTGTTCGGCGGCGCGGGTTGAATGAGCCGCACGGCCAGGTAGAGCGCGGCGATCGCCACGACGAGAATCGGGCCGAACGTCAGCGCGAGGTCGCGCCACGACACCGCGACGAAACGCGCGACGATTTTCGGTTGCGGCCTGCGTCGCGGGCGTTCCTTTTGGGGATTGCCGTCTGATTGAGTCATCTCGGTGCCAACTGTCAACTTCGTGCCCGAGAGCTTACCCGAACGCGCGACGCGAAAGCCCGCGCGACCCGGTTGCCGTCGCGGCGGCGGCATGCGTGTGACAAGCGTGTGTCGCGTGCGGGCGCCTCGCGTTGTTAAATGCTTTGCGCTAATGGCCGCGCTGGGCTAAATTGACGTTCGCCGCCGCACGGCAAGGACTTCCGTCCGAAAACCCGTTATTTGGGTCAGGCGGGCACGCGCCGCAGCATCGGGCGCCTGTTGCGCCGTGCGTCAGGACAACATATAGACGAGCCGACGGGTCATACGCCCGAATAACGGCCGAGTTCGTTTCTTCGCCAGCCTCTCGCAGCATTGCATGACAGCATCCGCGGCACGTCGCCGCCGGTTCGCCGGTCCATCTGGACCGCCGGCCGGGCGGCCACGGGCATGCGCGGTGCCGTACGCCTTAGGCCGGTCCACGCTGTCCGGCTTGAAGTGCAAACGAGCGAAGCAGCAACTGTGCGAAGTCAACAAGCGAAACAAAAGGAGAAACCATGAAAGTTGTCGATATGTTGAAGGCGCTGGGCGTCGTGGTGTGCGTGGCGGTCGCGTCGAGCGCCTATGCCCAGTCCAGCGATGCGGCGGCCACCACCGGCACCGAATCCGCCGCGCCGACCAAGGCGCAGAAGTCCGCGACCAAGAAGACGGATCGCAAGCTCGGCTACGACGTGCGCCGCGCGCTGTCGAAGGCGCAGGGCTTCGATGTGTCGAACGTGTTCGTCCGTGCACGCGGCGGCGCGGTCACGCTGACCGGCACCGTGCCGGAAGGCGCGCAGATTTCTCAGGCCGAAGAAGTGGCGAAGGGCGTGACGGGCGTGCAGTCGGTCTCGAACAAGCTCACGCTGAGCCCGCAGAACGGCGGCAAATAAGCGGCGAGCCTCAGCCGTTTCGGGCGAGGCGCGCAAACGGGCTCCGGCTTAGGTCGGAGCCCGTTTTTGTTTTGTGGGACAGCGGGCCGATGAGCGAGCTGGGCGCGATTGAGCCGGGTGAATGCGATGGATGCTGTTCGGTCGCTACGCTGTGGCGCGAACCGGAGGCAGCGCGTCGGCGAATGGGCGGACGCGGGGCGGCGAGGCGCGCGAACGGGCTCCGGCTTCGGCCGGAGTCCGTTTTTGTTTTGTGCAACAGCCGGCCGATGAGCGAGCTGGGCGCTGTCAAGCCGGCGATATGTGCTGTTCGGTCGCTCCGCTCTGGCGTGAACCGGGGAGCGCGCGTCGACGAATGGGCCGACGCAGGCCGGCTGAATTCCCAATGCCGCACGAACCGGCGATCGCTCAGCGTGTCATCGCCGATGAGGCACGAGCGCGAATGGCGTGAGTGCGGTCTTCGCAGCCGGTAGATTGTCGGGAGAGCGGTGCGTCAATCAATGCGTCACCGCCGACGCGGCAACCGGCGCTGATGCCGTCACAGTACTGGCGGCAGCCTGCGCTTCCTGCTTGGTGACCGCCGCTGCCTCCGGCGTCTGAATCGCGGTCGCGGCCGCGGCGGGCGCCTGCACGACGATCGGCGTCGGCGTCAACTCCGGCGAACTGACAATCAGCGAGGGCGCGAGCGGCTTGCTCTCGACTTCATCGGATGCAATGGGCGAACTGCGCGGCACTGTCGTCAGATAGTGGCCCATCAAGCCGAAGAAGCGGTCATAGAACTTGCCGGCCGGCACCGTCTCGCTGGAAATCTTGACCATTGCGTCGCTGTTCGACCGGATGGGCAGCGAAAGCGAGCCGAGCACGCTCAGGCCGACGCTCGCGGACGTATCGCTCTTCTTGAGCGCGTAGCCGTCCTGCACGGCGTTCACATAGGCGATGCTCTGGTTGGTCGCGTTCTCGCCGGGCGTGCACACGACGTGGAACGACACGACCACATGCGTCTCGGCGGACGGCTGGAAGTTCTTCGTGGCGTCGACGCTATCGGCCTGCGCCATCGTCGTGAGAAAGCCTTGCGACAGCAACGCGCGGCGCGCGGCTTCGCAGGTTTCCTTCACCGTGGCGTCGAAGTTGTGCGCGTAGGGGCTGGCGCCGGTGTTGAACAACTCCTGCTGATAGCTGGGCGTGGTGGCGGTGCGGCCACCGCAGGCAGCGAGCGCGAAAAAACCGAGTGAAACGAAAGCGAGGCGCAACGACGACGGGATAGGCATGGCAGGCGGCAGAAACGAAACATGTGACAAGCAGACACACATTTTAGTGCGGTCCGAGCCTCCGATGAAAAAGCAGAATCCGAAAACGTCGAAAAATCCGAGGCTTACAGCGAGATGACCGTCGTAAAGCGCTTGTCCTGGCGCTCACGAAACGCGGACATGAACGCGAAAAAGCCCGGCGCAGGGCCGGGCTTCGCATTGGTCAATACCGCTTACGGACGATTGAAATCGACCGGGTTGACCTCGGCAGCCGCGCGATTCGCGCGTCCGGACGCCGACGCGCCGCCGTCCGAGCCGCCGAACGACGTCGCCGCAGCACCTTGCGACTCGTGAATGCGGGCTTCCGCCGCCTGGATCGCGGCCGGGTAGGTCGTCCGGTCGCTGGCGGGGTTGTAACCGGCGCGCTGCAGTTCGACCAGTTGCGCCTTCACTTCGGCGCGGGTCAGGGCGCCGTTTTCGTCCGCGTGGGCGAATGCCGGCGCAGCGAGTGCGGAAGCGATGACGATGGCGGGAACGATTGACTTGAACATGATGAACCTCCGTATCTCGTTGAGCGGGACGCCGCAGGAGCTTGGGGCTCGCACTGCGTTGTCGTTGAGAAGAAGTGTAGGCCTGTCACATATAGGTATAAACCCTGATCCGAAGAAGGCACCATTGATGAATCAGCATTAATCGATTCAATCGGTTCCGGGAGACCGATTGATTGATTGACGAGTTGTAAGGGACGCGGCAGCTTCACCGGGCGCGTGCCGACGCGAGCTTCTGCATATTTTTTGTCGCACCTCGCGTGTTATTGTCGTCTGCGTAGAGCGCCGGCCACTGACCTTTACGTCTGATGAATCGTTCGGTCTGCTTAGTGATGCGCACTGCGCGCCGAGCAGATTCTTGGCCATCGCAGCTTCAGCCATGAGAAACATCGCCTATGACGACGTTTGAACTCATCTCGCCGCGCATCCGGGCCTTTCGCGCCCGCGCCTCGTCTACACGCCCCCATCCGCACTGCACGCCGACGACTTCTGCCAACGAGGGACCGCGCGCGCGTCCCACCATCGGGGAGACGCCATGAACTTTCCGGTCGATCGCTCCGCGCCGGCGAGCGCGAACCTCGATGCGGCAGCCGCGCCCGCGCCGGGCTCGCGCGCCGGCCCGCTAGCCGCGATGCTGCCGCGCGTGCTTTTTTTCGCGACCGTGCTGTATGGCGCAGCGTTGTTCTGGATCTCGCCGCGTCCGCCGCTCGCCGATTTGCCTCAGCACGCCGGCCAAGTCATGTTGCTGCGCGATCTGCTCGAACATGCGTCACCGTGGCAAAGCCTCGTGCAACTCAATCTGCTCACGCCGTATCTCATCGGCTACGGGCTGGCTTTGCCGCTCACGTATCTGATGCCCGTGGCGGCCGCGCTCAAGTGCCTGATGACGGTCGCGTACCTCGGGTTCGTCGCATCGTGCGTGGGCTTTCGACGTCATCTGCATGGCGATGCGCGGCTCGACTGGCTCTTCGTTCCCGGATGTTTCGGCTTCGCATTCGGATGGGGCTTCTACACGTTTTTGGTCGCCGCGCCGCTGGGCATCCTGTTCATCTGGCTGACGTACGGTTACGCGACGGCGTTGTCGGTGGAGAAGGGTGTTGCCATCGCGCTGGCCGGCGCGGTGCTCTTCTTCTGCCACGGGCTCGTGTTTCTGTTCGCGTGCGCTGTCGGCGTCGGCTTCGTGCTTTTCAAGCAGAGGCCGCTCGCGCACGGCGTGAAGGCGCTCGCGCCGTTCGTGCCGCTCGGCCTGCTGTGCATTGCGTATGTGCTGCGCAGTCGCGCGACGGATCCGCTGCTCGGGCAAACCGTGCCGGACATCGTCGTATTCAAATGGGGCTGGAATCTGCACCGCGTGCTCTCGCTGCCCGTCTATGTCTGGGGCATGAGCAAGAGTGCCGCCATGTATCTGCCACTCGTCGCGTTGATGTTCGCGGCGCCGTGGCTTTGGCGCGACAGGATCAACCGGGACCGCGCGGTGATCGTCCCGATGCTGGCCGTCACCTTCATATGGTTCGCCGTGCCCGACGCGGCGCTCAAGACCGGCTATCTGTATCACCGGTTCGCGCTTTTCCTGCTGCCGGCCTATGCGCTGATGTTCTGTCCCGCGCCACGGTCGGCGAGCGATGGGCGCGCATCGGCGTCGGGTTCGCCTTGGACCGCATGGCGAGGCGTCGGCGTGCAGGCCGCGATCATCGCGGGATGCTGGATTTTTCTCACCGATCAAGCGGTCCGCCTGCATCGCTTCGCCGCCGAGAACGCGCCGCTCGAAAAGCTCCTCGCGCGAGCGGAGCCGGGCCAGCGCGCGCTGAATCTCGTGTTCGATCGAGACAGTCCCGCGTACGGAAGCATTGCCGCTTACATGCATCAGGCGCTGTGGTATCAGGCTGAGAAACACGGGTTCGTCGATTTCAACTTCGCGACGTTCGTGCCGCAGATCGTCCGTTTCAAACCGGGGATGCTGCCGCTGCAACCCCCGGCGCTCGAGGGCGATCCCCGGCGCTTCGACTGGACGAGAGACAACGGCCGGCAGTATCGATATTTTTTCGTGCACAAGGCCGGGCCCCTGCCAGCGAACTTCTTCGCCAACAAGGAATGCGACGTCGTTCAGGTCGTGCAAGAGGGCGAATGGTCGCTATATGAGCGGCGCGATTGTCGCTGAGGCGGGGCGCCGAGTCGCGCGATGTGGGGTGGTATCGCGCGCGTGGTTCGGCTCGCCAATGTACCGTGCGTTGTTGATGGCGTGAGCAGACGACGCAGAATCAAGCGACGCGATGTTTTGCTCAGAGATCGGCTGGCGCGGCAGCGCCGCGTCTGGGGTTGCCAAGCCGATTCCCGTGCTCACGCCGCAGGCGGTTCGGGAACCCTCCAGTCGCGTCCGACGGATGCAGCGACCGCACCCACAGGCTCGACGACAGGCGCCATCAGCGACGGCCGCATGGCGGGCAACCTCCATCCGCGCAAGCGAACGCGCGGTTGCCGTGCCGAAGGCGGCGGCGTTTCTTGGAGAACTCGCCGCGATGAAACACTTCTAGTTCTTCGGATGCGCTAAAAAGAAGCGCAGCATCTCTGCGCTGGCGTCCGGTCCGCTCGGGTCGGTGTAAGTTCCGCGCGCGCTGCCGCCGGACCACGCGTGCGGTGCGCCGTGAAGCGTCCACAGTTCCGCAGGCACGCCATCGGGCGATACGAACTGCTGCACTGAATGCTGCCGAGTTCCCGCCACGCCCGCTATGCGGCGCTCCGGCCCGCTAGCGCGGAAGCCTTCAAGGACTCTGCGCGCGTTGACGTGATTCACGGTGGCGTCCGCATCGCCGTGAAAGACGATCAGCGGGCAACGCGGCGCGCCGGACGCCGCCGCTTTACCTTCGCCGCCGCGCATGAGGGCAAGCGCGGACGGCAGATCGTGCGCGCGTCCGGCAGGCAGCCCTGAGTGAACGCCCGCTGCCGCATACAAGTCGGGGTAACGTTGCGCCAAGATCGCCGCCATCGCGCCGCCCGCCGACAAACCGGCGACGTAGACGCGCTTCGCATCCACGTTGTGAGTGGCCATGATTTCGCGCGTGATGCCGGCTATCAGCGACGGCTCGCCCGCGTCCCGCTGCTGGTCGGACGGCTTGAACCAGTTCCAGCATTTCGATGCATTCGCGCTTTGCGGCTGAATCGGATAGGCGACGATGCACGACTGCCGTTCGGCGAGCGCGTTCATTTGCGTGCCGGCCGCGAAGTCGTCGGCGTTCTGCGTGCAGCCGTGCAGCATCACGACGAGCGGCAATGGCTCGTTGCGATAAGCGCTCGGCACATATAGTTTGTAGTCGCGCTGCCCGGCGGCATTCGCGTAGCGGCGCGTGCTGAAGTGCCCGCGATCTTCCACTTCGGGCTGCGGTTCGGCGCGCGGCGGTGTCTTGAAGAGTTCGCTAGAGCGCGAGGGGCGGGATTCGTGCGAGGCGGGCGCTGCGTCGGCAGCGTCTCCGCGCATCGCGCGCTTGACGATGTCGGTGGCGGCGTCGCTATTGCCGTTCTGAAAGAGTTGAAAAGCCTCTTTCATCGAGTCGAGAAAACCTTCGTTCAGTTTCATGTCTTGTCCGGTTTCGGATGCGCGGCGGTCGAGCCGCATTCAGCGGATCCGGTCTGCAAGCGCGGCTTTGACGGCCGGCGATGCGTGGAGGGCACCTCGAACCAGAATCGATTCGATGGTGGCAAGCGCGAGTTCGGGCGAAACGTCGGCGGCAATACTCGCGAGGCCGAGCACCTGAATCTTCAGCCGCTCATTGGCTGCGCGCACCGCTTCCAGGTCCTGTCTGGAGAAGTATTGAAGCCCGAGCACGAGCGCACGCCGGGTCGCCGTTTCCTTGACGACGGACGCGTGCACCGCGAGCTGATTGCGGATGGCCGTGCGGATCAGGTCCGTGCGGTTTGAGTAAAAGCCTTCTTCGACGAGCAGGTCGATCTGGCCGAGATCGACGGGGCCGAGGTTGATCGTGATCTTTTCGGTGTCGCCGCCTTTGGGGCGGGTGAGGTCGGGAAGCGGTGCGGTCATGTGATTCTCCATCCTGTTGCCATCTAGCTGGATGGTAAAGGCTGCGTTTCAAGAGGCAATGCCCTTTATTTTTTTGAAACGCGCGGTCGCATCGCACAGCGGGCATTGGGGCGCGAGTGCGCTCCTGCGGCGAGGGAAAACTCGTTTTCTCGCGATAACAGCTAGCTTTTTCGGCGTCGTGCGGCGATCTGGGTTTCGGCTCGAGCGGCGCGGCGCACATCGAGATTAGTTCCAAGCGCCTGTTGCATCGCGGCGCAACAAGGCTGTCGACGCGAGGCCCGCATTGCGAGCAGAGGAAACGCTTGTCGGTTGCGGGCTCGTGCGGCCGTACACGAAACAATCGGCCGCCAGCGAATGGCACTCGTCAGTTCGGAGACGCATCGTGCAAACGCTCTTGCCGGCCGCGATACCGGATTCCCAGCGCGCTCCAGCGCGCTTTAACGTATGCGATTCCTCAACGCATCGTCGGTAATCAGGCGGCGCATCGCGCTGGCGAGTTCCTCGTCCGCTTCGACCGCGAATTCAGTTGCCAAGCGCCACTCGCGTGGCGGCGCGGCAAGGCTGTCGACGCGAGCCGCATGGCGAGCAGAGGAAATGCTCGTCGGTAGCCCGGCCCGTGCGGCCGTACAGAAAGCAAGCGGCGCTAGCGCCTCGCACTCGTCAGTTCCGACACGCATCGCGCAAAACGCTCGTTGCTGGCTGCAATGCCGTACTCTTCAGCGCGTTCGAGCGCACGCGCGCGCATGCGATGCATCAACGCTTCGTCAGTGATCAGGCTGCGCATGGCATCGGCGAGTTCGTCGTCCGCTCCGATCGGAAACAGAATCCCGAAGCGGCCGTCGCCGAGAATCTCGCGCGGGCCGGTCGGGCAATCGCTCGCTATCACGGGCGTGCCTAGCGCGAGCGCCTCGAGCAGCACCATCGGCATGCCCTCGTAGCGCGAACTCAGCACCTGAAGGCGCGCGCCGGCGACCAGCGCGTGCGGGTTGTTGCGATAACCCGCGAAGTGCACGCGCGCGGCGATACCGAGCTCCTCTGCGAGCCCTTCGAGTTCGCCGCGAAAAGCGCCATCGCCGACGATCACCAGATGTTCCGCGATATCGCCGGCACTCACGAGCCGCGCGTAAGCCCGCAGCAATGTGCGATGGTCCTTCTGAATTTCATCGAGTCGCGCGACAGATACGATGTACGGCGCATCGCAAAGCGGCGGTTCGGTCGCCAGCGCATCGCGGCGAATGCGTTCGATATCGATGGCATTCGGCAGCACGGACAGTCGCTGCAACCCGTCGCCGAACATCCGACGCGCTTCCTCGGCCATGTGCTGATTCAGCGCGGCCACCCCGTCGTAACGCGCGAACTGCGCCGCGAGCCGGCGTTTCTTGCGCGGACGGGCGCCCAGCCGCGCATCGAAGCTGAAGTGGTTGACGCCGAGCCACGCCGTGCCGAACTGGCCGGCGAGGCGGCGCAGCGACATGTCGAAATCGACGATCAGCGCATGCCGGCGTGCCAGCGCTTCGATGCGTCGCTTCACATAAGGCCGCACGGCGAGCGTGTTGAAGACGTCGCGCCCCACGCGCCCGAGCTTGCTCAGCTTGCGCGCGTAACGCCGGGTCTGGAAGTAGTTGAGCCACTCCTTGTCAGCCAGGATCTCGATGCCGACATCGGGTGGCACGAGCGTGCGAAACCGGTTTTCGAACGCCGGCGAGGAATGCATCACCGAGAGCGTGACGCTGAAGCGCTCACGGTCGAAGACGCGCAGCCACTGGATAAGCGACGATTCGATCCCGCCGTCGTTGAAGTCGACGATATGGAAAAGCACCGGCACGGGTTCGCTCGCCGGCGGGGGCGCGTTGGATTCCGTATCAGCTTGATTTGCGGTTGAGCTTCGAGCTGGACAGGCAATTGGCACTGAGGGACATCCTCCTTTGAGAGAGCGTAATGAAGTTTCGAAATGTTCTAACGCTACCGCAGTCGCCCGGCAGTGCAAAGACGACGGAGTGCGTGCGTTCTGGCGGACGCACTTGTTTGCATGGGCCTGTTGCTGTTAGGAGAGCGTCGATCCCGACCGCTTGTCAGCGCGGCCGAACCTAGTCCGCGGAGCGTTGGTCTTTCACCGTTGGTGCGGTGTCGCAACCTGACGCTGCGACGTCGGAAAGGTGCCGCCACCCGGCATTTTATTAATTCCCTCGAGGTCAAGACTTCGGCACCGGCTCCTCGCCAAAGCAAATGTCTAAGTTCATCAAACATTGAATCCGGCCGGCAAGCCAGCACGAGTTTACGAGCGACAGACCGTCTAGTTTTGAACTGCGTTCATCTACTCTTTTTATGTTATCAAAGCTCGTTGTTTCAACGTTGACTGACAGTTGAGCAGGCGCGACGTACCGCCGCCCGCAGTTCGCGGCTTAGACGAGCGAGCACCGTGGGCCCCGACGAGCGGTGCCGGCAATCTGGTCTCAGCGAACGTCGGAGGGGGCTGTCTGGGACGACAGTGACACTAACAGCTTCCCCTGCTGTACCGGGCCGCGGCCAATGGACGCGAATAACTCTGAGCCCCTGGCTTTGGATCCTCGACAATGGCGCCGCGTGTCGCAAGCTGAGGAATAGATGCACATACTTGGGTCGCTTATCCGGGAGGCTAGCAGACCACCAGTGTGTCTGCGGACAACGATCGTTGCGACGTGCGCAGGCGCAACTGCGTGCTCGCGCCATCGGGGGCTACTTCGAACATTGTCCGAAACAGCCGCCGCCAGCGCCTCAGCCCAGTTTCGGCCAGTTGTCATTCGCGTGGTGCGCGAACAGGAACGCCTAACGGCCCCGCAGGATCGGAACGTGTCGGTCGGCTGCCAGTTGACGCGACCAGATGAGCGGCGCCGCATGCATCCGAGCAGAGGGAGGAGGGGGCGTAGCCGCCCAAGCGGGGCGTTCTACGGCGAGAGTTCAACTGGGCAGGGCCGTCGTCGTCGACGTAAGACAGATGACAGCCTACAAGCAGATCAAGAATTCCAACCAGGCGGCATGCGATGTAAAGCGCTTCGCGCAGAGCGCGAGTCCGGCGAGCATCAGCGCGCTCCGTTCGCCGCCAGCGTGCGCCCCCTCACACGCAAGCCGATGCGATGTCCCGCATCGATCATCGGTCGCTCGACAGTCACGTGAATTACGGCGGCGACCGCGCAGAGCGTGAACATCCCGAAGCAGGCGGCGAGCCAGAACGCAGCAGTCGATTGCACGATCACCCGCGCGATCACATGGTTCGCGAAGCCGAGCGAGAAGACGAAGCCTTGAAACAGATAGATGCCGTAACTGATGTGCCCGAGGCGTACCGCGGGCCTCGATGTTAGTAGCCCGAGGAGGGTGGTTCCATTGCAGAGCAGAAAGAAGACCAGCCCGAGAATTAGGCTTTGTTCACGCGCGTACGGAAGCGGCCGTAGCTCAAATACGAGCACCAGAAGCACGATGACAGCGAGCGACCGTGCCACATCGGGCAGGCGCACAATTGGGCTGACCTCGCCGATCGACGCGTTCAGCATGCCTATCGCGAACAGCAGCCAGAGCGGCGGCGCTTCGGCTGTAGAGACGCTACTCCAGATGAGTGCACCGATGAATGCAACGCCCGCAGCGGCGAGATGCAGCTTCGGCCGTGCAAACAGCGCCGCTGGCAGCAGCGCGATATAAAACCGCCACTCATACTTCAAGGTCCACACGACGCCGGCGAGAATGATCCAAACGTTTGGATAGGCGTTGAAGTCGTGGCCGACTAAGAGGCCCACGCCATACCAGTGCACGATCTTGTCGAGCAGCGGGCCGACTGGCTCGCGGGTCTGGAAGCCGGAACGCCACATTACCACCAGTACCATCCCGGTGACAGCGATCCAGTACACTGGAGCGATGCGGAACACGCGACTGATATAGAGCGCAACAAAATTGGGCCTACCGTGGGCCTTGATTAACTTGCCCCAGAACAGGTAGCCGGTAATCATGAAGAATATAGCGACTCCCGCGCTGCCTAGCCGGCTATAGAAAAAGTCGGGCGGCAAGGCCCAGACGCCCGTTTTGATCCACAGGCCCGCTACCACCGCGTGATGCACCATCACGCTCAACGCGAGATATCCGCGTGTGCCGTCGAGGGAATTAGTGCGCCGTGCCTGCGCCGCTTTAGATTCGTCGATGAAGCGCCAGAACGGCAACGCGAACACGACGGTCACAAGGATCATCAAGACGAAATACGGAGCGACGAGCAGCATGGCGACTTAGACCGGCGGGAACCTACGTAGCCCGCGATCGTAGCAGACCGCGCGATCCCCGGTCATTGATGAGGCAATCTACTGTTCCGCGCAATATTTCCTCTCGCTCGGCGAGCGCCCTGTCAGCTCGCGCAGATGTGTTGCATCGGCCGGTTGTATCCAGGATGTAGCACATGCATTCTCCCAAATCGACACGAGGCGCACGCATACCCGACGAAGAATTTCCCTCCTTTCTTCGCATCGAGAGTATCAGCGATGTCATGATTTACGGGCCGGGTATGTCGCTCGAGGCCGAGCTATTCGCCGGAACAGACGAAGGTGGCCGTCGATCATCACCTGAGTCAAGGCTCCTGCGCTGCTGCAACTTTGAGGGCTCTGGGGTAACCGAGTCGCGAGATTCTTGCAGCACGGATCGAAGAACTGTGCCCAGACGTCAGAAAAGCGTAGCCACGCCCAGCCTTCGCCGCCACAACGCCGATCGGCAACTGCCGCCATGACGCTGGAGCGTCGCAATAACTGCAGCACGTCACCGGGAAGCGGTGCATCGCATCACAAGCGCACAGAGATCTTAAGGCCCGTACCGCCGACGTTTTCGTGCATCGACACGCTTCGAGAATTAGGGCTTTTACTGAACGAGGTGGACGCAAGTCGACAAAACAACACTGATAAAGCCAGAGGCTCGATTGTTAACATGCTTATCTTTTTGATAAGTAGAATGAGGCACAGCCCGCGGTGAAGGCCGCCGCGACGTCTCACTACTCGCCTTTGCACCGGTTGAAGTCATGCGTCCAAAAAAAATCAAGACTGTTCCCAGCATCGTAACTACCGTCATATTTTCGGCAACCCTTGGTGCCTGCGGCGGAGGTGGCTCGTCTAGCACCGCAACGTCTTCCAACCCTGGAAGCGGTTCCGCGGTCCCTCCGGCAGCACCGACGTCATACACTATTGGCGGGACCGCCATTGGACTCAACGGGGGCGTTCTAAAGCTGCAGAACAACGGCACAGACACGCAGACACTGACTTCTGAAGGGGGGTTCCAGTTCTCGTCGATAACGTCGGGCAGCCCATATAGCGTTGCGGTTAGTCAACATCCAGCCGCGAGGCAATGCAACGTCGCAAACGGATCGGGCAATGCAACCGCCAATGTCAACAACGTGAGCGTCAGTTGCAGCCCAGGTCAGGTCAGCACCCTGTACTCCTTCACCGGCGCGAATGGCGATGGCCAGTATCCCGAGGCGGGCCTAGCACAGGACAGTGCTGGCAACCTTTTCGGTACCACCTATGGCGGCGGAAGTGCAGGACCTGGCACGGTATTCCAGTTGAAGCGAAACGCCGACGGGACATATGCATCGCCCGTCACGCTGTATGCGTTCACCGGCGCAGGTGCCGGTGGGACCACATTGAACGCTGGGTTAATTGTCGATCGCGCAGGGAACCTCATCGGCACAACCAACACCGGCGGCAGCTCAAACGCCGGGACAATATTTGAGCTAACCCGAAACGCCGACGGGTCATATTCCCCGGCTGTGACGCTTCACTCCTTCACGGGCGTCGGCACCGATGGTGCATATCCCGATGCAAGCCTCGTCCAGGACGGTGCGGGCAATCTATTCGGCACGACCATCCAAGGGGGAAGTGCCAACGCAGGCACGGTTTTCGAGCTTGCGCGCAAAAGTGACGGGACGTACGCGACGCCGACCACACTGTATTCGTTCACCGGTACCGCCTCGGACGGGAAGGCACCAGAGGCAGGGCTGGTTCTAGACAGCGCCGGAAATTTGTTCGGCACAACAAGCGCGGGTGGTGCCGCCAACAGCGGGACCGTCTTTGAACTTGTGCGCGGCAGTAACGGGACGTTCGGTCCGGCGGTCGTGCTTCACTCATTCTCAGGCACGGGATCAGACGGCGCGATTCCGAACTCCCCCCTCGTCGCTGACGCTGCGGGAAATCTGTTTGGCACAAGCAGTGCGGGCGGCGCGGCGAGCCTCGGTACTGTATTCATGCTTAGGCGAAGCGGCGACGGAACATATACGCCGGCGACGACGCTTCACTCGTTCGCGGGCGGCTCGGCAGACGGGGCCTATCCGGATGCAGGCCTCGTCTTGGATGGCGCTGGGAACATTTTTGGCACTACAAACGCAGGCGGCAGCGCTAACTCCGGAACCGTATTCGAAATTAGGCGCAACAGTGACGGCACTTACGCGTCGGCAATCTCACTGCTGCACGTGTTCACGGGGGTGGGCTCCGATGGCAACGCGCCAAGTGCCGGTCTAATTCTGGACAGCACGGGCAACCTGCTGGGCACAACCAACATGGGCGGAACCGCTGGTCTCGGCACGGTGTTCGTGCTGAACTAAATGCGTGTTCGCGGATACCCGGCTCCTGCCGGGCTGGGTGTCGCGTCTAACCGTCTATTTGACTGGTCTGACAGAAGATCCTACGCCGTCAGATCGTGCGCTCGCAGTCTAGCGGTTCAACGTTCGCTGAACTTCGGCACGTGTCGGAGCTGTCTCTGCCCATCCCTCCTTGAAATTGTCAAATCTGGTCCATATAATTGGCACTCACTGCACGAGAGTGCTAACAAGATTTCCGTCCGGCGGGCTCCGCCCAAAAGACGGGCTTTCCCGCGTTTTCAGTCTCATTCAAGAGAGGAGTGTGTATGAACCTTCGTCCTTTGCACGATCGCGTCATCGTCAAACGTCTGGACCAGGAAACCAAGACCGCATCGGGCATCGTGATCCCGGAAGCAGCGGCAGAAAAGCCGGATCAAGGCGAAGTCCTGGCCGTCGGCCCGGGCAAGCGCGATGACAAGGGCACGCAAAACGCCCTCGACGTGAAGGTGGGCGACCGCGTGCTCTTCGGCAAATACGCCGGCCAGACCGTCAAGGTCGACGGGCAGGAACTGCTCGTCATGCGCGAAGAAGACATCATGGCCGTTCTGGTCAACAAGTAAGCATTCTTCCTGTACGCCGGGCTTCGCGCCGAAAGGGCGGCGAGCCGGCACACTGAATCGAATCAAGGAGTCTGGATATGGCAGCTAAAGAAGTCACTTTCGGCGATTCCGCACGCGCCAAGATGGTCGAAGGCGTGAACATCCTGGCCAACGCGGTCAAGGTCACGCTGGGTCCGAAGGGCCGCAATGTCGTGCTCGAGCGTTCGTTCGGCGGCCCGACGGTCACCAAGGACGGTGTCTCGGTCGCGAAGGAAATCGAACTGAAGGACAAGCTCCAGAACATGGGCGCGCAAATGGTCAAGGAAGTTGCTTCCAAGACCAGCGACAACGCAGGTGACGGCACCACGACCGCTACCGTGCTCGCACAGTCCATCGTTCGCGAAGGCATGAAGTACGTCGCATCGGGCATGAACCCGATGGACCTGAAGCGCGGCATCGACAAGGCCGTCGCAGCAGCAATCGAAGAACTGCGCAAGATCAGCAAGCCCTGCACGACGAACAAGGAAATCGCGCAAGTCGGCTCGATCTCGGCGAACAGCGACACCTCCATCGGCGAGCGCATCGCTGAAGCCATGGACAAGGTCGGCAAGGAAGGCGTGATCACCGTCGAAGACGGCAAGTCGCTGCAAGACGAGCTGGACGTCGTGGAAGGCATGCAGTTCGACCGCGGCTACCTGTCGCCGTACTTCATCAACAACCCGGACAAGCAAGTCGCCGTTCTGGAAAACCCGTTCGTGCTGCTGCACGACAAGAAGGTTTCCAACATCCGCGATCTGCTGCCGGTGCTGGAGCAAGTCGCGAAGGCCGGCCGTCCGCTCTTGATCATCGCTGAAGACGTCGAAGGCGAAGCACTCGCAACGCTGGTCGTCAACAACATCCGCGGCATCCTGAAGACCGTTGCTGTGAAGGCTCCGGGCTTCGGCGACCGTCGCAAGGCCATGCTGGAAGACATCGCGATCCTGACCGGCGGTCAAGTCATCGCGGAAGAAACCGGCCTGACGCTGGAAAAGGCGACGCTGCAAGAGCTGGGTCAAGCGAAGCGCATCGAAGTGGGCAAGGAAAACACGACGATCATCGACGGCGCTGGCGAAGCCGTGAACATCGAAGCTCGCGTGAAGCAAGTGCGCAAGCAGATCGAAGAAGCGACGTCGGACTACGACCGTGAAAAGCTGCAAGAGCGCGTGGCCAAGCTGGCCGGCGGTGTTGCGGTGATCAAGGTCGGCGCTGCGACCGAAGTCGAAATGAAGGAAAAGAAGGCACGTGTCGAAGACGCGCTGCACGCCACGCGCGCAGCAGTGGAAGAAGGCATCGTGGCTGGCGGCGGCGTCGCGCTGATCCGTGCTCGCAAGGCAATCGACGGCCTGAAGGGCGCTAACGCCGACCAGGACGCAGGTATCAAGATCGTCCTGCGTGCGATGGAAGAGCCGCTGCGCCAGATCGTCACGAACGGCGGCGAAGAAGCTTCCGTCGTGGTGGCGGCTGTTGCTCAAGGTTCGGGCAACTATGGCTACAACGCGGCAACCGGCGAGTACGGTGACCTGGTGGAAGCCGGTGTCGTCGACCCGACCAAGGTGACGCGCACGGCGCTGCAAAACGCGGCATCGGTGGCAGGCCTGCTGCTGACGACCGACGCAGCCGTCGCCGAACTGCCGAAGGAAGATGCTCCGATGCCTGGCGGCATGCCCGGCGGCATGGGCGGCATGGGCATGGACATGTAAGACGGCTCCGGCCCCATTACATCGGTGCGAGTCTCGCAAGGGGCTCGCGCCATGCCAGAAAAAACCTGCAGCGATGCAGGTTTTTTTTTGCCCATCGACAAGCTATTTGTTCATCTCGTCGCGCAGCTTTTGCGCGGCGGCTTTGTAGTCGTAGGTCGGGTAGAACTCCGTGTGATATCCGCCCCACGCGGTCGTCTCGATCGCGCGATTCACTTCCCGCAGCCTGTCCGCCGGCACGCGCAAGGTCACCACCTGGCCGATGCCCATCATCACGTACCACGACACCACTTCGACGCCCGGCGGCGGAAACGTCTTGAAGTAGCCCTGTTCCTTCAATTGCTGGTTGATTTTCGGCAGCGGCTTGGACTCGTCGTGCTTGAGGAAGATGGTCAGCAGGAACGTGCCGTCGCCCGCAGGCGTGGCCGGCGGCGGCGATGCATCCTGCGCACGGACAGGCAGCGCCGCCGAGACAATCGTGGCGAGCATCGTGGCTTGGATCAGGCGAGCGAAGCGTCGTGCCGGCTTGTGCATCAGCGAATCTCCTTCGGAAGCAATGAGCAGCAGCGGAAAGGCACTACGCCTTCCGATGATGAAGATGCAGACGCTCCATCACATGCAGCGCGTTGGGCTGCGCGTGGCCGAGCGTCGTGTTGTCGAAGATGCACCACACCTCGGGCGTCTTTTTCGCGCGGGCTTGCAGCGTGCGCGCGAGATCGTCGAGATACGGGAAGTCGTACGAAGACTTGTACATGTCCGGCGAGCCGTGCAGCCGCACATAGACGAGCGACGTGTCCGCCCGATGCTTGATTTCGCAGTCGTCGGGAATCGGATCGGCGTCCACATACGCGATGTGATGCGCTTTCAGAAGCGCCGCCGCATCCTTGGTGAACCAGCTCGGATGGCGCGCCTCGCATGCGACCGGCAGCTTGGTGCGCTCGCGCAGCGCCTTGAAGAAGGCATCGGCCAGATCGTGTTCGAACGCGAGGCTCGGCGGCAGTTGCGCGAGCCAGCAGCCGAGCTTGTCGCCCAGCTTGCCGGCGGCGGCCAGAAATTCGTCGATGAGCGCGTTGGTGTCGGCGAGCCGCGCGTCGTGCGTGATCGCCTTGGGCAGCTTTACCGAAAAGCGGAACGAGTCGGGCACGCTTTGCGCCCACTTCTCGTAAGTCTGCTCGCGATGCGGCTTATAGAAGCTCGAGTTGATTTCGACGCACGTGAGCACGCGTGCGTAGCGTTCGAGATGCGTGCCTTCGTCGGGAAAGCTCGACTGGACCGAGCTCGAAAGCGCCCAGCCCGCGCAGCCGACGCGGATGGCGCCTTGCGGGCCGGGCTTGTGCAAATGGGGCAGTCGATACGGCATGCGCTCGCAAAGCCTCCCTTCGTTGGTCTCCGAACTCCGTTCGTGTCGCTTCGTTCACTGCATCGTCGGCGCGCGATTTCGTCTAATGCCGGGCTTCTCCGGGCAATCCGGCCGAATCGTCGGGCAACGACGCGGCGTCGGTTTCGTCGTCCGCGTCGTTCGAGCGGGCCCAGAAAAAGCGATCCGGCAAATACGCGCCCATGCCCGGACGGAACGCGGCGCGCGCCGCCTGGAACACGTATTCCTGCGCCTCGCGCGCGGCCTCGGCGGGCTCCTGACCGTTCGCGAGCAGCGCGGCAACCGCGGCGCCGAGCGTGTCGGTAAGCCCCATCACGCGATGCAGCCCGCGATCCCACAAGTCCTGCCGCACCTGTCCTTCCTCGCTGTACAGCGTGTTCACATGCCGGTGCGTGCCCGTTTCCATCGCCAGCACGTACTCGCAGCCCTGCGCGAGAATGTGCGAGATGGCGGAATCCAGCGTCGGCGCTTCGGCGTCGCTGTCCGGCTGCGCAAGCTGCAAAAGCGTCGCATGATCGGCGATCAGCATGGTCGTCTGCGGCACGAGCAGATCGGCGAGCGATTCGCGCAACTCGTCGGCGGACAGCACGTGTTCGTCGTCGAGCGTGAAGTCGGGCGCGAGGATCAGCGGAACGTCGTCGTAGTCGGACACCACTTCCGCGATCGCGGACACCACTTCGGCTCGCGTGGCCGCGCCGATCTTGAACGCGGCGATCGGCATGTCTTCTAGCAACATGCGCGCCTGCGCGGCGACCGCGTCGGGGTCGAGTCCGTTGACTTCATCGCATGTTGCGGAATCGCGCACGGCGTAGCCGGTGAGAACCGTTGCGCTGTGGCAGCCCATGCTGGCGAGCGTGAGCAAATCGGCTTGCAGGCCGGAGCCGCCCGTGGGGTCCGAGAGCCCGAAAGTCAGAACGATCGGTGGAGAGTCGCCGGTCATGGCAAGAGCGGACATTTTTGATTTGAATTGCACGAGTGAGACGATTCAGTTGCAGCGAACGCGAAAAAAGACGCGCACGCGCCCGGACACGGTTCGATTATGCGGCCTATTGCCGCCCGCCTGCCGTCCGTGCGCACCTTTTTGCAGAGCGGTGACGCACACATCCCGCTATTTGGGGGATGCACGTCGGGCCGGCGCCTTGCTAGGCATCAACCCGGCAACACGGTACCATCATGGCCTAATTTCAATCGACCAACGACGCGGCATAAGTATGGAATACAGAAGCTGGATGTGCCTGATCTGCGGCTGGATCTACGACGAAGAGGCGGGATTGCCGGAAGAGGGCATCGCGCCGGGTACCCGCTGGGAGGACGTTCCGATCAACTGGACCTGTCCCGAATGCGGAGCCCGCAAGGAAGATTTCGAGATGGTCCAGATCTGATCCGCATGCTCTACCGCGCCGCATGGCTCACGCCATGCGGCGCGTGTTTTTTGCGGCCTGCGATTCGTGCAGGCGTCGCAGGCGAGTCGGGTCGCGCGTCGGCGCCAATCCGGCAGGAACATTCGTTCCCGCCTGCGCTCGTAAAAGGCATACGCTTTGAGCACGACAGGCTCGGCGGCGCTTGACCGCCGAGCTCGTCGATAACGCAGTTCAACCGCGCGTCGAGGCGGCGTCGCCACGCGCGTTTCTGGCTTGTGAGCGCCCGTTATGACATCTCGTCCCGACCTTCCCGTTCCGATCGAAGCCTTGCCGAACCCGCGCGGCGGCTCAGTCCGGCTCGCCGAAATGGCGCTCACGGACGCCATGCACGCGTTCCAGCGGCAGGGCGAGATCGCGCCCGCGCTGAAGCGCGCGATTGCCGCGCTGCATTCGGCCGGATGGCTGCCCGCGCAACGTTTCGCCGAGGCGCTGGCGCTCGTCGCGCCGCTCGGCGATGAATCGGAGGGCACGCACGACCGCATCGCGCTCGCCATGTCCGCGTTCCGCGCGGCCGTCGAGCGCCATAACCTGCGCGAACTGTCGTGTTCGACGGAACTCTTCGATCACTATCGCGGGCTGCACGCGCTTCTGGCCGTGCATACGCGCATCGCGCCGGTTTCCTACGACGACCTCGCGCTCGCCGGGCGCGCCATCGCGCCGTCGACGCTGCGGGGCGTCGCGCTGGAAAGGCTCGCGCGGGTCCGGGCGCACTACGAGGCGGCGCTGCTCGCGTTGCTGCGCGCGGGCGCCGATCAGCCGCAAGCCGACATCGACGAAACCTTCTCGCGGCTCGATGCCTGTCTCGCCGAGCTCACCGGCCCGGATCCGTACGACTTCTGGCGGCTCGCGTCGTCCACGGTGCGGGCGCTGCGCGAGCGGGCCGGCCGTCATGCCGATCTTTCCAGCTACGCGGACGCCAAGCGGCTCTACGCCCGCTTCAACCTCGTGCTGGCGGATCAGGCGCACGCGTCGACGTTCGCGCCGCGTTCACTCGTGCGCGCGACGCTCGCGTTGCTATGGCGCGACTTCGCGCTCTACGGCGCGACGCCTGAAGACGCCGAACACGTCGACGTATTGCGCGACTACGGCCTGACCGTGGCGTGGCACGTGGCGGCGACGCCCGCGTCCGAAGCCGCGTGGGAGCAGGGCGCGGCTCAGGCGAGCGAAGAAAGCACGCGCGAGGCCGTCACGCGCGATCTGGGCGTGCTGCGCGTGAACGCGGCCGCGTACGAAGACTTTCTGCAAAGCGCGGAGGCATCGATCGAAGGGCTCGTCGAGCGCGGCACGCAGGCGAGCGAGACCGGCACCGTCGATTCCGCCGCCGCGCTGCATGCGGCGAACGCGTCGCATCGGCTGGGCGCGGCGGCGTGCGCGCTCGGGCTCGGGCACGTCTCGCTGCTCGCCGATACGCTCGGTCTCGCGTGGCGGCGCGTTGCGCATCAGGGCGAAGGCGCGGCCCAGAGCGATGCTCGCGGCCTCGACGCCTCCATTCCCGAACGCGCCGCGCAAACGCTGCGTTCGATGCTGCATCAGGCGGCGGCGGGCATCGCGCCGTCGGAAGGCCGCGCATCGATCGCCGCGCTGACCGCAATGATCGAGCGCCCCCCAGCCGTTACGCGATAGCGTCGTCCTCGTCCTCGTCTGGAGACGACGCCCGTTTGGCCGGCCCGCGCACGACGTCGTATCGCAGCAGTGTTCGCTTGCGCGCGGCGTCGTGATCGACGATCGGCGGCGGATAATCCGCGCCCAACGCGATTTTCGCGGCCTTCAGCGCGTCCGGCTTCGCAAGCCACGGCGCATGAATGTCGCGGTCGGACAGCGCCGCCAGCTCCGGCACATAGTGGCGGATGAACTTGCCGGCGGCATCGAATTTCTGCGACTGCGTGACCGGATTGAAGATGCGGAAGTACGGCTGCGCGTCGCATCCGCTGGACGCGGCCCACTGCCAGCCGCCGCTATTCGACGAAAGCTCGAAGTCGTTCAGCTGCGCCTCGAAATACGCCTCGCCGCGCCGCCAGTCGATGCCGAGATCCTTCGTCAGGAAACTCGCCGTCACCATGCGCAGCCGGTTGTGCATGTAGCCCGAGGTGTTGAGTTGGCGCATGGCGGCATCGACGAGCGGGTAGCCGGTCTGCCCGGCGCACCACGCGGCGAAATCGGCGTCGGCCGCCTCGCCGGTTTCCCATTGAATGCGGTCATATTCCGGCTTGAACGCGCGATGATCGCCCGGCATGCCCACGCGCGGGAAATGGTGCAGCACCGCGAAGTAGAAGTCCCGCCAGATAAGCTCGGAAAGCCACGTCTGCGCGCCGCGGTCGCCGTGGCGCTGCGCGTCGTGCGCGACGCGGGCGAGCGCGCGGATCGACACGGTGCCGTGCCGCAAGTGCACGCCCATGTAGCTCGGGCCTTTGACCGCCGGAAAGTCGCGCGTGCGGTCGTAATCCGTCATGCGGTCGCGGAAGTCGTCGAAGAGCGCGTACGCGCCGACCGTACCTGCCGGGAACGCGGGGCCTTCTGCATCAGCGAAACCGAGCGCGGCGAGCGACGGAATGCCCCGATCCGCCTGCGCGGGCGGCTTGCCGAGCGCGTGCAGATTGTCTTCCGACGCATACGGCTGCAACGCGTCGGGCGTGAGCGTTTCGAGCCACTTGCGCTTGTACGGCGTGAACACCGTGTACGGCTTGGCGCTGCCCGTCAGCACGTCGTCGCGGTCGAAGATCGCCTGATCCTTGAAATCGAAGAACGCGATGTTCGCGCCCGCGAGCCTTTGCGCGACCGCTTCGTCGCGTGCCTTCGCGGACGGCTCGTAGTCGCGGTTCACGAACACGGCGTTCGCGCCGCACTCGCGAGCGAGCGCCGGAATCGCGTCGAGCGGCATGGCGTGCCGCACCAGCAGCGCGCCGCCGGCCGCCCGAAGCGTGCGATCCAGCTCGATCACGCTCGCCTGAATAAAGGGCACCCGACGATCGTTTTTAGCGAGCGGAGCGAGGATTTCGCGGTCGAAAACGAACGCGCACAGCACGCGACGGCACCGTGTAAGCGCATGATAGAGTGCAGCATTGTCTGCCGCGCGCAGGTCCCGCCGAAACCAGACCAGCCCCACATCGAAGTCGGCCATCTCGCAGCGCCTTTGTTAAAATCCTGAATTATGTCCAAGACTTCCGATCGCATCAATTTGACGAACCAGTTCCTGATCGCCATGCCCTCCATGGTCGATCCGACGTTTTCCGGAACGGTGGTCTACCTTTGCGATCACACCGATCGCGGTGCGCTGGGTCTCGTCATCAACAGGCCGACCGACATCGACCTGCAATCGCTTTTCAATCGCATCGACCTCAAGCTCGAAATCGAGCCGCTCGTGCACTTGCCCGTGTATTACGGCGGTCCGGTGCAGACGGAGCGCGGCTTTGTCCTGCACGAGGCGGGCGAGGGCGAACCGTATAGCTCGTCCATGAGCGTGCCCGGCGGCCTTGCCATGACCACGTCGAAGGACGTGCTCGAAGCGGTCGCGAGCGGCAAGGGCCCCGAGCGCTTCCTGCTGACGCTCGGTCACGCGGGCTGGGGCGCGGGGCAGCTCGAAGAAGAAATCTCGAAGAACGGCTGGCTCACGGTCGAAGCGGATTCGCGCATCATTTTCGATGTGCCCGCCGAGGACCGCCTGGAAGCGGCGCTGTCGCTGCTCGGCGTGTCGCGCTCCATGCTTTCCGGCGAAGCAGGGCACGCATGAGCCGCGAAGCCACGCTGCTCGCATTCGATTATGGCGAAAAGCGCATCGGTGTCGCCGTCGGCAATACGTTGACGCGTAACGCGCGCGCGCTCGCCGTGCTCGAAAACCGCGACCGTGACTACCGCTTTCAGGAAGTGGGCAACCTCTTGCAAGAGTGGAAGCCGGACGCGGTGGTGGTCGGCATGCCGATGCATCCGGACGGCACGCCGCACGAAATGAGCGCGCTTGCGAAACGCTTCGGCAATCAGGTGAACGGCCGTTTCAACGTGCCGGTGCAGTGGGTGGACGAGCGATATTCGTCCGTCGATGCGAAAGCCGATCTGCGCGAGCGCGGCGTGCGCCCGAATGCGCGCGGCCGCTTCGACGGCATCGACGCCGAAGCCGCTCGCGTCATCCTCCAACAATATCTCGACGGACTTCCCGACGATCATGAGTTCCATTGACGCAGAGGCGCTGTATCGCGCGCTCGTCGAACAGATCCGCACGGCTTACGGCGCGTCGCTCGCGGCAGCAGACGGCGTGGCGCTCGCGGGCATCTACAGCGGCGGCGCGTGGCTGGCCGAGCGGCTCGCGAAAGACCTGGGCGCGCCGCATTTCGGCGTGGTGAACGTGGCGCTGCATCGCGACGACTACGCGAAAAAGGGCCTGCATAGTCAGGCGAGCCCGACTTCCTTGCCGTTCTCAGTCGAAGGCCGCCGCATTCTGCTGATCGACGACGTGCTCTCCACCGGCCGCACGGTGCGCGCGGCGATCAACGAACTCTACGATTACGGCCGTCCCGCTTCGATCGATTTCGCCGTGCTCGCCGACCGCGGCGGACGCGAAATGCCGATTGCGGCGCGCTTCACCGGCGGCATGGTGGACGTCGCGGCGAACGAAGACCTCGTCCTCGCGCGCCGCGACGACGGCACCTTCGGCTTCACGACCGAGCCGCGCACGCACTGACGCTCAAGCGGCACGCGTCTCACGCCCAAGCAGCAAGCCTTTTTTCAAAGCAACGCCTGGATCACCATGAACACCGCCACGCAGAGCGCAGCCGAACCGGGCGCGCAGCAAGCTGACAAGACGAGCGACACCTTCCGCTACGGCTTTCTCAAAGGCAACCCGCAGCTCACGAAAAACGGCGAGCTGAAGCACTTGCTGACCATCGAGGGCCTGCCGCGCAGCATCGTCACGCATATTCTCGATACCGCCGAGCAGTTCGTGAGCGTCACGGATCGCGAAGTCAAGAAGGTGCCGCTTCTGCGCGGCAAGTCGGTATTCAACCTCTTCTTCGAGAATTCGACGCGCACGCGCACCACGTTCGAAATCGCGGCGAAGCGTCTGTCGGCGGACGTGCTGAATCTGAACATCAACGCGTCGTCGACGAGCAAGGGCGAGTCGCTCCTCGACACCATCAACAATCTCTCCGCGATGCACGCCGACATGTTCGTCGTGCGTCATGCGTCGAGCGGCGCGCCGTATCTGATCGCCGAGCACTGCGCGCCGCACGTGCACGTGATCAACGCGGGCGATGGCCGTCACGCGCATCCGACGCAGGGCCTGCTCGACATGTACACCATTCGCCACTACAAGCGCGACTTCACGAAGCTGCGCGTGGCGATCGTCGGCGACATCCTGCATTCCCGCGTCGCACGCTCGGACATTCATGCGCTCACGACGTTGGGCGTGCCGGAAGTGCGGGCCATCGGTCCGCGCACGCTGTTGCCGAGCAACCTCGACCAGATGGGCGTGCACGTCTACCACAACCTCGACGAAGGTCTGAAGGGCGTGGACGTCATCATCATGCTGCGGCTGCAGAACGAGCGCATGAGCGGCGCGCTCTTGCCGTCCGCGCAGGAGTATTTCAAGAGCTGGGGCCTCACGCCCGAGCGTCTCGCGCTCGCCGCGCCGGATGCCATCGTGATGCACCCCGGCCCGATGAACCGCGGCGTGGAGATCGATTCGCAAGTGGCCGACGGGCCGCAGTCGGTCATTTTGAATCAGGTGACCTTCGGCATCGCCGTGCGCATGGCGGTGATGGGCATTGTGGCCGGCAACAGCGACTAATCAGAACGACATGAAGATCCAGATTCAAGGCGGCACCATCATCGATCCGGCCGCAGGCACCGAAACGCGCAACGACGTATTCATTGCGGCCGGACGCATCGTCGCGATCGGCGAAGCGCCCGCCGATTTCAGCGCGGCGAAGATCATCGACGCGAACGGCTTGCATATCGCGCCGGGCTTCGTCGATTTGTCGGCGCGTCTGCGCGAGCCGGGCTTCGAGCACAAGGCGACGCTCGAATCCGAAATGGCCGCCGCGATGGCGGGCGGCGTGACAAGCCTCGTCTGCCCGCCCGACACCGATCCGACGCTCGACGAACCGGGCCTCGTCGAGATGCTCAAGTTTCGCGCGCAGAAGCTGCATCAGGCGCATGTGTATCCGCTCGGCGCGCTGACCGTCGGGCTGAAGGGCGAGAGCATCACCGAAATGGTGGAACTGACGGAGGCCGGCTGCATCGGCTTCTCGCAGGCCGACAACCCGATTGTCGATACCCGCACGCTGCTGCGCGCGCTGCAATACGCGACGACCTACGGCTACACCGTGTGGCTGCGCCCGCAGGACGCGTTCATGGCGAAGGGCGGCGTGGCGGCGAGCGGCGCGGTGGCGTCGCGTCTCGGCTTGTCGGGCGTGCCGGTGTCGGCGGAAACCATCGCGCTGCATACCATTTTCGAACTGATGCGCGTGACCGGCGCGCGCGTGCATCTGTCGCATGTGTCGTCGGCGGCGGGCGTGGCGCTCGTGCGCGCGGCCAAAGCCGAAGGCCTCGCCGTTACGTGCGACATCACGATCAACCACGTCCATTTGACGGATGTGGACATCGGCTATTTCGATTCGCAATTCCGGCTCGACCCGCCGCTGCGCCAGCAACGCGACCGCGAAGCGATTCGCTCGGGTCTGGACGACGGCACCATCGACGCGATTTGCTCGGACCACACGCCGCTCGACGACGACGAGAAGCTCCTGCCCTTCGCCGAAGCGACGCCAGGCGCGACCGGTCTGGAACTGCTGCTCTCGCTGACGGTGAAGTGGGCGCGCGAAGCGAACCTGCCGCTCGCGAAGGCGCTTGCGCGCATCACGTCCGCGCCGGCCGACGTGCTGAAGCTGCCGGCGGGGCGCATTGCCGTGGGCGCGCTCGCGGATCTCTGCGTGTTCGATGCCGGTGCTTCGTGGCGCGTCGATCCGCGCAAGCTCAAGAGCCAGGGCCGCAATTCGCCGTTCCTCGGCTACGAACTGCCGGCCCGCGTGCGCGCGACCATCGTCGGCGGGCACCTCGCTTACGAAAGCCGCTGATTCATGAAGTTGATGTTGCGCAAGCTGCGCCTCGCTGCTCATTTGCTGCACGGCGCATGGATCGTGGCGCGGCGCTTTCCCCGCGCGACCGCAAGCGAACGCATGGCGATGAACCGCGCGTGGTCGCTTAAGATGCTGCGGCTAGCGGGCATGAAGCTCGTCGTCCATAACGACGAAGCGCGGCTCGATGCGGGCGTGCTCGTCGTCGGCAACCATGTGTCGTGGATCGATATTTACGTGATCAACGCGTGGCGGCCGACGCCGTTCGTATCGAAGGCTGAGATCCGCCAGTGGCCGGTGGTCGGCTGGCTCGCGCAACAGCTCGGCACCGTGTTCGTGCAGCGCGAGAAGCGCAGCGACGCGAAGCGCATCATGCATGAGCTGGCGGACCGGCTCGTCGCGGGCGAGATGATGTGCGTGTTCCCCGAAGGCACGACGAGCGACGGCGTATCGCTGCTGCCGTTCCACGCGAACATGTTTCAGGCGGCGGTGTCGGCGTCGTGTCCGGTGCAGCCCATCTGCCTGATGTACGAGGACGCGCGCGGCATGCAGACGACCGCGCCCGCGTATATCGGCGATATGTCGCTCAGCGATTCGCTCGATGCGCTCTTGCGCGGCGGGCCGATTACCGCGCATCTCTACGTGTGCGATGCGCTCGCGCCGGGCGCCGACCGGCGGCTGCTCGCGAGCGAAGCGCAAGCGGCGGTTCAGGCGGCGCTGGAGCGGATGCGGGGCGCGCCGGCCGTTGTGATGGAAGCGCCGCTGGCCCCGCCGATCACTTGCTCATCGAGCAACTCACCTGCGTGACGACGCGCTGCGCCGGGTCTTTCGTCAGCCGCACCGCCGAGAGCTTGTTGCCCCACACGCAGCCGGAATCGAGACACAGCACGTCGTCGCGGATCATAAGGCCGAGCGCGGCCCAGTGTCCGAAGACGATGGTCACGTCTCGCGTGCGGCGGCCAGGGACATCGAACCAGGGCATGTAGCCGGGCGGCGCGGTGTCAGGACCTCCGTTGCCGGCGAACTCCATCGCGCCTTCGGCCGTGCAGAAGCGGATGCGCGTGAGCGCGTTGTAGATCACGCGTAGCCGGTCCATGCCCGTCAGGGAATCTTCCCAGCGATGCGGCTCGTTGCCGTAGAGTTCGGCCAGTGTCTCTTTCCAGTCTGGCGCGCGCAGTGCGGTTTCGAGTTCGTGCGCGAGTTCGAGCGTCATCGTGACGTCCCATTGCGGCAAGACGCCCGCGTGAACCATCAGCGCACCGTCCTCGAAATGAGCGACCGGCTTGTGCCGCACCCATTCGATGAGGTCGGCGCAATCCGGTGCGGCGAGAATGTCGTCGAGCGTGTCGCCTTTCTTCGGCTTGCGCAGGCCGGCGGCGACGGACAGCAAATTCAGATCGTGATTGCCGAGCACGACGGTCGCGCGAGAGCCGAGCGCGATCACTTCGCGCAGCGTCTCCAGCGACTTCGGGCCGCGGTTGATGAGGTCGCCCGCGAACCAGAGCGGCGTGTCCGGATCGGGCGTGGCTTTCTTCAGCAGGCGTTGGAATGGGTCGCAGCAGCCTTGGAGGTCGCCGAAGACGAGGGGGGCGGAGGAGATGGCGAGGCTTGCGAAGAGTGCGTCAGTCATTGATTCGATTCGGATCTGCGACGCGGCTCAGGTTCCGCGCGCCGGAAGCACGTTAAGAAGCGATTAGGGGAATTATGCCGGTGATCATGAAAACGCGAGTGCGCGCGTCGGCTCCTGCTAATGCGGCAAGAGATGCCGTTTAGCACTGCCGCCACGGTGAATAACTAGCTGTATCGAGTTGTTATGCGTGTAGGTTTTGGGCATGGCTTTATAATGAGCGGTCGACTAAAGCTGAACGTAGTGCCTCCCATCCAGTGCGTGGGTGCGCCGATTCGGCGATTTCTTCCACAGACTGACCGAGTGCGTTCTTCGCGGCGCGCAAACAGAGTTGGCAAAGGTATCTATGATCCTCGTGACGGGCGGCGCCGGTTTCATCGGCGCGAATTTTGTTCTGGACTGGCTGAAAGGCTCCGATGAGCCCGTGCTCAACGTCGACAAGCTGACGTACGCGGGCAATCTCGGCACGCTGAAATCGCTCAAGGACGACGCCCGTCATGTGTTCGCGCGTGCGGACATCTGCGACCGCTCGGCAATCGACGCACTGTTCGCGAAGCACAAGCCGCGCGCCATCCTGCACTTCGCCGCCGAGAGCCACGTCGACCGTTCCATTCACGGTCCGGCGGACTTCGTGCAGACGAACGTCGTCGGCACGTTCACGTTGCTCGAAGCCGCGCGCATGTACTGGAGCGCGCTCCCCGAAGCGGAGAAGCAGGCGTTCCGTTTCCTCCACGTTTCGACCGACGAGGTCTTCGGCTCGCTGTCCGCCGCCGATCCGGCATTCTCGGAAGCAACGCCGTACGCGCCGAACAGCCCGTATTCGGCGACCAAGGCCGGCTCCGACCATCTCGTTCGCGCGTACCACCACACGTACGGCCTGCCGGTTCTCACGACGAACTGCTCGAACAACTACGGCCCGCACCAGTTCCCCGAGAAGCTGATCCCGCTGACGATCGCGAACGCGCTCGCGGGCAAGCCGCTGCCGGTCTATGGCGACGGTCAGAACGTGCGGGACTGGCTGTACGTCGGCGACCATTGCGCGGCGATTCGCGAAGTGCTGGTCAACGGCAAGCCTGGCGAGACGTACAACGTCGGCGGCTGGAACGAGAAGAAGAACCTGGAAGTCGTGCACACGCTCTGCGATCTGCTGGACGAGAAAAAGCCCAGGGCGAGCGGTTCGTATCGCGATCAGATCACATATGTGACGGATCGTCCGGGACACGACCGCCGCTACGCCATCGACGCGAGCAAGCTCGAGCGGGAACTCGGCTGGAAGCCGGCAGAGACGTTCGAGACGGGCCTCGCCAAGACCGTTCAGTGGTATCTCGACAACCACGAATGGGCGGACGAAGTGGCTTCCGGCGAATACCGGAAGTGGGTCGAGACCAACTACGCGCAGCGGGCGTAAGGAGCGGGGCATGGCGCGCAAAGGCATTATCCTCGCCGGCGGTTCCGGCACGCGGCTCTATCCGATCACGCATGCCGTATCGAAGCAGTTGCTGCCCGTGTACGACAAGCCGATGATCTACTATCCGCTGTCCACGCTGATGATCGCGGGCATTCGCGATGTCCTCGTGATTTCGACGCCGCAAGACACGCCGCGTTTCCAATCCATGCTGGGCGACGGCAGCCAGTGGGGCATGAACATCCGGTATGCGGTGCAGCCGTCGCCGGACGGGCTCGCGCAGGCGTTCATCATCGGCAAGCAGTTCGTCGGCAACGACCCGTCCGCGCTGATTCTCGGCGACAACATCTTCTACGGGCACGACCTGGCGAAGCAACTGGCGAGCGCCGACGCGCGTACCGACTGCGCCACCGTGTTTGCGTACCACGTGCATGACCCGGAGCGTTATGGCGTCGTGGAGTTCGATCAGAGCTTTCGCGCGCTGTCCATCGAAGAGAAGCCTCTGAAGCCGCGTTCCAGCTACGCGGTGACGGGTCTTTATTTCTACGACAACCAGGTCTGCGACATCGCCGCGGACATCAAGCCGTCCGCGCGCGGCGAACTCGAGATTACCGATGTCAACTCGCGCTATCTTCAGCAGGAAAAGCTGAACGTGGAGATCATGGGACGCGGATACGCGTGGCTCGACACGGGCACGCACGATTCGCTGATCGAGGCGGCAACCTTCATCGCGACGCTGCAGAGGCGGCAGGGGCTCGTCGTGGCCTGCCCGGAAGAGATCGCGTATCGCAAGCAATGGATAGACGAGGAGCAACTGTTTGCTTTGGCGGAGCCGCTCTCGAAGAACGCGTACGGCCAATATCTGCTCAATCTTCCGAGGGACCAAATAGCATGGCCATCCAGGTAACCGCTACTGCGCTGCCCGAAGTCAAGATCATCGAACCGCAAGCGTTCGGCGATGCACGCGGATTCTTTTACGAAAGCTTCAATGCGCGGGACTTCACCGAGCATGTGGTTGGCGGCTTCGAATTCGTGCAGGACAACCACTCGCGTTCTGTGAAGGGCGTGCTGCGTGGGCTGCATTATCAAATCCAGCACCCGCAGGGCAAACTCGTGCGCGTGACCGAAGGTGAAATCTTCGATGTCGCGGTCGATATTCGCAAGAGCTCCCCAAATTTCGGCAAGTGGGTCGGCGTGCATTTGTCGGCAAACAATCGACGGCAGATGTGGGTGCCGCCGGGTTTCGCACATGGCTTTTTTGTGGTGTCGGAAACGGCGGAGTGTCTCTACAAAACGACCGATTACTGGTATCAGGCGCATGAGCGCAGCATCGTGTGGAGCGATCCGGCAATCGGCATCAAATGGCCTATCGACTTGGAACCAATGCTTGCGGCCAAGGACGCGGCAGGCAAACTCCTCGCCGATGCAGAGTGTTTCGCATGAGCGCGGCGTCTCGCATGACCATCCTGCTGACCGGCGTGAACGGTCAGGTCGGCTTCGAACTGCAGCGCAGTCTTCAGGGTCTAGGCACGGTCGTCGCGCTAAATCGTCACGCGCTCGATCTCGACAAAGCAGAGCAGATCCGCCGCGCGGTGCGTGAAGTGAAGCCATCGCTGATCGTGAATCCGGCTGCGTACACGGCAGTCGATCGCGCCGAGACCGAGACGGACGCCGCCGTGCGCGCGAACGCCAAAGCGCCGGCGATTCTGGCGGAAGAAGCCAAGCGCCTGAACGCCGCACTGGTCCACTTCTCAACCGATTATGTTTTCGATGGCACAAAAGAAGGCGCGTACGTCGAAGACGATGTCACGAATCCGCAGAACGTCTACGGAAGCAGCAAGCTGGCGGGCGAGCAGGCGATTGCCGCAACCGGCTGCGATCATCTAATTTTCCGCACGAGCTGGGTGTACGGCACGCGCGGCAAAAACTTTCTGAACACCATGCTGCGTCTTGCCGCTGAGCGCGACGAACTGAGCGTCGTCGCAGATCAGCACGGCGCGCCGACGTGGTCGAACACCATCGCCGCGTTGACATCGAACGTGCTCGCCCAGTCGGTCGCGCTGCGAAATGACGACGCGCGCGAGTGGTGGCATGCGCATGGCGGCGTCTATCATCTGACCTCGTACGGCGCGACTACGTGGCACGGTTTCGCCGAAGCGATCTTCGAGTTGGCTGGCATCGACAAGAAGCCGGTCGTAAAGCCCATTCCCGCGTCCGCGTACCCGACGCTCGGGAAGCGCCCCGCCAACTCGCGCCTGTCGAACGATAAACTCGTTGCGGCATTCGGCGTGCGCGCGCCCGACTGGCGCGAGGCGCTGCGGCTGTGCCTCGCCGCTGACTAATTTCCGGAGAGCATATCGATGTCGAAGCGCAATCGCATCCGCAACATGACGGTCGAACAACTATCGAACGAGCATCGGCTGCTCGACGCCCACACGTTCGAATATGAGCGCGATGACGGCTCTACGCAAGTGCTCAATCGCGAGATCTATCACGTCGATGACGGCGCGACAGGTCTGCCGTACGATCCGGAGCGCCGCACCGTGCTGTTGGTCCGGCAGTTTCGGCTGCCGTCGTATTTGCGTGGCGAAGAAGGCTGGCTGCTGGAAGCGCCCGCGGGATTCGTGGACAACGCGCCGCCTGAGGAACGCGTTCGCGAGGAGATCGCGGAAGAGGCGGGTTATCGCGTCAGCGAAGTCACCAGAGTCTTCGAAGCGTCGATGATTCCGGGCTGCGTCACGCATGTCGTCCACGGCTTTATCGCCAAGTACTCGCCAGCCGATCGCATTAACAGCGGCGGCGGGCTAATCGAAGAGGGCGAGGACATCGAGGTCGTCGAACTCACGATCGACCGCGCCCTGGGGATGGTCGCGAACGGCGAGATCATCGATGCTAAGACCATCATGCTGTTGCAGCATCTTGCGCTGTTCGGGCTGCGTTGAGCCAGCGGCGTCGCCTTACTTCAGCTCGGGCACGATGAACCGGCTGGCCGGAAACGTCGCCGGCACGTTCGAGAAGTAAGCCGGCGCAACGCCGCATGAGCCGAGGAACGTGCCGTTCCACTCCGTGCTCTGCGGCTCCGGTTTGCGGTCGAAATGCAGGCGCTTCAGCGGCGAACAGCCCACATCTTCGTTATCCAGGTTCGACAGAAGATTCCATTCGACGCGCACGGTGCCGCGCGTCACTTCGCAGACTTTGCCTTGCAGCAGCAGGCGGCTTGCAGGCCGGGCGCAGACGTCCCGGCGATCTTCCAAAGGGGAGAACGCATACGCCACGCGGCTGCCCAGTTGCACGAAGCTGCCGGGCCTTGCCGTGAAATTGTCGGCCATCTCCTCGACATGCTGGACGCCGAGCAATTCTATGAATCGATTCCACACCCGCCGCTTGCGCGCCTGCTTCGCCAGTGCGACAGCTTGCCCCATTTGCAGCGCATCGTCGCGAACGAGCACGGACGGGAGAATATCGGCATCGTCGGCGATCACGGCTTCGATGGCTGCGGAGTGTCCATCCCGATTGAGCAGCGACAGATTCGGCTGATAGCGCATCAGCAGGTCGGACATCTCGCCGTCGTGAGAACGGATGGCGTGCATCAACGGTGTATCGCCCTGATCGTCCTGCACGTTCTGCGATGAGCCCTTCGTAATGAGCAATCGCACCAGCGGCGGATAATGCGCCGCGACGGCTTTCGAGAAGTCGTTGCCGTAGTCGTAGGCAAAGACCGGCGCGCTTGCGCACCATAGCGCGACAGACGCGAGACGAAGCGCCTTCTTCATTCGCGCGCCTCCAGAAAATTGCGAATCACGCGCTTGCCGAAATCCCTGCACGGCGTCTCGACGATCCGATAAGTCACTTCCGCGAGCGCAAGGGCCAGCAGCAGAAACACCGCGAACTGAATCAGATAGCCGACACGCGTAAGCTTGAGAAAGTCGGGAATGCGCTCGTAGAAGCGGAAGTAAAGATCGTTGTAGACGAGAATGAGCAGCACGTGGCCGAGATAGATCGAGTATGACCGGGCGCCGATATATTCGAGCACCGGCGCGAGCCATCTGATGTTCAGAATCCAGCCGCGTTCCAGCGAAGCGAGTATCACGAGCGCGACAGAGACGAGCGCGTAGCCGCAGAAGGCTGCGCTCGAAAAATAGAACTGCCCGGAGCCGCCGCCGAGAACGTCGGTGTTCAAGACGCCCGGCAGCAACGCGAGCAGCGCGCACAGCGCAATGCCGACCGTCGTCTTGAGCAAGGCCCGCAGTCGCGGCCCGTGCAGCACACGCATGAGTCCGGGACTCGCTGCGACGTTATCGCCGGCGAGCGTGTGATAACGCCACAAGGGCAGGTAGCGATATTTATGGATCAGCAGCGCAATGATCACGCCGTAGAGCAGCTCGTCCACGCGCGTATGCGTCAGATCCGCGATGCTTACCGACGTCAGCGGCCGCGCCACAAACAGCACCAGCGCGACCCCGATCGCACACACCGCGAGCCGATACGACGTGCGGCCGCACAGCACGAGCAGCATTGGCGCGAGCAGATAGAAATGCTCTTCGATCGACAGGCTGTAGTAATGCGACATGCTGGTCGGAATGCCGCCGAACACCATCGCATAGTTGTAGATGCCGCCCGCGAACGCGACGCCTTCACGAAAGATATCCGCCGGACGCGCGAAGGTCGCGATGCTGCCCGTTGCGCTCATCACATACGCGACGATCCAATAGAGGAAGATGTAGAAGAACGCGGAAGGCGCAATCCGGAACACGCGCCGCAGATAGAACGCGAGAATCGGTTGGCGGCTGCGTTCGAGTCTCTGCACCGGCGTATTGCCGAGCGGCGTAGGGAGCGTCGTCAGCAGCGATTGCGACACGACGAAACCGGAGATCACGAAGAACAGATCAACACCGGTGAACGACGAGTAGAGATATCGATGGAACAACTGCTTGAACGGCGCGTGCACGAGGATCGTCAACAGCACCGCAACCGCGCGTAATCGTTCAATCTCAGAATTCTTGCGAGTCATGCCTCGTCACATATCTTGATATCCGCTGTTGAAAGGAGGGGCGTGCCTGCGTGTCGTTGGTCGATCACGCGTGGCAGACGACGTCAGCCCGCTGGTTTGCGACGCAGTTTATTGACCGCGAAGTACACGCCACGTCGCAGGTCGCCGTTTGCGATCCTGCCGATAAGCGTGGCCATCATACCCCACGCAAGCGCGAGCGGGCGCGGCCAGCGGATGATAGGCGCGACCCACATGATGAACAGCGGGCGATTGCCGAAGCGCGCGTGAAAGCGTCGGTAAGTTGTTTGCAGATCGCCTTGTCTTGCGAGCCTCTGGCGCACAAGATTGAACGGATGGTATGACTTCAGCATCCGCGTCTCGAACTGCCTGATCTCTTCTTCCTTCAGTCCCGCCGGACGATACGAATCCAGAATGCGCCCGAGACGTTCGACGAACACTTCCGAGAAATCGTAACCACCGGAATTCGCACGCTTGCAGGCGAGGATATAGCGCTTCATATAGCTGTTGCGCTTCACCTGCAAGGCCGCATTCACGACGAGATGCACCTGCACGAGATTGCTGCCGCAGAACTGCCGCGCATCGATCTCTTCCTGCACGCGCTTGTTGATGATGCATGCCGAAATAAACGTGATATACGGGCCGATTGCCGCGAGAAAATCGCCGGTCGTGTGATACGTGTCGATATGCGAATCGCCGCCGCGCGGATATTCTTTCTCCGGATCGTTCTCGTAACCGAACGGACGCAGGCATACGATTCCATACTCGGCTTGCTGCAAATAATCGATCAGATACGAGAGCGTGCCGGTGACGTACATATCGTCATCGCCCATTATCTGCACATAGTGGCCGCGCGCTTCATTGAAGCATTGCGCAATATTCGCGTCCGACCCGACATCCACGTGATTGCGGATATAGCGGACCGGCAATCCGGCGGCCTGCGCGCGCGCGACGACGTCGGGCGTCGTGTCCGTCGAACAGTTATCGCTGACGACGACTTCGAGCACGCCCGGCGCGAGCGTGCGTGCTTCTTGTACCAGGCGTTGCAAATTCAGTTCG
This sequence comes from Caballeronia sp. GAWG1-5s-s, assembly GCF_023631445.1. Lineage (NCBI taxonomy): Bacteria > Pseudomonadati > Pseudomonadota > Betaproteobacteria > Burkholderiales > Burkholderiaceae > Caballeronia > Caballeronia sp. GAWG1-5s-s. The sequence continues at coordinate 24,501 of NZ_JALQDC010000012.1, read as the reverse complement.
AGATAATTTGCTCGGGTTAACGTGGGAATGGCGATCGTCAGAAGGGGAAGGTGAGGGTCTGTCACGACTCTTGTCTCCAGACAAGGTTGCACCGCCGCCAGATGAAAACGGCGATGGGGAGGTTCACCAGAACATTGGTCAATACAAGCACGGTGACGAGCCCGGCAGATGAGTAGTGCGCGGCCGCCCAGAACAGTAGCGGCACGGTGATGAATGCGGAAAGCGTGAGGGGCGCAGCGAACGGCTCTCTCCGATGACTGCGCAGATGCGCGGCCAGTCCGCCGATCAGTTGATTGCTGAACACGAAGAGAAGCAGGCCGGCGAGTTGCCAGAACGGCAGCACTCGCTGGACAAAATGCGTGTGCGAGAGCAACAGCGCGCCGCCGAGCACGCACAAGGCCATCAAAACGAAGATTCCCGACGATGCGGCGAAATCTCGCATGAAGAGCGTATCGAGCAGCACCCAGTTGCGTTCCGCGACGGCGCGGGCCATCAATGGGACGCGTCGCATCACCCACGACTGCGCAACGAGGCCGAGCGTGTTGGCGATCGTCAGTGACAGGCCGAGCTGGCCCGCCACCACGGCGCCCCGCGTTTGGAACAGGATCGGGATATTGATCTGCGTGAGTAGATAGCCGCAAAGCAGGCTGACGCCCAGACGCCATTGCAGCGGCCAGACTTCGCGCCGCCAGTCGAAAGTCTGCGTTGCGGGAAGCGATGCCGATGCCGTCGCCAGCAATCCGGGCCGATAGCGCAATAGCCAGAACAGCGGAATGAGCAGCGTCATGGCGGGGACCATCGCCGTGGCCCAGAGGCCTGCGCCGGACGCCAGCATGACCCAGCACGAGATCGATCCGCACATCGCGAGAGTCAGCCGCAGGCCGTAGACGTGCGCAATCTGGCCGCCGCCTTCGAGAATCGACAGGAACGGCGTGACGAGCAGGCCCGCAGCCGTGAAGCCGCACAAGGTCAGCCACGGCGCAAACCAGTTCTCGGCGGGCGTTGCCTTCTGTTCGAAGAAGAACATGCCGCCCGGCACGATGACGACGGCGAACAACAGCGCAATGCCCGCGTACCAGCGCGCGGCGCTGCGCACGAGCGCGCGAAACCACGGCGCGGTCTCGCCTTCTACGCGGCCATCCTCCTTCCACTTCAGCCCGGACGATCCATGCGCCGCCACCTGCACGAGCGTTACGGACAAGCCGAGATCGAATAGCGTATAGAGCGCCGCGACGCTCATGAAGCTGTAGTACCAGCCTTGTGTCTCCGGCGAAAGGAAGTGGACCGCGAGCACCGTCGTAAGCAATCCTGCGGCAGCCTGCCACAGCCGCAAGGAAAGGACGAGAACGAGATCGCGTGACAGTGCGGGGAGGCGCAACGGCAGGCTATTCACAGACAGAATACGCACGATGCGGCTCGCACAAGTGCGTCGGCACAAAGCATGAGACGCACCGTCAGAACAGCTTCGATGCTAGGTCGTAGTCGCTCGGACGGCCCACGTCGAGCCAGTGCTCGAAGATCGGGAAGCACGACACCGGCTGCTTCGCCGCGATCAGGTTGTTCGCGACATCGGTCATGTTGTACGCGCCAGAATCCGGCAGCGTTTCAAACACGCTCTTCGACAGGAAGTAGATGCCGCTATTCACCAGGAAGCTGAAATTCGGCTTCTCTTCAATGTTCGTCACCAGCGAGTCGCGCTCGGTGATGACGCCGAACGGGACCTGGAAGCTGTACTGCGTGGCCGCGATGGTCATGGCCGACCGGCTGCGCAAATGGAACGCGAGGAACATGCCGATATCCAGATTCGTCAGGATGTCGCCGTTGAACACGAGCGTGTTCTCGTCGCGAAACGGCACGAGCGACAGCGCGCCGCCGGTGCCGAGCGGCGTTTCTTCGTGCACATACTCGATTTCGACGCCGAAGCGCTCGCCATTGCCGAAGTGCTCGGTAATCTTCTCGGGCAAATAATGCGTGGTGATGATGATGCGGCTCGCACCATGCGCAACCAGCTTTTCGATGCTGATTTCCAGCATTGGCCTGCCGTTGACCTGCAACATGGGCTTCGGCGTATCCACCGTGAGCGGGCGCAGGCGCGTGCCGAATCCGCCCGCCATGACGACGGCCGTGAACTTGTGATCGATGAAGCTCGGTGAGTGATTGACCGCGTTATGGTCGATCACGGAGACGGGCCTGCCGTTGTCGTCCGTCAGCACGAGTTGACGAAGCGAATACTCGCGGAACAGGGCCTCGCGCTCATCGTTGTTGGCCCTTGCGTTGGCCGTGATCGGCTTCGGACGCGTGCTGCGCTCCTTGATAACCTGGATTTCCCTCGCCGAGTCGTCGAGCTTGCGACCTTCAAGAAACGCGCGGCGCACGTCGCCGTCCGTGATGATGTTGACGAACGTGTTCTGGTTGTCGTACAGCAGCGCGCACGCAACTGAACCACTCGCCTGTATGCAGGCAATAACGTCCGATATTTTCGAATCGAACGTTACTTTCAAGTGAATGAGATCGTCGAAAGCCGTCATGATTTCCGTGCAGCGATTGAGCAGTGTAATTGGTTGGGCGGCGGCTGAACTGTTTGATCAGTATCAGTTTCCGGGCAGCCTGCGAAAGTGCTGACCGTCGTGTCGAATGATCGTGGATAAACACGACGAGGCTGCTTTAGGACTGCTTCTGCGCAGCTTCACATAGCACATTCCACTATAGTGCCGATATGGGACGACTTCCATAATAACATGCGCCAAATCGCCTTCAAGCCCGGTCAGTTAGCCGGTGCGGAAGGCATGTCGTAGAAAGGTTTATGCAGTGCATCATGCGTATTCCAGGCCATCAAAGTCTCGACGATGCGCTGTGTCGTGCCCGTCCGGTCGTAAGGATTGACCGCTGCAGCGGCGCGTGCGCGGAACGCATCGCTCAACGCTTCGGCAATGGCTGCGCGTACCGATGGGCTGTCCGTGTCCGTATGGATCACGCTATCGCTGCGCACCCGTCCTTCTTGGCGGCTGCCGATATCGACGGTCGGCACGCCCAGGCTCGGCACTTCGATGATGCCGCTCGACGAGTTGCCCACGACCACATCCGCGAAGCGCGCGGCGGACAGGTACAAGGTCGTGCCGAGCGACATCGAAAAGCGAAAGCGCGCCGCCTGCGAACGCGTGTGATGCGCCAGCAGACGATTCACGCCCGCGCCGCCTGGGTCCGCATTCGCGCCCGTGAAAACGCAGACGTGATCGGGGAATGCATCGAGCGCGTCGAGCAGCGCTTTCAACTGCGTCTCGGGCGTTTGCGAGGCGAGCGTCGCCGGATGGAACGTGATCAGCAGATAACGCTGCCCTGGCGTCAGATCGAGACGTCGTTCGACTTCGGCGCGATCGAACAGCTTGAGCGTGCGGATGTTTTCCACGCCGAGCGCTCCGACGTTGAACACTCGCTCGGGCTGTTCGCCCAGTTGGATCACGCGTTGCCGATACGCCTCCGTGCTTGTGAAATGCAGGTGGCTCATCTTCGTGATCGAATGTCGGAACGCTTCGTCCATTGCGCCGAGCGTTAGTTCACCGCCATGAACATGCGCGACCGGAATCTTGCAGACAGTGGCTGCGATTGCAGCGGCAATCGCTTCGAAGCGGTCGCCGAGGATCACCAGCGCATTGGGCGCGAGGCGCATCAGCGCTTCGGCATAGCGCATGACGCCCAGCCCGATGGCCGTCGCGATGCTCTCGTCGCTGCCGCCGTCGAGCAGCACCTCGACGCGTTCGTCGATCGGCAGGCCATCGGCGGCGATCTGGCGCCACGTCGCACCCGTCGATTCGGCGAGATGCGCGCCCGTCACCAGCGTTCTGAGAGTCGCGCCGGGCGTTGCGGCGATTGCTTCCATCACCGGCCTGAGCAGGCCGTATTCGGCGCGTGTGCCTGTAAAAAAACAAATGGTCCGGCTCATGCGCTCTCCTTCAGGGCCATGCATCGTTACCAGTAGCGCGCATCGGACGTCCATACGCCGTAGCCGCCGCGCACAGGATCGAACAGCGCAGGGTGAGCCTGCTTTGCGTACGCCTGATCCAGCGCGTTCGCGTAGACCAGCTTGTAGTCGTTGCCATTCGATATATAAAGATAGTTCGGCTGATTCAGCGGGCGCGGGTGCATCGAATCCGGTCGCTCAAGGTATTGCGGAAAAAGATCCGGGATATCCCCGATGACGACCGGCGGACTCATATGGTCCGACGCATCGATTTGCAACGTGGGCAGGCTGCCGGACCTAGCTTCCGGAACGGTCGGATAGAGCTTGTGTTCCAGCCGGTAAGCTGCGAGCGCCTTCGCAATGCGGTTCATTTCGTCCACGCGCTGCTCGGTTTCGATGAACTCGTTCGCCAAGTCGAAGTGATAGTAGTTGTGCAGCAATTCTGCGCGCCAGTTCTCGCCCTGCAAATACGCGCCGACGAGATCGAGCACGCGCTCGTCGGTGAGCGGCACCTGCCCATCCGTGATCGAGACGATGACATGCGGCTTCTCGATCTTCCAGTCGCCGAAGTTGAAGCGGTGCATCATGTAAGGGTCCATCAATACCTGGACGCGCGGCGGCAGCGTGTTGTACTCGTGCAGCGAGATGCCGAGCCGGCTGCGGCCGCCGAACGTGTAGACGAGATTGCCCGTGTATTCGTAGTTGATCAGCGCGCGGCCGCGATAAGCGCCCTTCGAACTCGAATCGTTGAAGACGAAGGTGCCCACATTGCGGAGCGCGTCGCTTTGAGCGGAGAGCCAGGTCATTGTCGCCACTTGGCGGAACCAGTCGTGCCACAGTCCGAGTCCGCTGACGAAGCCGGCGCAGACCGACGCGCCGATCACATAGCCGATCAGCAGGTCGCGTCCATAGCGCCGCAGGAACGGCACATACGCAAAACCATAATCGATGAAATTGGCCAGTGCGACCATCACGAGCACGAGACCGGCGACGGCGGGCATGATGTTGCGCGCGTCGTAGAAGCTGGTCAGGTCCGGCGTCTTGTTGACGACGATATACGGATAGATTGCCGATGCGAAGATCAGCAGTCCCAGCACCAGTTGCATTAGAGCGGTCTTCCAGGTCGTACGTCCGCTGCGCTTCGGCAACAGGCGCAACAGTAGAAAGCAGACAATGCACGCAATCACCAGCGCGAGCGGCGGCACCGTGCGCGAGGAGGTCGAGAACCAGTCGCGCAGCACGGGCCGGATCAGCGTAAACGAATCCCCGATGGACCCGATGATGGCGCGCCGGTTCACATCGTTATAGTTGTTGTACAGCGGCGATTTGGCGGTCGTGAGCCGCTTTGCGATCACGAAGATGAACGGCAGCGCGAGGAACAGTACATGATCCTTCGCGAACACGCGCAACGGCGCGAGCGACTGCTTCCAGATCGCCTTCAGGTTCGGAGCGATGGTGTCGCGCTTCCACATGGCTCGCGGCGGCACGGTGACCGCGTGGCGGATCGCTTCAAGCCCCATCAGCGCGATCAGCAGGCCGTACATCAGGATGAGCGAATTCAGATAGAACGATAAGAAGAACAGCACCGCGCTCGCGATGCGCATGCCGGTCGCACGCCGTCCGGCGATCAGCAGCGCCGTCGCGCACCAGAACACCGCGATATACACGTTGTACAGCGCGACGCTCGTCAGGAAGCGAATCGGGACGATATGCGCCGCCGCGTAGATCAGAAACAGTTCGACGGCTTCCCTGCGCGATATCTGGTTGGTCCGGCGCAGGACGAAGCAAATTGCCGCACCGCTGATCAGCCACGTGATCAGCGCGACAGCGCGCAGGGCGAGAGAAGGGTACGCGAGCGCATTGATTGCATTCGTCAGATACCCGCCCCAGAACACGCCGAGTTCCTTGCCAATGCGAATGCTGTCGGCCGGGCTTTGGAACAGCCACACCCAGTCATCCCAGAAGTAGCCCGGATTGCAGACGATGAGTGCGGTGCCCCCGAAAATCGCCAACAAAAAAATGGGTAAGTGTCTTCCCAGAAGATTTACCGTCTTCATTCGGCAAAGTCCTTTTAGCTATTTGCGCGCCCATGCCGGGCGCCGCCGAATGTCACCAGGCGCACCAGCCGCCATCGACGACGATATTCTGTCCCGTCACATACGCAGACAGGTCGCTCGCGAGATAGAGCGCCGCGCCCTTGAAGTCTTCTTCTATCGCCATGCGGCCCATCGGCGTGCGTTCGACATAGCGCTTCGTGAACGTTTCGGGCTGATTGCGCCAGACGCCGCCGGGGCTGATGGTATTGACGCGCACGTTCGGCGCGAGCGTCGTCGAGAGCCAGTTGGTCAACTGAATGAGCGCGCCCTTGCTTGCGCCGTAGGCGGCGGGATTGCCCATCGCGGTGCCTTCGTAGAGACGCCAGTCCGGTCCCACCACGCCGTAGAGCGACGAGATATTGATGACCGAGCCTTTGCCCGAGCGCTTCAGCCACGGCAAGGACGCTTGCACGAGTTCAAACACGGAGGTCACGTTCACTTCAAACGCGGCGCGCCACGCCGGCGTCTTCTGCTGCTCGAACGGCACGGCCCAGCCCTCGAGTTGCGATGTACCGACGAACGCGGCGCAATTGACGAGAATGTCTAGCCCGCCGCACAGCTGCGCAACTTGTTCGGGTAGTGCGCGCACGGCGTATTCATCCGCGAGTTCGAGTTCGAAGGTTTCGACGCGCGCGGAGGTGCGCGAGCGGATGCCGTCCGCCGTCGGCTGAAGCTGATCGCGCTGGCGATCCACTAGCACGACGGTCGCGCCCGCTTCGGCGAGCGCTTCGGCCATCGCGGCCCCGATGTGGCCCGCACCGCCGGTGACGACGGCGGTACGTCCGGACAGCGACATCAATTGTTCGATTCGACGCATGGTTAGCTTGTGTAGTTGTGAAGTTCAGAGAGTGATCCACACGCCCGACGCCGCCGCCTGTTCCGCCGCGTCGACCAGTCGCACGACGTCGATGCCCTGCGAGAGGGTGCACAGTGTCGAGGCGTCGTCGTGAACGAAGGCCTGCAATTGCGCGATGTACGTGTGGTCGCGTTCGACGGTGAGCTGTATCGTCTCCCCGTTGATATCGAGCGAGCCGCGCACGAGATCGAGCGCGGCGGTCAGCCCCGGCCCGTTAACGATGATCGAGCGATGCGGCATGCGATCGAGATAATTGATCGAGACCATGACGGAGGGGCATCTGTCATTGGCCGACAGCAGGGAGAACACATCGTCCGACTGAATCTCCAGGTCGCTGAAATGCCCGCCAATGGCCGTCACGCGCTGCACCGGTCCGCACAGCCACAGCGCGAGATCGAGTTCGTGCGACAGATCTCGTAGCACGCCGCCGCCTTCTTCTACACGCGCCGAATATGACTGGCGGTAATCGCTGGCAGGACGCCATTGCGGCAAATACTGGCCCGCTGTGAACGATGCCGAATACAGCGCCGTCCGGGCCGCAATGCGTTCGCGCAGAAGCTGCACGAGCGGATGAAAGCGCAGGTTGTACGCCACATACGCGCGCATGTTGCTGATTTCGGGCTGTTCGTCATGCCGGCTGTAGACCGGCTTTTCGATCAGCACGCCGCCGCTAAAACCAGCCGTCGCGAGTTCGCTCAGCGTGGCCGCGTGCTTTGCCGTCGGATTTGCAATGACGACACGATCGGGCGCGAAGTCCGCGATGGCATCCGCGACGCGCGCAAAGCGCCGATGCGGACAATCGGCATTGGCCGACACGCAGGCGACGTCCATCCCGAGCGACGCCGCAATGCGGCTGTGACGCGCGCCGATCGAGCCGTAGCCGATGACGAGAATATGCATGAAGACTCCTTGAAACCTCGACGCCGTGTGCGATGAATCAGACGGGATCGTCCTGCGCGTAGTCGCGGGCGGCGGGCTTGCCGATGATTTCGTCCCAGCGCGCAGGCGACGTGCCGTTGCCCGGCCGCCGCACCGCCAGGTTGTCCGCCGAGAACAGTTCGCCGCGCGCAATCGCTGTGGCCGCGACAATGCTCTTGCGCGCGATCAGCCGGTTCGGAATCTCCGACGTCGTGGGCCGCTTGCGGCCATCGCCGAGGGCGCGCGTGACGCGGTGGATCGACTCGATCATCGCCGTCAGTTCGCCGGGCTCCAGGCTCGCGCGATGATCGGGACCTTCCATGCTGCGGTCGAGCGTGAAGTGCTTTTCGATGACCTGCGCGCCCAGCGCCGCCGCCGCGACAGGAATGTCGATGCCCTGCGTATGATCCGAATAGCCGATGATCGCGCCGGGAAACGCCGCGCGAATGGTGTTCATCGCCAGCAGATTCACTTCGTCCGGCGGCGCGGGATATTCAGTCGTGCAATGCAGAAGCGTAATCTTGCCGATGGGCAGCCCGACGTCTTCCAGCGCAATCACGGCGTCCTCGATTTCACCGAGCGTCGCCATGCCCGACGACAGAATCACCGGCCTGCCAATGCGCCCGATCTCGCGAATGAACGGAATGTTGGTCAGATCCCCCGACGAAACCTTGAAGGTCTTCATACCGAGATCGGTCAAAAAATGCGCGGCATCGAGGTCGAACGGCGTAGACATGAATTCAATGTTCTTCTGCTCGCAATACTTCTTCAGTCCGCCGAAGGCTTCGCGCGGCAGTTCGAGACGCTTGAGCATGTCGAACTGCGAGTCGGCGTCGCCGGTCGTCGCCTTCTGATATTCGGCCTTCGGTGCGCGGCGCGTGACGAGCGACTCCGCGCGGAAAGTCTGAAACTTCACGTAGTCCGCGCCGGATGCGGCGGCGGCATCGATGAGCTGGTAAGCCAGATCCAGCGATCCGTTGTGATTGACGCCTGCTTCGGCGATCACCGTGCAAGATGTATTCATCGGGATTATTCTCGGAAATAGAGCGTGCCGTCGGCGACCGGCTTGCGCACGCCTGAACCCATCGCAATCAGACAGTTCGATCCGATCGTGACGCCTTCGCGGCACACCGCGCCGCTGCCGACCAGCGTGCCGTCGCCGACTGTAACCGCGCCGTTGAGCACCGCCGTGGTAGCGATGTGGCAGTGATTGCCGACGACCGCATCATGTTCGACGACCGCGCGCGTATTGACAATGTTGTTCACGCCGACGCGCGCCGCAGGGCCGATGTGCGCGTAATGCATGACCACGGTGCCCGCGCCAACCTGCGCGCTGCGTGCGACATGCGCGAGCGGCGACACGATCACCGGCAGTTCGAAGTTGGCTTCCGTCAGACGCGCAAACAGACGCTGCCGGATGGCGGGCGACCGAATCTGTCCGACGGTCACGACGGCGTAGCTGCAACGGCGGCGCAGTTCGGTGATATCGTCGTCATGGCCTACGACGGGGTAGCCGAGGACGTCGGTGGTGGCGCTTCCGGGCGCTTCGACAATGCCTGCAATCCGCCATTGCCCGTTGCTTTCGAGCATGTCGATAACGGACTTGCAGTGGCCGCCGCCGCCAAACAGCAGGAGGTCTCTCATTTCACGGGACGGCGCACCACGCCGCTTGGAATGTTGATGAGTCGGCCTGCCACTTGCAGCGTTTCGACGAGCGTGTCGCGCGGCGCGGACGAGAACATCGGCAACGTGTGCAGCGGTTCCCAGACCGGACGCGTCATCACACCGGCTTCGTTGGTCACTTCGAGGCATTCGTCGCGCTCGGTGCGATCGTTCAGCAGGATCGCGCACAGCCAGTAGTTCGATGTCGTGCCCGGACGTTCGGTGACGAACGGAATGCCGGCTTTCGTGAACGCATCGTTGTAGCGTTCTGCGAGGGCACGCTTGTAAGCGAGGAAGTCGTCGAGACGTTCCAGCTGCGCGCAGCCCAGCGCCGCATTCAAATTCGGCAGCCGGAAATTGAAGCCGATGGCGTCGTGTTCGAAGCGCCAGCGGTGCGGCACCTTTGCCGTCGTCGTCAGATGCTTGGCGCGTTTGGCAATCTCGGGGTCGTTGGTCATAATCGCGCCGCCGCCGCCCGTCGTCACGACTTTGTTACCGTTGAAACTGAGCGTGCCGAGTTGCCCGAAGGTCCCGCAATGACGCGAGCCTACGCGGCTGCCAAGCGCTTCCGCTGCATCTTCAATGACCGGAATGCCGTGCTTGTCGCACACCCCGACGATCTCTTCGATGCGCGCCGGCAGGCCGAACGAATGCATTGGCACGCAGGCGGCCACGCGCCGTCCGCTTGCGCGATGGACGCAGCCATTCGACGTCATGTCGCATTCGCCTTCGAGGAACGCTTGCAGCGCCGTGGGCGACAGGCCGAACGAATCGGCGTCGATATCGACGAACGCCGGCAGCGCGCCTGCATGCGCAATTGAGTTCGCCGTCGCGACGAAGCTCAGCGACTGTGTGATGACTAGATCGTCGCGATTGACGCCTGCGAGCAGCAGCGCCATGTGCAACGCCGTGGTGCCGTTGGTCGTCGCGATCACGTGCTTTGCGCCGGTGATGTCGCGCAGCATGGCCTCGAACTGATCGACGTATGCGCCGACCGACGAAACGAACGTGGATTCAATGGTCGCCTGCACGTAGGCGCTCTCGTTGCCTTCGAAGACCGGCGCGTGCAGTGGAAGGAATCCTTCGATACCATCGTACGCGTCGCGCACGGTCTGAACGATGCTGGATGCTCGGCTCATGTTGAGTTCCGCCGTGATCAAACGTTGTAACGGTCTGCCTTGTATGCCGACAGGTTCGACGGGTCCGTGAACCATTCGACGGTCTTCGCCAGGCCCTTGCGGAAGCCCTCGACGCCGCCGAATTCGGGCTGCCAGCCCGTCAGTTCGCGCAGACGGCGATTGTCGGCAAGCAGGCGTTCCACTTCGCTCTTCTCGGGACGCAGACGCTGCTGATCCGTTTCGATGGTGACTTCCGCGCCCATGGTTTCCGCGATCATGCGCACGGTGTCGCCGATGCTCACTTCGAAGCCGCTGCCTGCGTTGAGCACGGTGCCGAGCGCGGCATCGCTTTTCATGACGGCTTCGAAGGCGCGGACCGTGTCGGTGACGAAGTTGAAGTCGCGCGTCGGATGAATGGCGCCGAGCTTCAAATCGCGCTGGCCGGTGGCGATCTGTGTGATGATGCTTGGAATCACCGCGCGCGCCGACTGACGCGGACCGTACGTATTGAACGGACGCAGCACGGCGACCGGCGTTTCGAACGACATATGGAACGACAGCGCGATCTGATCCGCGCCGATCTTCGACGCCGAATACGGCGACTGTCCCTGCAACGGATGCTCTTCGCTGATCGGCACTGTGCGCGCCGTGCCGTAGACCTCGCTGGTCGATGTGTGCACCACGCGCACGCCCAGATCGCGCGCGGCCTGCACGATATTCAGCGTGCCCTTGATGTTGGTGTCGACGTACGTATCGGGCGAATGATACGAGTAGGGGATAGCGATCAGCGCGGCCAGATGGAGGACGGTGTCGCAGTCTTGCATGGCCTTGCGCACGCCGTGCGGGTCGCGAACGTCGCCGGCGAACACATCGAGCGATGCCTTGATGTCAGCCGGCGCGCGATCGAGCCAGCCCCACGAATTGAACGAGTTGTACAGGACGAAAGCGCGGACGTCGTAGCCGGCACCCACCAGATATTCGGTGAGATGCGAACCGATGAAACCATCCGCTCCGGTAATTAGAATGCGTTTATTGACAGACATTGTGAGCTTTCCTCTATGTTGCAGCGATGCTTACTTTACCTTGCCTGCGGCGCCCGATGGCGACGGCGAATCAGCGACCCGTGGGTCCGCCGCTTGCGGCGCGGCCGGGGCCATGCCGTTACGGTAGAAAGTCATGATCCGGCGGCGCGCGGGCATTTCGATGATCCGCCACGATAGCCACGAAAGTACGAAGACGAGCGCCAGAAACGCGATCGAATGCCAGACCATCTGCGGCCATTGCGCGGCGAGACTGCCGGTCGGATGGATCATGAAAAACGGCCACAAATTGCCGTGCAGCAAATAGACCGAATAGCTAATCTCGCCGATGAACAAGGCCGGGGCGATGCGCGAGAGCCGTCCAAGCCAACGCCGGCTGCGGCAGATCGCGTAGATGGCGAGCGGCACGGCGACCGCGTAGCCGATGTAGAGGCGATAGTCATCGAACAGTCTGATGGGCCGCCAGGCGACGCCATCGCAGAATGATGCCGCGATATACAGCAAGCCGATCGCTCCCGCGATGCGCGCCATGCGCCGCTCGCACACCGATTCTTCGGCAGGGCCGCGCGCCATCCATATTTCCGCGAGGCCGAGGCCGGCGAGGAACTCGAAGAAGCGCCCGTACGGCGCGTAATAGATCAGCCAGTGCGAAGGATCGACGCCGTGTGCGGCGCCCAGCAGCCGCGACATCGCATGCGACAGCGCATCGATTTCCGCAATGCGGGTGTAGGCGGCGCGGGCGAGCATCGCGAAGACGCATATCATCAGGCCGCGACGGACCGTATGGCGCTGGAAGCCACCGTACAGCACGAACGGCACGAACAGCAGATACAGAAACAGCTCCGCGCTGATCGACCACGCGTTGTTGCCGAGTTCCTGCGCGATCGTCAGATTGAAGCCGTTGAAGGTCGAATAGAACCACGACTGCATGCCGGCCAAATTGACCGGCAACGCAGCGGTATAGGCGCTCGCCGACAATGAGTTGCCGCGCATGGCGGCGCGACCCATGTTGATCAGATAGTTGCCGAGCACGAACGGCAGATATAGCGGATAGAGCCGCGCGAAACGGGCAAACAGAAACGCAATCACGCCGCGCGCGCGATGCGCAACCAGCCGGTCAGCATAGTTGTAGTGAATGACAAATCCGCTTAGCACGAAAAAAGTCGTCATGCCGATCACGCCGGCCTTCTCTAGCGGCGGCGCGACGACGGTTCCGCGCAGCGGCAGCATCAGCAGACCCATGTGATGAATCACGAGCAGCAGCGCGGCGATACCGCGCAGGCTGGTCAGTGCTTCGATTGAAGGGCGGTTGCTGGTGAACGACATCTGTTACGGGACGATATGAGCGTTGCAGAAGGGGCTTTGAAACAACTACGGCGGGCTTCGTTTCCACGAAGCGCCGCCGTCCGGTCAGCGGTTAAACCGGCCGCAGGCATCTGCGGACCTTCGCAAGCCGTCCTCACTTCGAGGCCGGCCCGCACTGGATTCACTCGTCGTTGTCGAACATGGTCATGTTGCGTTCCAGTTCGTCACGCGGCAGGAGCGGGTCCATGTCTTCCATCGGGCGCGACGCGATCGTGCCGTCGGGCTTGCGGAACGAGCTTGCACGGAAGCGCTGCTGCTCCTGCGAAACGAGCATCTCAACAATCCACGGTTCCTTGTCCGCGAACACCGTCGCAATCTTTTCCTGCAACTGCTCGTTCTTCTCGATCAGCATGTACTTCAAGCCGAAAGCTTCCGCGAGCTTCTTAAAGTCCGGATTGCCCACGCCCGAGCGCGTGTCCGTGCCGACGTGACGGCCGTCGAAGAAGCGGTTTTGCGTATTGCGAATAGACTGGTAGCCGTCGTTGTTGCTGATGAACAGCTTCGCGTTCAGTTTGTTCTGCGCCAGGAACATGAGTTCCTGAATGTTGAACAGCACGCTGCCGTCGCCCGTGACGAGCACGCCGCGACGCGTCTGCTCATCTGCCACGCACGCGCCGACGAGCGCCGGCAGGTCCCAGCCCATTGCGCCCATGCAGGCGCTCGTGAATGCGACCTGACCGTCCTTCACGCGATGGTTCTGATAAGCGATGATGCAGCCGTCGAGCGAGTTGCCGCTCACGACGACGTCGGTGTCATCGAGCTGACGCGACAATTCGTCGTAAGCCGCGTAGATATCGACGTGATTCTTCTGCAGATGCTCGGGCGCGGGCATCGGCGGATAGTCGCGCTTCCAGTTCGCGCAGGCTTCGAGCCAGCGTTGCGTCGGCTGATAGGTCTGCTTCTCGAAGCGCGCGAGCAACGCTTCCATGAATTCCTTCACGTCCGCCAGAACCGGATGCTCGATCGTAATGTTCTTCTTTTCCAGATCGCCCGCGTCGATATTGACTAGCACCTTCTGCGCCTTCGGTGCGAACTTGTCGCTGAAGCCGATGGCCGAGATGGACAGGCTCGTGCCGAGCGCCAGCACCAGATCCGAGTTTTGCAGCGCGAAGTTCGCGCGGCGCTGACCGCCCGGCCCGATGCGGCCCTGAAACAGCGGATTGTCTTCCGACAGGAGGTCCATACCGCTGATGGTTGAGAGCGCCGGAATCTGCAACTTCGCCACCAGCTCGCGGAACACTTTGCGGCCATGACCCAGCACGATACCGTTGCCGCCGATGATTACCGGACGCTTCGACGCCAGCAGCAACTGAGCGATCTTGTCAACGACGGCGGAATCGAGATCCGGCGTGCCCTTGCCATCGGGGACGAACGTGCGCTGCTTTTCCGGCTCGATCATCGCCGACTGGATGTCCAGCGGCAGGTTCAGCCATACCGGACCCGGACGGCCTGCTGTCGCGAGATACAGGCACTTCTCGAGTTCGTAGCGCACGTCTTCCGGGTTCATCACGGTGACAGTGTGCTTCGTGACCGGCTCGGTCATCGGCGTAATGTTGATTTCCTGCGGGCCGACCTGACGCTGGTAGCTGTAGTCCGCCATGATTCCGGTCCGCACCTGGCCCGAGATCACTAGCACCGGGATCGAGTCCACGAACGCGCCGGCGACGCCGCTGAGCGCATTCGTGCTGCCGGGGCCGGTCGTCACGAGACAAACGCCGAGGTTTTCCGTGACGCGCGCGTAGCCTTCTGCGGCGATCGCGCAGGCCTGCTCGTGATAGTTACACCAGTAGCGCAGCTTGTCCGAGCGGCCGAGAGCGTCGCACAAATACATGATGCCGCCGCCCGACACCATGAAGACGTCCTTCACGCCAGCTTCCGCTACTCGCTGGAACACATAGTCTGAAACGCTGATTGCCATTCGCTCTGCCTGAAAAATGTAGGTGATCTCGCTCCGTTCCCCGGAGCATTCTTGCCGCTTTGTTTCGACTTTCGGCCGGACCGAAGTTTTGCGTCGAGTGTCGCGCGCTGCGTCACACCTTGTGTGCGATGCGTTCCCGGTTCCACTCCATCGTGCGCCGGATCGCTTCTTCGAGCGGGACCGACACCTTCAGCTTCAATTCAGACTCGGTGCGCACGAGCGACGGCAAATAAGCCGACGGTTTCGCGCCCGGCACCGGCGTGCCCTTGATGAGCACGTCGTCCGCCGCTCCGCCGATTCGCGCGGTCAGTCGCGCCAGTTCGCCGATCGAGACGATTTCGTTGCCGCCCACGTTATAAGGTACACCCGTGCGGCCGCGCACCAGAATCCGCATGAGCCATACGACCAGATCCGCCGCGTACAGATACGAGCGCAACGGCGTGCCGTCGCCATCCACGGTAACCGTGCGGCCCATCAGCGCGTCGCGCATGAAGTTGCCGATCGCGTAATTGCTATCGAGAGCAAGGTACGGGCCGACGAACGCGAAGCATCGCGCGATCAGCGCGCGATAGCCGTGCGATCGCGCGGCCACCGAGGTCATCACTTCCATCATGCGCTTGGCCTCGCCGTAGACCGTGCGCTCAGAGGCGTAGTCGGCGACGCCCGCCGGTCCTTCCACGCACAGGTTATCGACGACGGAATCCATCGGCGAATACACAGCGCCCGAGGTCGTGACGAGCACGGCTTCCGTGCAATGCTGCGCCGCCATGTCTAACAGACGACGCGTCCCGTCGATGGCCGCATGCAGGTGGCGCTGCGCCCAGTCGGACGACTGTTCGACGTTCGTTTCAGACGCCAAATGCAGGATATGCGTGACCGTTTCGGCAGGCGGCTCGAAAGTCGTCAGGCTGCCCGCGAGGAAGCTCAGGCCGTCGCGTTCGCGCAGATGCGGGGCGCGCTTCTCCAAAAACGCCTCCGGCGAGCGGCTCAGCACCGTCATGCGCAGTTTCAGGCCGCGCGTCTCTCTCGCCCACAGCAGGCATTCGAGCAGCCAGATGCCAAAGAATCCGGTGCCGCCAGTGATGAACATATGCGCATCGTTCAACTGGCGCAGATCGTCTTCGAGCAGCGACGCCGCCAGTTCCAGGTCGGTCTCAAACAGCGTGTAGCCCTGCGGAGTGGTAGGCGTCATACGCTGTTCTCGTCGAAGTTGATACGTTCGCGTTCGACGACCATCGGCCGTTTCACCGTATGCGTCACGAGCAGGCCGACGTATTCGCCGAGCAGGCCGAGCAGTAAGAACAGCATGCCCATGAAGAAGAACAGGCCGATCGCGAGCGGCGCGATTCCCATCTGAAACTCATCCCACGCAAGCAGCTTGCGCACGAAGTAGTAGATGCCGATGAGAAAGCTCAGCGCGCTCATGGTGATGCCGATCATCGTCGCGAGACGCAGCGGCGCCTTCGAGTGATTGACAATGCCAAGCAGCGCGCTGTCCAGATAGACGAGGAACGTGCCCTTCGAGATGCCGCGCTTGCGGACCGGCTTGTCGAACGGCACTTCGGCGCGCGCGTAACCGATCTCGCAGATCAGGCCGCGGAAATACGGATACGGGTCCTGGATCTGCCGGAGGATGTTCATCACGGCCTTGTCGTACAGACCAAAGCCGGTGAAATTGCGCACCTGATCGACATCGGAGATGCGCGTGATGAGCTTGTAGTAAGCCTTGCGCATCAGCGGCATCAGACCGCGTTCTTCATGCTTGCGGCGCACGCCGATGGCGATCTTGAAACCTTCTTCCCACTTGCGCACGAAGTCGAGAATGAGTTCGGGCGGGTCTTCGAGATCGGACGCCATGCCGATCACCGCATCGCCCTGAGCGAGGAGCAGAGCGTGATACGGCGAGCGGATATGCCCGAAGTTGCGCACGTTGACGATCGCGCGCAGGCGCTTGTCATATGCCGCGATTTCCCGGATGACCTCTACCGTGCCGTCGGTTGATGCGTTGTCGATCAGCAGAATCTCGTAGTCGTACTCCGGCAATTGGGCCATGACAGCCGTGATGCGCTGATGAAGTTCGGCGATGTTGTCGCGCTCGTTGAAACATCCCGCAACGATGCTAATCAGTTTTTTGTCGCTCATCCACGCTGTAATTTCTTGAAGGTGAATCGATCATGTCCGGCATAGGAAATGGCCACGCTAATGACCATGAGTAACGCCTGCGCCAGCCAGAAGGGAATGCCGAGCACGTTTACCAACAGCCACAGTCCGGCAATGCCAATGATCGCGCTCGTGCCGTACACGACATAGCAGCGCATGTATTCGCGCATCCAGTGTTCGGGCGATCTGAACACGAAAAGCTTGTAAGTGGTGAATGATTCGGTGATGCAGACGACGTTGGCAATCAGGCCGATCACCACGATGTGGAGATGCGGCCGCAGCAGATAGTAAAGCCCGACTGTGGCGATATACCCGAACGCGGTGTTGAAACCGCCGATGAAGAGATAGCGCAACATCTTGTTACGCGTCTCGCGATCGCACTTCAGAGCGGTTCTTAGCTTGCTCAGCATATTGTCAATGGCGTCTACTGGTCGATTGAGTTTCTCGATCTCAGAAGTTCACGCCGAGGAACGTTTCGATCTTCTCGGCGATATATTCAAGCTGCGGCTCCTTCAGGCCCGGGAACGTGCCAACCCAAAACGTATCGTTCATGATGATATCGGTGTTCGTTAGCTCGCCCGACACGCGATACTCGCGACCGATCATGTACGGCTGGCGCGTCAGGTTGCCGGCGAAGAGAAGGCGCGTGCCGATCTTGTTCTGATCGAGATAAGTCAGCATGTCTACCCGGCGCAGGCCGGCTTCGGGCTTGAGTGTGATTGGGAAACCGAACCACGATGGGTCCGAACTCGGTGTGGCTTCCGGCAGGATCAGGAGCTCGGCGCAGCTAGCGAGACGGTTCTTCAGATACGCAAAGTTGCGGCGGCGCGCCTCGACAAATTCGGCTGCGCGGTCCAGCTGCGCGAGACCGCAGGCGGCTTGCATGTCGGTAATCTTAAGGTTGTAGCCGAGGTGCGAGTACGTGTACTTGTGGTCGTAGCCTTCTGGCAGGTTGCCGAGCTTCCAGCAGAAACGTTTGCCGCAGGTGTTGTCTTTTCCCGGCGGGCAGTAGCAGTCACGTCCCCAGTCACGGAACGATTCAGCGATCAGACGCAGGTCCGGGTCGTTCGTGAAGACAGCGCCGCCTTCGCCCATTGTAATGTGGTGAGCGGGGTAGAAGCTCAGCGTGCCGATGTCGCCGAACGTCCCGACCATGCGGCCGTCGTAGGTCGAGCCGAGCGCGTCGCAGCAGTCTTCCACGAGCCACAGGTTGTGCTTCTTGCACAGTGCCGTTATTACTTCGAGGTTGTACGGGTTGCCGAGCGTGTGCGCCAGCATGATCGCTTTAGTCTTCGTGCTGATCGCTGCTTCGATCTTCGATGCATCGATGTTATACGTGCCGAGTTCGACATCGACGAACACCGGAATTGCGCCAAACTGGATGATCGGGTTGACCGTGGTTGGGAAGCCTGCGGCCACGCCGATCACTTCGTCGCCTTTCTTGATCGCGCGGTCGCCGAGCTTTGGTGAAGTCAAAGTCGAGAATGCGACGAGGTTCGCCGACGAGCCGGAGTTGACCGTGATCAGATGCTTCACGCCGATAAACTTCGCCAGGCGTTGCTCGAATTGCTCGTTGAAACGGCCAGTCGTGAGCCAGCCGTCGAGCGAGGCTTCGACCATCAGTTCGAGTTCGCGCGAACCGATCACTTTGCCCGAAGGCGGAACGGTGGTGACGCCGGGTTCGAAGTCCGGCGCTTTTGTTGAGAGAGCACCGTACTGACCGACCAGCTGGATGATTTGCTCGCGGAGCTGCTCTTTACTCTGATTCATTTCGCTTGATAAGTCTCGATTTGTGAAAGGGACAACGCGCGCATGTCGGCGTCTTTTCTATAGGCTTTATGCCAGTCGACGACAAAGTCGATGGCTTGCGACAGCGTGAGTCGCGGCGACCAACCCAGCAGGCTCTTCGCTTTCGAACAATCCAGCTTCAGATAAGTCGCTTCGTGCGGCTGCTGCGAGGGATCGCGACGCCAAGCGGCACCGTCGCCCCATTGGGCGACAAGATGCTCGACAATCCACTGGACCGCCTGAGTATCCGTGTCGTGCGGACCGAAGTTCCAGCCGCCGCAGAATTTCGCACCTTCTTCGTGCAGACGTTGCGCCAGCAGCAGATAGCCGCTCAGCGGTTCCAGGACATGCTGCCACGGGCGGATTGCGTGCGGATTGCGAATCTCGACGGGAACACTCGCGTTGATCGCGCGCATCATGTCGGGGATCAGGCGGTCCTCCGCCCAGTCGCCACCGCCGATGACATTGCCCGCGCGTCCACTCGCCAGCGCGACGCGATGTTGGGCGAACTTCTCGGGGTGAAAATACGAGTTGCGGAATGCATCCGTTACGAGTTCGGCGCAGCCCTTACTGTTGCTGTACGGGTCAAAGCCTCCCATTGGCTCCGTCTCGCGATAGCCCCAGACCCACTCGCGGTTCTCGTAGCACTTGTCGCTCGTCACGTTGACGACCGCGCGCACCGAGGGCGCGCGCCGCACCGCTTCAAGCAAGTGGACCGTGCCCATCACGTTGGTCGAATACGTCTCGACCGGCTGGCGATATGACAGTCGCACCAACGGTTGCGCCGCCAGATGTAGTACGATTTCAGGCTCATGCTCAGCGAGCGAGCGCGACAGATGATCTAAATCGCGCACATCGCCGATGATCGACGTCATGCCTTCCGCGACGCGCGCCGCTTCGAACATGGCCGGTTTTGTAGGTGAGGGCAGTGCGTAGCCCATGACCGTCGCGCCCATTTGCTGCAGCCACAGGCAAAGCCAGCTACCCTTGAAGCCAGTATGTCCGGTGACGAAAACGCGCTTGCCGCGCCAGAAAGACTGATCGATACCCACGCTCATGCCCACACTTTCCACGGCGCCTCGCCCGACTTCCACAGATCTTCGAGATGATTTTTGTCGCGCAGCGTGTCCATCGGCTGCCAAAATCCATGGTGTTGCCACGCCTGCATCTGCCCTTCGCGCGCGAGACGCTCCATGGGCTGACCTTCCCAGACGGTTTCATCTGAATCAATATAGTCGATGACCTTCGGCGACAACACGAAGAAGCCGCCGTTGATCCACGCACCGTCGCCGACCGGCTTCTCCTTGAAGCTGCGCACGAGACCTTCCCGCATGTCGAGCGCGCCGAAACGTCCGGGCGGTTGCGTTGCAGTAAGCGTAGCGAGCTTGCCGCCATTGCGGTGATGCTGTATCAGCTTCGTGATATCGACATTCCCCACGCCGTCACCGTAGGTGAAGCAGAAGTCTTCGTCGCCTAGATAAGATTTGACACGTTTTAGTCGGCCGCCAGTCTGAGTATGCTCGCCCGTGTCCACTAGAGTCACGCGCCACGACTCCGCGTTGTTCTGATGGACCTGCATCTTGTTGTCGCTCATGTCGAACGTCACGTCCGACATATGTAAGAAATAGTTCGCGAAGTACTCTTTGATGACGTACCCTTTGTAGCCGCAGCACACGATGAAATCGTTAACGCCGTGCGCCGAGTAGATCTTCATGATGTGCCAGAGAATCGGCCGACCGCCGATTTCGATCATCGGCTTGGGTTTCAAGTATGTTTCCTCTGAAATTCGGGTGCCGAGGCCACCCGCAAGCAGTACGGCTTTCATTTTGCTCTCATCCTGTTGCTTGTCTCAATATCGGCGCCAGGCGGCACGCTTTCACCAAAAACTGGTACGAAGACCGCGTCCACCTCAGAATTGACGACGACAAGCGATCGCATCAGAGAAAACGGCTCGCTAAGCAGTTAGCAACTATTCCCTAACACCCGACAGCGGAGTCGGGTGTTACCTCACGGGACCGACCATCTGGTTGATCCCGAGCTTGCAAGACGACAACGGCGAAGGTTCACAAGGGATTATACACAGGACACTTTGTCGGCAAGCGGGGTAGAGGCTTCAACGTTGCAGCAAACCATGTTCTGAGCGTCAACAAGCTACTAGCTGTATTCGGCCGGTTGACCGCGCGATACGGATTCTCAGCGGTGCGATAAACAGCAGAAGCACATTCTTGCTCGGGGGCAGACGCGGCTTCAGGCTTAAGTTACGCGCGGTTGGCGACGCAAAGCCAGAGGAACCGCCCCCAATACCAGTGACAGGGGGTGCAGCGGCAGGGAGATCTGCGTAACGAACCTGCGGCCAGGTGTCGCCGCGGTCAGGCTGTCCTGCACGGAGAAACCATAGATATGGACGCCGTATGAAAAGTCGCCAACCGGCCGTACTGGCGAAGACGGTGGTCGACAACGGTACACTGGTCGGCGTGGACGAATCATGGTGCGGTGCCGCGATGCCGCAACTCTGCGGCGGCGCCTACGACCCGCGATACCGGCAGCGCTGTCAAGCAATCACTCGTACTTTCGATGTGGCGCTCATACCCCTCGTGCCCGCATGGCACGCAGTCGCCGTCGCCCTGCAGGAGATACACGTTGCCGCGACGTCCTGAGCCGTGCAACGGCCACGGCACCTCGCTAGCCGGCCAGTGCTGCGGCCACGGGCCCCAGCGCACAGGATGATCAGACGGCCCGAAGAGCGCAAGCGTCGGTGTCCCGCATGCGGCAGCCACGTGGGTCGCGCCCGTATCCGGACCGACAAAAAGCTTCGCTTCGCGGATCAGATCGGCCGTCTCGCCGAGGCTCAGTTCCCCGACGAAGTTCACCAGCGGCTCGCCCGCCGCCGCTATCACCTCATGAGCATAGGCGCGCTCGGCTTCGCCTGGGCCGCCCGTCAGCGCTACCAAATAGCCTTGCGAGCGCAGCCAGCGGACCAGGTCGGCGCAGCCGTCGACGCGCCACTGTTTGTAGCGGTAACGCGGCGAAGGATGCACGACAGCGAGCGGCTGCCCGTCCCGCGCTGCAGGCGGCGCAGTCAGGCGCGCGCGCACAATTTCGCGGCGCCGCGGATCAATGCCCGACGGCGCCACCAACTCAGGCATCGGGGCGACGCCAAGGAGCGTCGCGAGCGACAGGCCACCGCGACGGTGTGAGTGGATCGCCCGGCGGTCGGGCACAATCCCATGCAACATCATTCGTGCGAGCGCTTGATTCGCTGTGAATCGACGAGCCCGATCCGCTTGCGGCCCGCGATCCATGCATAAGTTCGTGCGCGGTGGGAACTGATCGCCGCGCACGACAGGTCATACCGACGCCACAACCGAAGCATAGCGAGCCACTCGCTAAACGTGGCGCGCCGCTCGACTGCGATTACGTTCCTGATGTCGTGATTTCCTTCAAGCACGCTTTCGGTGCCACGAAAGACGACCATGCCGATCTGAACATCTGGCCATTGCCGCTTGAACGAACGAGCGGCGTCGCAAGAAGGACGTCGCCGATACGTTGGGTACACGCGATGAGAATGGTCCGCGAGGGACGGGTGAAAGACAGCGAGGATTTCACGGTGGTCCGCACAGGTCGCACAGATGTCGGCACAGAGATTGAAATCGATTCTAGCGCAATGCCCGCCAGAAGGCCGACGTCTGCCCCGCGCGCTGAAGCACTCAGCGGCCGGCCGCCACGAGCTCCTTTCCGCGCGCCTCGATCCACGCGAGCAACGTGACCGACGTGAGCCCGAAAAAGGCAGCGTTCATTACGAGTGTCAGCACGTCTATCGTGAGCCCGTAGAGAATTGTCGAGCCAACGAGCGACAGCCCGAGATAGGCGGCGGCGACGGTTTCCGGATCAGCGCTGCGACGCGCACGCCAGAAGGTGGCGAAGGTCGCGCCATATAAGGTCAGCAGCGCAGCAACGCCGAGACTGCCCATCTCAGCGAGGACCGAGAAGAACTCGCTATGCGCGCGCCCATTGACGACAAACCTCGGAACCTCGCCACGCGCGGCGAGCGTTCCGAGAGCGTGTTCGAGACTGCCCCTCCCGACGCCTAGAACGGGATGCGCGGAGTACAGTCGCACCGACGCGCGCCACAGGTCCAGCCGAGCGCCCGTCGACGTCTTGCTGTTACCTTCGCTCATCTCCTGCAGATCCGCGCTAATTGCAGCGAGCCGCGTTCGAACTCCATGCGTCGACGTCGCCGCAATCGCGCAGCCAACCAGCACCGCGGCGAGTACGAAGCGCGCTCGCCGGTCCGCGAGCCAGTGCTCTCCGGCAATGGCGAACCAGAGCAACAGCGGGAGTGCAATCCAGCCGCCTCGTGATCCAGAAAGATAGGATGCGTACATGCCGCCGATGAGGGCGATGAGCTTGATCGCGACTTCCGCAAGTTGCACGGGGGTCTCGGTACGTCGAATCGACGTAATTGAGAGAAACGCCAACAAAAGTGCAGTGTCGCCGAACGGAATCGGATTCGTGAAGGAATTCCCGAGACGCCCCGGCCCATACCAGACCTCCGGGTGGAACGTCGCGTAGATGGCCCATGCGCCCGTCGCGAGCGCGCCGGCGACGAACCCCCATTGCACTAGCCGTAGTTGGCGCGACGGCAAGGACGCAAGAAAAAAGAAGCACGGAATCGAAAGCGCGAGGCGCAGCAACGGATCGAGGTCGGGAAACTTGCCTGTACGCGTGACGAGAATCTGGAACAGCACCAGACACGGCAGCCCAAGCAGCGACATCAGGAACCAGCGATGAGCCCGCCACAGGCGCGCCGCTTCGCGACGATTTCCCTGACACCGCAGATGGATGAGCGACAGCGTGAGCACCATAAAGAAGCAGTACCCGGTCCCTCCTTTGATCGACAGCATCAAGGCCGGCGATAACACAATCGCCGCAGTCCCAACGATGTTCAGTAGCGACTTAGTAAGGGTCAAGATTGTTGAAGGAACCAGATGGATTGGCACGGCGCGTAGGTCACGAAACACCGCCGCCGAAACTCAGCTTTTGCGGCTAGGCATGATTATATCGAGAGCTGCTGAGCTGACGACGAATCGCCGAACCTATGCCCAACTTTGATGACTGATGATCTACCGGATTCCGCCCCCTCCGATCGACGCCTGCTTGTTTCGGTGCTGCTCGTCGCCCACCGTCAGAAGGATCTGATCGCGGATGCGCTTGAAAGCGTGCTTGCCCAGGATTATTCGTCCCTCGAGATCATTGCGTCGGACAATTGCTCCCCGGCCGATCCGTCGACGTGATGGCTGACGTCGTGCGCCGCTATGCTGGTCCGCACCGGGTCACCTCAACCGCAACGAAAAGAACGAGGGTATCAGCGCTCATCTGTCAAAACTGGCCGCAATGAGCCACGGAGAGTTGCTCGTCGTCGCCGGCGACGACGTATCTAAACCGCAACGATGCACGCGGCTCGTCGAGTTTCGGCTTGCGCGTGATTGCTAGCCCGACCTGATCGCGAGCGCCCTCATCGAACACGACGCGCAAGGCACCACGCACGCGCGTATCGCCGGCGGCGGGGGGGGGGGGGGGGTGGGGGGGGGGGGGGGGGGGGGGGGGGGGGGGGGGGGGGGG